>JANWYO010000007.1 GCA_025055215.1 Gemmataceae bacterium
CCGACGGCGGCGACGGCCGAGCGGCCGTCGCCGCCGCTCATCAGCAGTGGCGTCCCGTGCACCGGCTCCGTCCACGGAAAGGCCCGAATCTCCCGCGTGCTCGGATCCACCACGAACGCGCTTCCCCCTTGGTCCAGGAGCACCACCGCACCTCCAACCAGCACCGGGTCGCCGGCCGGCATCAGCCCCACCTGCCGCTGCCAGCGCACCGCGCCGCTGTCGGCCGCCACCGCCGTGACCAGATGGACCGGCCGATGCATGGCCTGCGTGGTCACCACCAGCGTCGTGCCTGGCTCAACGACCTGTCCGGCATGCATGGGCGAGCCGAGCGGCAAGGCCTTCGGCCAAACAGGCGCCAGCTGAAGCCCCTTTTTCGGGCCAATCCCCAGCCGCCAGCGCTGCAAGCCACCCCGCGCCAGCACCCAAAAATCACGCTCCCTGGCGTACACCACCAACGCCCGCCCGCCGGCCCCGACGCTTGCATCCGGCCCGACGGAGCATGACTCCGGCAAATAAGGAAACAGCGGCGTGTCCCGGTTACCCGGTTGATTGATCCCGACCAGGTGCAAGCAGCCGGCGTCGGTCGCCAGGACCACCTTCTCTCCGTCGTGTACCGGGGCAAACCACGACCAGCCCGGCAGGTGGATCGCCGGGCCCACGGCGGCAGCAGGCGCCCCCGCCATCGGCAGGGGAAAGGCCCGCAGCTGCATTCGGTCGATCCCGTCAGCTTGACTTAAGATCAGATATCCCGACTCCGCAGCGATGATCGGCTCGCCGCGGATCGAGCCGCTCGGGTGGCCGGTCTGCATCACTGCCACACCCCGTCGCTTGCCCTTGTCCAGGACGTAAACGTGCCGACCATCAGCGGGGAAAAACAACCAGCTCGTGCCCGGCTGCCAGGCGCCGCCGACCGTCAGCCGCTGTCCTCGCCCCAGGCGGAAACTACATAGGCGATGACCGGCGACCGTTTCAATCTCATGGACTTGACCATCGACTGTCGGCACATAGGTGCGGGAACCGACCACCAAGGGCCGAGCCAAGCACGGCGCTGGTAAGGCCTGACACCACCGGGGCCGGCCGGTGAGAACCTCCCGCGCCGTGACGGCATGAATGTCCGACGATACCACCAGGACCATCTCGGGGTGCACGCTGGAGGCGGGGATGCGCACCGGGAGCGTCGCGGTGTCCACGCCTACGGAGGTGGTCCAGAGCACCTCACCGCTGTGGCCGGCCAACGCGTACAGCCGGCCTTGGACCAAGGCGAAAACCACAGCCGGTGTCTCGGGAACCTCACTCGCCGACGGTCTTGTCGTCAGCCGGGGTACAAACAGCAGCGTCTGTTCTTCT
Source organism: Gemmataceae bacterium (assembly GCA_025055215.1). Taxonomy (GTDB): domain Bacteria; phylum Planctomycetota; class Planctomycetia; order Gemmatales; family Gemmataceae; genus JANWYO01. Next base: position 1,348 of record JANWYO010000007.1, read on the forward strand.
TGGCTGGGCGGCGCCATCGGTTTCGAATCCTGCGCCGGCACGTAGGCCACCTCGGCGATCGCGCTCTCAAAGAGGCGCTGGAGCAGCCCCCTGACCTCAGCGTCATCTTGCAACCCGTGACGCCGGGCCAACTCTTCCGCCTGCTCGAAGTGGCTGGCCGTCGGCTCGCCGAGCCAGCCGCGAATCTGGGCCACGATGCTGCGCCGCTGCTCCGCTCGCGCCAACAACTCCTGGACCCTTCTGATCTTTTCGCGGAGCGGGCTTCTGTCGGCGCCCGGACGTGGAGTTACCCCCTCGGCATCGAGTTGCTCCGCTTGAGCCAGCCGTTGGGTGGCCGTCTCCATTGCTCCCTGGGCAATCGCCTCTTGGGCACGCTCAAGAAACTTGTTCGCCAACTCCTCTCGGCGCCGCGTCAGGTCGTCGGGATGGTCCTTCCGCCATTGCTTGAAGAGAGGGTCTTTTTCGTAGTCCCGCAGGAACCGGCGGAACTCCTCCATCGCTGCCTCCGCCGGCACCGCGGGATCATGGGTCTGCCGACTCATCGCGCAGAGCCGAGACCAGAAGCGATACTCCTCCGCGTGCTCGCTTCCTGGGTATTCGCTCTCCAATAGCCGGAATTTTTTCTCGGCCGTCCCAAAGGCCCCATCCTGATAATCACGCCGGGCCTCAGCAGCGAGCGCTTCTTCGGTCTGCCTCAGGACCTGGACGACGACGAAGGCCCCAGTCCCCAGCACGGCGACCAGGACCGACAGCATCAAGGCAATCAGCCACGGCGCTCGCCGACGAGCGGCGTTCGGCTGCTCGTCCTCGGAGGGGGGCAGGTCTGTGACGGCGGTCGCCTGCGTGGCGGCGGTTCCGCCGTCGGCCAGAGGTGGTGGCGGGGTCGGAGGAGATGGAACCCCAAACGTAGACCCGGCTTCGGAGGGTCCCCGCCGCACCGGCGGCGGGGGCGGAGACGTGTCGGCCCAAGTACCCGCCGGCAGCGTTTCCTTCGGAGACCGCCGCGCCGCATGGGGCGGGCCGTCCCGCGGCGTTCTCTCTGACGGCACGGCGGGCGAGCGCCGCGGGGTCGGGGCCGACGGCCCCGACCCCGGCTCGGGCGGCGTCGGGGCAGGCGGCGTCGGCGCAACGACTTCCAAATGCGCCTCTTCCGGCGGCAAGGGCGCCAACGCCGGCTCGGCCGGGATGATCGGCACCAACTCCCCCACCGAGCCACTGACGTAGCCGCCTCCAGCCGACGTTCCCCGCTGCTCCTCCCGCCCCGGCGGCAGGCCCGGCATGACCTCCGGCATTGGCCACGCCTCAAAGACCTCTCCGCAGGCCAAGTTCGGGCAAAGAATCCGCTGGCCGCGCAGCTCCGGATTGAGCCGGTACTCAGTTTGGCAGCGGGGACAACGAACGGCGATCTTCACAGACAGGCACCCGCCACGGACCTTCGGCACAGTTTCGGAGCCGGTAAATCCAGCTTACGATTGCCGGAACTTAGTCGCAACCGCGCTTCCGCCCGCGACTGGTGAACCCGCATCCGTCTTGTCGCTTCGCGGCCGCGCCGCACCCGGCTTGTCGGCTCGCTCTCGCCCCGCACCGACCGAGCACGCCGCCCTCTCCAAGCTCCGCCGCTCGCCCGACGTTCAGGGACCGATTGGCCGATGCGCAATGTTGACGTGAACCGCCCCGCTGGCCCGGGCCGCGTCGATCGCTCGGATGAACAGCTCATAAGGCATTTTCTCATCTCCTCGGAACGTCACCGCTTTCGACTTGGACCGCGCCACCAACGGCTTGAGCCGTTCCACCAGCTGCGCCGGATCAATCGGGTGGGTGTTGACGAAGAAGCGACCTTGATCATCGACGGTCACTAACACCTCCTGATCGTCGGGCGGTTCCCCCGTCGCGGCCTGCGGCAGGCTCAAGGGAATCGTCGGCGTCAGCAGGCTGGAGCTAAGCATGAAAAAAATGAGCAGTTGAAAGACGCAATCAATCAGCGGGCTCATGTCGATGCCGATCGGCGGGCGGCGGCGGCGAACGATGCGCATCATGGCTCTTCCTGGGACGCGATGCCCTCAGTTCCGCGGCAAGTCCGGTTCTACCAAGGGTGGCGGGCGAATCGGCTCCGCCGCCTTAGCCGGGGGCACTTGTTCAAACCACTCGTCGAGGTAAGCGGCGATCCACTCCATTTGCTGGGCGACCGTCCCCACGCGATGGTCGAACAGGTGATAGGCCGCCAGGCAGGGAATGGCCACGACCAGGCCGAACACGGTCGTCAGGAGCGCTTCCCAGATACCGGAGGCGAGATCGCCGGGTTGGACCTGACCAGCCTTGATTTCGATCTGATGGAAGGCGGCCACCAACCCGGTGACGGTGCCCAGCAAGCCGATCAGGGTCGAAACGCTGGCGATCATGCTCAGCCAGCTGAGGCGCCGTTCCAGGCGAGCCAGGCGCATGCTCCCTTCCCGGCTGACCACCTCCTCCCGCAAGGCCGCCGGACGATGTCGGCTGTCGAGGTATGCTTCCGCGACTCGGGCCACCGGACTCGGCGAACGACTCAGCAACTCCCGCGCTTCGGCCAGGCGATGGGCCCGAATCAGCGGCCGCAAGCGAGCCACGAATTTCGGGAAGTTCATCCCCACGCGCAGCAAGGCGGCCGCCCGGTCGAGAATCACGGCCAACCCCAGGACGGAACATGCCAGCAGGGGCCACATGCACGGGCCACCCCGGTGGAACAAATCAAGCAACGTGTTGTCCCAAAGCCGGAGATCCATCATGCGATCCCTGTGCTGGCGTCTCGCCGGGAAGGCCCGTAATATGGCCGTAGATTCTGTAATATGGGAGATGCGTCGTCGATGAGCAAGGCGGGCCGGGGGTCATTTTCCGAAACAGGGTGTCGCGGCCAGGGAAGTTGGCGTGACCCGTTTGCCGTGGCCTTGGCACTCAGTCTGGGGCTGCACGGCGGGCTGGGGGTGTGTGCCTGGTTGGGGCCGTCAGGTGAGCAGCCACCGGAGCCGTTGCCGGTCCAGGTGGGTCGTGTATCGCTGGCCCTGCGGGAGGTGACGGCGGTGGCGCCGGAGCCGGCGCCGATCGTGTTGCCGAAGGCGAAAGCCGCTCCTCAGCCCCCGGCCTTGCCGGCGTTACCACCCTTGCCGCGGATGGAGACCGCCCCGGTGCTTCTGCCGCCCGTGCCGCATCCGCTCGATGTCGTGACGTTTCGACCGCCTCCGCCCACGGAGTCGGCCAAGGCTCCCAGCGACAAGCCCTCGGTCAGCTCCCAGGAATCCCAAGGCGCCGACGTGCCGTGGCCGCGGATCGCTGCCAATCCCGCCCCGGAGTACCCGCGCGAAGCCTTGGAGGCCGGTCAAGAGGGTGTCGTCCGCCTGCGCGTGCGTGTCGGCGTGGATGGCCGCCCCGTGGCCGTCAGCGTCGATCGTTCCAGCGGGTACCCCCTGCTCGACCGATCGGCCTTGACGACGGTGCAACGCCTCTGGCGCTTTGTGCCCGCACGTTCCGGCGGCGTGCCGGTGGAGAAAGAGGTCATCGTGCCGGTGCGTTTCCGCATTGAGGGAAACTGACGACGGCCGCCACCCCGCCTGTCCGCCCAGCCAGGGCTGGGCGGACAGGCGCTCCCCCGTCAGTCGGCAATCACTTTCAACGTCACCTTGAACCCGAAGTCGTTCGTGGCAATGCCGTTAAACGGCCTGATGTTCTGGAACCAGAACGGCTCGAGGAAATATTGGGGCTGAGGTGAAAATTCCGCCGAAGCGCCCCGCACAAAGAAGGGCGGGTGACTGGTGCCGAAGCCCCAACTTTGGTGCAAGGTGAACCGACCCGGCGCGATGGGGATGATGAACGGCCCTTCGTGGTTGTACACGGAGAGGTCTTGCCGGCGGGAGGTCATCCGAGCCGGTAGCGTCAGCGACACCAGCGTCTGCTCGCCGGCGGCGACCGCAGCTAGGGCCGGCTGCGTGCCGGCAACCCCGCCAATGTCGCAGATGTGACAGGTGTAATGCGAATGGTCGGAGCGAAGCAGTCCCATCACCTGCCCTTCCATCGACAGCTTCACCGCCTTGACCTTGTCGGAATTCACCCGCACCTCGAAGTCCTGGTGCAACTCGAACGTGTAATTGGCGATTGAGCGGCAGATCAGGTCGGCGTTGGTGGCCGTCAGACCGGACATCGTCACTACCACCGTGGTCGGATCGACTTGGCGAACCTCGATGGCCCCGCCATTGGCGAAGGCGAGGCCTTTGCGATACGGGGTGGCGCTGGCTTGGCCGGGCAGGAGCACGATCTCGGCCGGCGGCACGTCGCGGCGGGTCGGCCGAGCGACCGCTTCTTTCGTCGGCGCCGGCGCCATCTCCACCGGGGGCTCTTTCTCTTGCGCCAGGCTGATCCCGGTGATCGCACCCATTACCATTGCCGTCAGCAACTTCTTCATCGGAATCCTTCCTTCCTCTCAACCCACCCCGCCGGGCCCGTCGTCGGCGACGTCTCCTTCGGGGCGGGGGCTTAATAGTTGAGCTGACAATAAAACCGGGCCGCAAAGGGTTCCAGCGGGTGGAAATGAATGTCGTCGACCCCCTCGCGCGGTTCTCCCGGCAACCGGGAGGTGTAGAAGTAGTCGATGTCGTGGTCCCGCGAATCGAGCAGGTTCAGGAACATGACGCCGCAATTCAGCCGCGGCCGGCGATAGCCAATTTCCAGGTTCACCACCGAGGTCGAATCGGAGTAGACGCTCCCGGCTTCGTTGAGGGGCCGCGGCCCGAAGTAGCGATATTGGGCCGTGATGAACATTCCGTTAGGTAATAAGAACGTTGGCCCGCCGAAAAAGGCCGTTTCGATGGCCCCAGGGATGAACTGCCCTTCGGGAGCAAACTCGGTGAAACGGGCATGCGACCAGGCGTAGTAAGCGTCGATCCGCAGCCAGCGATTGAGGAGGTAGTTGTTGTTGAACTCCAGGCCGTAGCGGCGACTAGGACGGGCCGCCTCCGTGGTGCCGGCGTCACCCAGAAACACCAGTTCAGAGTCGAGTTCGAGATACCAGTAGGTCAGGGTCGTCATCAGGTTGGGAATGGCCTGGGTGCGGAAGCCCGTCTCCCACCCTCGGGTCCGCACCAGCGGGGGCGACGGCTCGATCGGTTCACCCGTCACGGGGTCGATTTTGATCGTCACGCCGCGGGCATCGTTGCTGTGGTAGCTCATGCCGGCGTTCAGGTAGAAATCGGTCCAGGCCCATGGCCCGACGATCAGCGACGCCTTGGGGTTGACGATGGCTGCTCCGCGGCTGCCACTGTTTTCGGGCAGGCTTTTGCTATCGACCCAGAAAGAAAACGGGTCGCCGCGGACGCCGAGTTGCGTGCGTACCTTGTCGAGCCATTGGACCTCGTTGTAATAGAACAGGCCGATGTTGAATTCATTGACTTCATCGCTGCGGGTGATGCCCAGGAGCTGGCGCTCCTTGGTCTTGGTGAGCTCCAGGCGGGGGATGTAGTCGTTGCGGGCCTGAAAGCCGACGGTGTGCCGCAGCCGGTTGCCGATGATCCAGTCGTTCCAGCTGTGAGTGACGTTCGCGCCGGTATAGAACCGGCGGTCGATCTGGCCGAATTGGTCGCCGTTTATTTCGTCGTCGAGGACGTAGGTGAAGTTGCTGTACAGGTTCAGGCTGTAGAGGACGCCGTAGACGTTGGCTTTGGTCAGCGCGCCATTGTCGCCCAACCGCCACCACTGGAGGTTCGCCTGACCCCGCGACGTGCCGCCGCCGTCCGAGGGATCAACGGCGCCGAAGAAGTCCAATCGGCCCTCGCGCACCGCCCGCAGCGGGATCTGGTCGGTCGCCCGCCACTTGGCGTTGTAGCCTAACAGCGACAGCGACAACCCCTCGTCGCTGTCGCCAATCGTGTAGCGGAAGACGAGGTTGATCTTCTGGAAGTCTTCCGGGGTGACCCAGGGACCGTTGTAGTACACCCCTTCGACGGCATACATCAAGACGCCCGGACCGACCTGCCCAAAGTCGGCATTCAGCAGGCGGAAGTAGTCGGTCCGGCCGAATTCAAAGCGCGTGAAGCCGGCGTCGAGGCTGTTGGCATAATACATCCACGCGGAGCCGACGCTAGAGAAGTCGCCGAGCTGGGCGTAGTAAGGTCCCTTGTAGAAGTCGATGTACTGCACCAACTCGGGGATCAGCCAGTTGACGTCCAGATACCCTTGGCCGTGGGCGTGCGTCGGCAAGTTGATGGGAACGTCGTCGATCCAGACGGAGAAGTCGGTGCCGTGGTCAAGGTTAAAGCCGCGGAGGAAGAATTGGTTGGCCTTGCCGGTGCCGCTGTGCTGCGTCACGATCAGGCCGGGAACCTCCTGGAGCACTTCCCCCACCCGGGAGCGAACCTGGTACTGAATCTGGTCCGGGGTCACCCGGCCCTGCGAGGCGGCCGTCGGCCCGCCGATGACGTTTTCGATGCCGACAGGGAGAATGCCGGGAGTGGTGAGGGATTGGTTGATCGGCACCAGGAGCGGGATGCCGACCGGCCGGGTCATCAAGGGGGACGTCGGCCCGGCGCCGCTCTCGGCTGCCAGCATCTCGCCGACCACGGTGGTTTCCGGCAAGACCGGAACCTCGGGCGGCTCTTGGGCCACCAAGCCGCCGATCCCCAGCAACATCGCTCCCGCCGCCATGAACCAGGTCGGGCCCCATCGCCACCATCGCGGTCGTCGGCGTGCTACCATGAACACCTTGTTTCTCCCGATCGATCCCGTCACTCTCAGACCCAGCGGTTTGTAATACCGCTCAGTCGAAAGGTGTTATCGACCAACGCCTCCGACCACTGGATGGGGATTGAAGGGAATGCAAGGCAACACCCTGGGAAAAGGGGCAAAGCGATCGTGATACTTAAACCGGCAAAGCCAACGCTGACGGTGGAATGATGTCTTCGTTACCCAGCCTTGCTCCCAAGGTTTTGTCCCACTCAGACCTGGCGGCGCCCGTGGTGGGCCGGTTGGCCCCGTCGCCGACCGGCGCCCAACATGTCGGCAATGCCCGGACTTATCTCATCGCCTGGCTCTCGGCACGGTCTCGGGGTGGTCGAGTGGTCCTGCGGCTGGAAGACATCGATTCGCCCCGGGTCAAGCCCGGGGCCGCGGACCAGGCCCTTGACGACCTCCGCTGGCTCGGCCTCGACTGGGACGGCGAGATCGCGGTGCAAAGTCAGCGGTTGCCGCTTTACCACGACGCCCTGCAACGGCTCCAGGCCGCCGAGCGGGTCTATCCCTGTACCTGCACCCGCAGCGATGTCGAGCGTGCTGCCAGCGCCCCCCATGCCGAGCATGAAGGGCCCGTCTATCCGGGAACCTGCGCCGGGCGGCGCGTGGCGGACGCCGACCGACTCTCGACCCCGTTCGCCTGGCGCTTCCGCGTGGGTGCGGCATCGCCGGCGTTCCTCGATGGCTTCCGCGGTTTCAGCCACGTGGACTTGACCCAAGTGGGCGGCGACTTCGTGGTGTGGAAATCGGCCGGGACACCCGCTTATCAGTTGGCCGTCGTCGTGGACGACGCGGCCCAAGGGATCACGGAGGTCGTGCGCGGCGACGACCTGGTGCCGTCCACGCCGCGGCAGCTGTTGCTGTACGAGGCACTGGGCCTGACGCCGCCCGCGTTTGTCCATGTGCCGCTGGTGGTGGGACCGGATGGCCGGCGACTCGCCAAGCGGCACGGCGACACGCGCTTGGCGTCCTTGCGCCAGGCTGGGGTGCCGGCCAACGCCCTGATCGGGCTGTTGGCCTGGTCGTGCGGCTGGCTAGACCGGATCGAACCGATCGGTGCCCTTGATCTGCTGCCGTTGTTCCGCTTGGACAGCGTTCCGTCGAGACCCTTTGTCCTGACCGCGGAACTGCTCCGTCGGATTGGTTATGATCCAGCCGGGTGAGCCGGTCAGTCCCAAAAGCCCCAGTAACCGTCGCTCTGGGAGCGGAGGAGGTCGCGGCCGACGGCGGGGCCGAGCTGAAAGGCGCCGGTCTTGAGGAGCATGCCGCCTGTGGGCGCGTCGGTGGGGGGCAGCGGGACGGTTGCCCCAGGGGACCGATCCGCGGTCGGCCGATTCGGCCGACCGCCCCACCGCGGCATCCGCCCGCAAAGCGTCTGCCAGGGACCGACCACGCGTGGGGAAACGGGCGCACAGTCCGGCTGCTGGGCCGATGTTGGCGGGGGGAACAGCGTTAGGATGGCGCCCACGGCCACCGCAGCTTCCCACAGTCGCCGACCCATAAACGCCTCCTTTCGGCTCCGCTCCCCCGCCTCATCGCGGTGGCGAGCCTTTGAAATCAGTCATGTCGGCCTAAGTCGGCCAACCGCTAAGATGCCGCACAAGGTTTTTGCCGGCCGCTGGTCAGAAAAGGCGAAAAAACAGGAAAAGTTTGCCGACCCGGTTGACGCCCGCGGCGTGGGGATTGGCCGGAAGCCCCGCCGTGTTGGGTCCGGCGTGACGGGGCTCGTCGGGTGCGCGATCCGGCTTCCCGGCGTTTGCGACGAAATTTTCGTTGACGAGGCGAAACTCGGGGCGTATCGTCGAGTTTAATGCATTGAGATGGCCTTCCTGAAGCGCCTGGTTCGGACTCCGACCAGGCCTGCCTGAATGATGGCGGTTCTCGCTGCCCCCCGCCCTGAACCGCAACATCAATCACGACGAGGAGATCGAGTCACGATGAATACCAGGCTGTGCCTCTGGACGTGTGGTGCGCTGGCGGCCTGCTGGGTTGGGACGGCCTCGGCCGAGGCTCCCGCCCCCACCACGGAAGTGCTGCCGGCACAGGTCCGTTGGGCCAAAGACGGCCCCGGCGGCACGCCCGGTTTCCGACGCCACATCGAACCGCTGATGAGTAAGGTCGGCTGCGCCGGAAGAGCCTGCCACGGCTCCTTCCAGGGAGCCGGCGGCTTCCGACTGTCGCTGTTCGGCTCCGACCCCAAAGCCGACTTCAACGCCCTGACCCAGGACGGCAAGATTCCCCGCGTCGATGTTAATGACCCCGGCAACAGTCTCGCCCTTCTCAAGGCCACCAAGACCGTCGCCCACAAAGGTGGCCAACGCTTCGAGGTCGGCAGCTGGCAGTATCGGATGTTTCACGACTGGATCGCGGCCGGGGCACCCTACAAACCCGAGTCCGAGCCGCTCCTGGAGGGACTGGAAATTACCCCGGCAGCCGTCGTCTTGCCACGCAAGGGCGAGACGGTGCAGCTGAAGGTCGTCGCCCTCTATGCCGACAAGACCCGTGAAGACGTCACCGCCTTGACGCAGTTTTCCACCAACGACGAGGCCATCGCCACTGTCACCGACGCCGGGCTGATCACCGCGGTCGCCCACGGCGATACGGCCGTCGTTGCCACGTTCGGCGGGGCGGTCGGCACCAGCCATGTGCTCATTCCCCTCACGGGATCGACCAACTCGGTGGCGTTCCAGCCGAACAACACGATCGACGAGTTGTGTGCCGCCAAGTGGCGGAAACTGGGATTGAAACCTTCCGACACCTGCACCGACAGCGAATTCCTCCGCCGGGCCCATCTTGACCTCATTGGCACGCTGCCGACGTCGGACGAGGTTCGCCGGTTCCTCGCCGACCAAGACCCGAACAAACGGGCGAAGAAAATCGACGAACTTCTCGAACGGCCCGAATACGCCATGTTCTGGGCCACCAAATTCTCCGACCTGACAGGCAACGATGACCGCTTCACGCCCTTGCCGCGGCCGAAGACCGCTTGGCTGTGGTACGATTGGCTGAAAGACAAGCTGGAGAAAAACGTCCCCTACGATGAGCTGGTGGCCGGGATCATCACGGCCACCACGCGCGAGGGCCGGAGCGTCGAGGAGACCATCGAGGAGCACAAGAAAGTCGCCGACGGCATCGCTGGCGAGAATTTCGATACTTCCGCCTACGCGCGTCGGAAGACCAACGACATCTTCTGGAAGAAGGCCGGCAACCGGGGTGACCAGGTTGCCCTGCAAATCTCATACGCCTTCCTCGGCATCCGGCTGGAGTGCGCCCAATGCCATAAGCACCCCTTCGACCGCTGGACGCAAGACGACTTCAAGGGCTACGTCCAGTTCTTCAGCGCCGTCCGCTCCGGGATTCCAAACGACGTGCCCAAGGAGCTGGTGCCGCAGTCATCGGATCGGCAGACTTACCAGTACAGTGAGATTTACGTCCAGCTCCCGGAAGGCGAGAAAGGGGGCAAGAAGAAAGCCGAGGGTCCAGCCAACACGCTGAAGCCACGGGCCTTGGGCGGGGCGGAATACCCGATTCGACCTGGGCAGGATCCGCGCGTCGCCTTGATGGAGTGGATGCGCAGCCCGGACAATCCTTTCTTCGCCAAGGCAATCGTCAATCGCATCTGGGCCCATTACTTCGGAGTTGGCATCGTCGATCCCCCGGACGACCTCAACGCGGGCAATCCTCCGTCTAACCCCGAACTGCTGGACTGGTTGGCCCGAGACTTCATCGACCACAAGTTCGACCTGAAACACCTGCACCGGACGATCCTGAACTCGCGGGTTTACCAGCTGAGCTGGAAGACGAACGAAACCAATGCCCTGGATCGGCGGAACTTCTCGCATGCCCTGCTGCGGCGGCTGCCGGCCGAGGTGGTGGTCGATGCCATTAACCAGGTCACGGGCGGACGGGAATTTTACAACCGCAACATCGCCCCCCCCGGAACTCGGGCCATTGGCTTGGCGCCGACGCGGCTGGGGACCAACAACGGCACGGGATACGCCTTGTCGATCTTCGGCCGGCCGTTGCGAACGCAAACCTGCGACTGCGAGCGCAGCAGCGACGCCGGCTTGCCACAGGCGATGTACCTGATCAACGACGTGGACGTGAACAATAAGATCGCCGCGGCCAATGGGGAGTTGTCCAAGCTCCTGCGGCGAGTGAAGAAGGATCCGGAGCTGGTCGAGGAACTGTACCTCCGCACGGTGAGCCGGTTCCCGACCGCCGAGGAGACCCGCAAGGCCCTGGAGTACGTCGCCCGGGCGGCAGACCGCAAGGCAGGCTTTGAAGATGTACTCTGGTCGCTGATCAACCTCCGGGAGTTTGTTTTCAACCACTGACACCGCGCTCGGCAGGATCGCGGCCCGTGCAATCGCCACGCGAGCTGGGCGCGGGCCGAGGTTCGCCGATGGAACAAGACGCTGCCTACCTGCCAACCTCGACAGGAGAACCGAATCATGGCTTTTCGCGGATTTTGTGACGGCACCCACCGGCGGGACTTCCTCAAGGCAGGCTCGTTGGGGCTGCTGGGGCTGAGCCTGCCGGCATACCTGCGGTATGCGGCGGCGGCTGCGGCCGCCGGCCGCACGGTCGATAAGAGCGCCATCCTCATTTACCTCCCCGGGGGCCAAACCCACATGGACACGTGGGACCTGAAGCCGGATGCCCCGGAGGAGTACCGCGGTGAATTCAAGCCGATCAAGACGAACGTCCCTGGAATCGAGATCTGCGAGCACCTGCCGCGGCTGGCGCAAAACGCGGACAAGTTCGCCATTGTCCGCAGCGTCAGCCACAACTTGGCGGCGCACGCCCCGGGCCAAATGTTCCTCCGCACCGGCAACCGGCCGCTACCATCCCTCCAGTTCCCGGGCTATGGCTCGGTGGTTACTAAGGAGTACGCTGCCCCGCCCGGCTTACCGCCCTACGTCTCGCTGCCGATCTCGAGCACCAACGGCGGCGCGGAGACCGCCGGTTATCTCGGCGTGGCCTACAACCCGTTCACCGTTACCGACGACCCCAACAAGCCCGATTTCAGTGTCCGGGCCTTGGCCCTTCCCCAGGGCCTCAGCCTGGAACGGATCAGCAGCCGAAAGTCGCTGCTCGAGGGCCTGGACACCGCCTTCCGCACCGTCGAGGTCAAGAGTCAGGACCTCGCCGGCATGGACCGGTTCTATCAGCAGGCCTTCGAGATCCTCAACTCGCCGAAGGCCCGAAATGCCTTCGACATCTCGCAGGAGCCGGATGCGGTGCGCGAGCGGTACGGTCGGCATTCGTTTGGCCAAGCGTGCCTGTTGGCCCGGCGACTGATCGAAGCGGGCGTGCGCTTCGTGTCGATCGACTACGGCAGCTGGGACACCCACCGCAACAACTTTGAGATCCTGAAAACCGACAAGCTGCCGAAGCTTGACCAGGGGGTGGCGAGCCTGTTGGAGGACCTCAGCGCCCGCGGTCTGCTGGAACGAACGGCCATCCTGATGACGGGCGAGTTCGGCCGGACGCCGAAGGTCAACCGCAATGCCGGCCGCGACCACTGGGCGCGGGCCATGTCGATCGTGCTGGCCGGCGCTGGCATCAAGGGCGGGCAGGTCATCGGCAAGACCAACGACAAGGGCGAAGAGCCGGCCGACAATCCCCAGACCCCCGAGAACGTGGCGGCCAGCTTCTACCAGGCGCTCGACATCGACCCGCACAAAGAGTACTACACGCCGACGGGTCGGCCGATTCAGATTGTCCGCGACGGCACGCCGATCAAGGAGTTGTTCGCCTGAGCGCCACTGCGGCCAAGGGCCAAGCGAACACCCGGTTTCCGGCGGAAACCGGGTGTTTCTGTTTGACGGCGGCATGGCCCTCAGGCCGAGGCGGCGGTTGACGCCGGTGCGTCGAAGAAGTACTTGGCGGCCTGTTCCTCGTCCACCTTGGTCAAGAGGCTGATGCCGATGCCGGCCACGGCCGAAGCGAGCAACCCCCAAAGGAGGGGATCGACGCCACCGGCGTACAGAGGCGCGAATTTATCGAGGCGTGGCTCCCCCCAGCCGGGGAGCCAGGCGAGGTTGTCTTCGGACCAGGGGAGGTCCGCGGCATCGAGCCAACCGAGGGCGTAGCCAGCGACGAGGACGCCGAAGCCGGCGAGCATGCCGGCGAGGATGCCGGCGCGAGTCGCCCGCCGCCAGTAGAGGGTCAGGGCCATCGGCACCAGGAAGGCGCAGCCTTGGCCGCTACCAGTGAAGACGATGATGTATTGGAGAAAGCTGGGCGGATTGAGGGCGCCGGCCAAGGCGATCAGTCCCACCAACGCCGTGACTAGGTAGCTGAGCGTCTTAACCGTTCGCGTCGTGACGCTGGGATGGAAGACGCGCTGATAGAGGTCGCGGACAAGACTGGAACTGATCATGAGCAGGAACGCGGCCACGGTAGACATGATGGCGGCATAGGGAGCCGCGAGGAGGAAGCCAGCGACCAGGGGGCCGATTGACCACGAGCCGATCCGCAAGGGCCGCGTCACCTCGCGGACCATCACGGGCATGATGCTGTCCGGTTCCCCTTCGCTGCCGGTGCCGTGCAGGTATTGGGTGGGGAAAATGGCGCGGGCACAGATGAAGATCACCACCAGGCAGAGGTAGGTGGCGGCGAAGTAGCCACTGGCCAACAGCAACGCGCGGCGGAGGCTGGTCGAGTCGCGGAAGGACATCAGCCGGACCATGCCGCTGGGCTGGCCGGCGCCCAGCAGCGACCAGAGGACGTAGAACGACACTGCCATGCCCAGCGGGAGGAACCTGCCGGGACCAGGACCGCGCACCAGGGCGGGGTCAAGGCGGTAGAGGTGCTCGGTGGCGGCGTCCAGGCCGGAACGGCCGTCGATGGCGGGAACCGCCGCGACGGCCAGCACCGCCAGGACCACGACGCCCACGAGCATGACCAATCCTTCGAGGACGTCGGTCCAGGTGACGGCCCAGAAGCCGCCGTAGGTGGTGTAAGCGATCACGGTGCAGGCGAAGATCGCCAGGCCGACGAGGTAGCCGCGGTCGATGGTGATGCCCCATGTCGGCAGCGAGATTGTCCCGGGTGGCAGGCGGAGGGCTTCCTTCATGACCAGGCCGCCGCCCTTGAATTGGGCCACGAGATTGAAGCCGAGAAAGACGAGGATGAGGCACGAGGCCGTCACGCCCAGGGTCGGGCTGCGGAAGCGGTCGCGGAAGACGTCCGGGACGGTGACGGCGCCGCTGATGCGGGCCACCTGATTGAGGCGTTTGCCCAACAGGCCCATGGTGGTCAGCGGCACCGTCATGTAACCGCATACCCACAAGGCCATGACCCAGCCATTGGTGTAAACGAGCGAGGGGAAGCCCATGAAGGTGCCGCCGCTGATGGCAGTGGCCGCCACCGAGAGGGCGAGCACCCACGGTCCCAGGCCGCGATTCCCGAGGAAATATTCCTTGACGAAGCTGCCCCGCGTCAGGTAGCGGTGCGAGAAGACTCCCAGAAGGGCGACGCCCAGCAGGTAGCAGCCGAAGGCGACAAGGAGCTGGGCGCTTTCAGTCGAGATTTCAAGGGCCGCCATGCTCGCCCTCCCCGCCCTCGCGCCCCAGGTCGTCGTCGCGGATGAGAAACAGGCCGAACACGAGGGTGATGGCCAGGCACGCCAGCCACGGGACCAGGATGCCGACAAAGACCCAATGAGGCAGCCCGGCAATGGTGCGATGTTCCGGGACGGGCTCGGCCCAGCCGACGCGGACCAGCCAGCTGTCGGGTGGGTGGGTGTAGCCGCGGAGGTAGCACCAGCTCAGGGTCCAGGCGAAGGCGGTCGCCCAGATGAACAGGACGAGAACGGCTTCGCGGCGGGCACGGTGGGCGGTCTGTTCGGCAGAGGAGCGGGCTGACATGGTGTCGCGGCGAGGATAACCAAGCAGGTGGCGCGAGCGAAAGGTCGCCGGAGCGGCAAGGCGGCAGCGG
>JANWYO010000146.1 GCA_025055215.1 Gemmataceae bacterium
CGCGGCCGACCGCCGAGCACTCAGCGCCCGAGGAGTCCAAGCCATGTCGATGCGTCGAACGATCCTCGTCGTGGTGGTTCACGCGATGGTGGTGCTGCCGGCGTGGGCCGGCATTTTCTTCAACAAGAAGCCGAAGACCGACCCGGCGCAGCGTGTGCAAGAGTTGATCGTCATCGTCAAGACGGATGCCAGTGACAAGCGTCGTGAGGAAGCGGCGCGCGAGTTGCGGAATTTCGACGGCAAGAGCCATCCTGAGGTGACGGCGATTTTGATCGACGTGCTGATGAACGATTGCAAGGCGAATGTCCGCGCGGAAGCCGCCGAGAGCCTGGGCAAGCTCCGACCGGTGACCCCGGAAGCGGGGTGGGCGTTGCAGCAGGCGGCGGCCAATGACCCGTCGTTGAAGGTGCGGTGGCAGGCGCGGACGGCCTTGATCCAATGCCAGCTCAGCGGCTTGAAGATGCCGAAGGTGGATGGGCCGGCCCTGCCCGCCACGCCGGGCGGTGGGCCGCCGGTGATCGTGGAACCGGGGGCGCGGTTGGCGCCGACGCCGGCGCCCGGAGGCGACCCGGTGCCCCCGGTCGTGGTGCCGACCTCGCCGCGTAGCCCGGGTTCGGCGCCGGCCACGCCGGTGGTGCCGTCGAGTCGGCCGAGCAAGCCGCTGCGGCCGGTGCCCGCGCCGGCGCCGACGACCACGGAGCCGCCGCTGCTGCCGAGCGGGCCGGCCATCGACCAGGGTCCCGTGCTCACCCCCCCGGGGTGAGCACGGGCTTGCTTTCGGGCCCATCGTCCAAGCGTGTCCGCAGGACGCGCTCGGTTTGCTCTTGGCGGAACTGGCGGAGCGCGGCACGGAGTTCGGGGCGACGGTTGGCCAGGATGGCCACCGCCAACAGGCCAGCGTTGATGGCCCCGGCCTTGCCAATGGCCAAGGTGCCAACGGGAATTCCGCCCGGCATCTGCACGATCGAAAGCAGCGAATCGATCCCGCGCAGGGCCGTGCTCTCCACGGGCACGCCCAAAACGGGCAGCAGGGTTTGGGCAGCGATCATGCCGGGAAGATGAGCGGCCCCACCGGCGCCGGCGATGATCACTTCCAGGCCCCGGCCCTCCGCAGTGGCCGCATATTCCGCCACCAGCGCCGGCGTCCGATGGGCCGACGTCACCCGACATTCGTGCGGCACCCCGAAGCGCACGAGCACGTCGCGGGCATGACGCAGCGTCTCCCAGTCGGATTCACTCCCCATGACGATGCCGACCAGCGGTTGCTCCATGAACGGGACCCCGTTGCGCCGGCCGATTCGACGCCGGATGCTGTCAGTCGCTCGGCTTGGCTGCTAGGATGACAATCGGGGAAAGCTCCAGGTGCGCCCAGGAGGTTCGCGCTGTGCCCTTGACGCCAGTGGATCGGGCGCTGTTGCAGCGCTGCTTGCGCCACGAAGCGGGAGCGTGGGAAGAGTTCGTGCAGCGGTTCCTGGGTCTGATTTACCACGTCGTGCATTATACCGCCCATCTCCGCGGCGTCCCTCTGACTCCGGAAGACACCGAAGACTTGGCCGCCGAAATCCTCCTCGGCATCATCGCCAACGATTACGCCGTCTTGCGGCAGTTCCGCGGCCAAAGCAGCTTGGCCACGTACCTGACGGTGATCGCCCGCCGCCTGTGCGTCCACGAGCTGGTCCGCCGTCAGTCCCCGGGTCGGGGGGCGGTCTCGCCGCGGGCCAACCTCGAGGTGGAGGACGAAGGAACCTCTCGGGTGCAAGCCGGCCTCGAGAAGCTCGAGGAGGTGCAGCAGCTGCTCCGGGGCCTGCGCTCGACCGAGCGCGAAGTCGTGCGGCTGTACTACCTGGAAGGGCGCTCCTACGAAGAGATCAGCACCGAGTTGAACATCCCGGTCAACAGCATCGGCCCAATTCTGTCACGGGCACGGCAGAAGCTACGAGCAGCCCGGTCCGCCCCTCCAGGGGCCGGCGGCAAGCCGCCAAGGGCCTGAGGCGGCACCGGATCGAATGCCCGGCGACCGACCTGGCGCCGGGCATCGCGCCTTGCGGGTGGGAGAACGTCGCGCCGGGACCGGCGGTTCACCGGCCCTGGTTCCAGTAAATCCGCGCGTTGCCCGTCCGCCGACCCACCGCGACGATATCAACGCGGCCATCGCCATTGAGGTCGGCAGCAGCCAGGTCTTCGACCGCTACGCCGCCGTCCTCGATGATCTGGCGATCCCAGGCGCTTCCCTCGGCGTTCCGCGCCTTGTACACCCGCACGCCGCAGCGCTCCTGCGGCCGATCGGAGAGGTCGTCGCGGACGCCGATGATCAGCTCCTCATTCTGGTCCCCATCCAAGTCGGCAAACCAGACGGCATGGCCCCACTTCAGCCGATCGTCAATCACATGCCGATTCCAAAGGGCGCCCGGCTGGCCCGGCTCGGTGTAAACGACCACCTGATGCCCGTGCCACGGCTCGATGGTGGCGATGATCCGGCGACCATTTTTCAAGCGCCCCAGCTTGACCTCGCTGGCGCCCCGGTTGCTCGCGGGATTGTCCTGGTTGCCTGCCCCCAGCCGCTGACAAACCCATCGGCCCGCTTCGTCTCGGGTAATGAGACTGACCCCCTCGTAGCTGGCGGTCAGCAGGTCCATCCGTCGGCCATCGGCCGACGGAATGGGCCAAAAATTATGCACCACGTGCAGCGTCTGGTCGAGCACGACCTCTTCCCACCGGTCCTTGACCGGGTCCTTGGGAATGCGGTAGACAAAGGTCCGCACCGGCACCCCGTCCATCCAGTTCTTTTCCTTGCTGCTGTGCCGGCCCATCAGCGGCGAGATCACGAGTTGCGGCTTCCCTTCGCCCAACACGTCCGCAAAGCGAATGCGGTGGACCGTCGGTTCCTCGCCGATCGGGTACAGGGTCCACGGCTCGTCGAGGGACCGCCCGCGCTTCAGCCATTGGATCGTCCCTCCGGCGCGGGTGTTGAACGGTTTCCAGTCGGCCCCCAGGGCCAGGTCGAGCTGACCGTCGCCGTCGATGTCGTGGGCGGCAATGCAGACGTTATCGGGCCGGGTCTGCCCCTCGATGATCGTCCGCCGCCGCCAGGTTGGGTTTTCGTACCACACGACCCGCGTCGTATCGACGATGACAATGTCTTGACGCCCATCACCGTTTAGGTCCACCAGCAGGACGGCGTAGCCAACCTTAAGCGTCGTTTCGATCTCCTCGGCGCGGAAGCGCGGGAAGACGGTCGGGCCAGCGGTCGCGGGCCCGACAAGCCCCCACCCGACGGTCACGATCAGGACGCCGGCACTGACACCCATGAGGCGGTGCATGATCAATGACTCCTGGACGACGAGACGGCGAGGTCGCATCCCCGGGCTGACGACGGCGTCCCGTCGCGGATCGCGGAGAGCCTGATCGGGATCAGTCGGCCAAGTCTTCGCCGAGGATGCTGCGCATGGTTTCTTCCGACGCCGGGGCGTAGGTCTTGGGCTCCATGGTCCAACTGGCGCGGCCCTGGGTCAGGCTGCGGATTTTGTCGGAGTAATCGAACATTTTCGCCAGCGGGACCAGGGCCTCGAGCACCCGCAGCTTGCCTCGAACCAGCATCTGCTGGATGTCGGCCCGCCGGGCATTCAGGTCGGCCGACACCGGCCCCAGATACTCTTCCGGCACCGTGACTTCCAGGTGCATCAGCGGCTCGAGGAGCACCACATTGTCGCGTAAGGCACGGTTGACCGCATCGGCCCCGGCTGCTTGAAAAGCGATGTCGTTGGACAGCTGCGGGTCCAGTTGCAACTCCGTGATGGTGGCCTTGACGTGAATCACTGGGTAACCGAAGTTCCCCGACTGCAAAGCGCCCCGGATCCCTTGCTCGGCGGCGACCAAAAACTCCGGCGGGACCACGGACGTGTCCAGCCGATGCTCCACCACGTTCCCCGGCTCGTTCGGCAGCGGCTCGAACTCGACCGTCACCTTGGCGAACAATCCCGTCCCCGCGCCTCCCGCCGGCTTGACACACTCCCCCTCGACTCGCACCGGCCGCTTTAGCGTCTCCCGATAGCTCACCCGCGGCCGGCCCACCCGCACCTTCAGATGGAAGTCGTGCTCCATCCGATACTGCTTCACCTCCAGATGCAGCATCCCCATGCCGCTCATCACCGTCTGACCCGTCTCCGGGTCCACCTTCCAGGTGAACGTGGGGTCCTCCCGTCGAATCCGGTTCAACACCTCGATGAGCCGATCCTTGTCGGCCGACGATTCCGGCTCGATCGATCGGCTGACGACGGCCTCGGCAAACTGGATCGACTCCAGTACAACGGGATGCTGGGCGTCGGTCAGCGTGTCGCCGGTGATCGACTCCTTGGGGCCGATGGCGGCGACAATGTCGCCGGCCACGGCGACTTCCACCGGGTCCTTGTTCTTGGGGTCGGCATGGACGTGATAGAGCTTCGTGAGAAACTCCTTGACGTTTCGACCGGGGTTCAAGACACGGCTGTTGGCCTTCATCATCCCTGAGTAGACACGCAGGTAGTACAACTCCCCATGCGGATCGGATTGGATCTTGAAGACCAGGGCGGCAAACGGTTCCTTCGGGTCCGGCTTGCGAACCTCCTCGGTCCCTTTCACCGGGTGCCGACCAACCACCGGCGGACGGTCGAGCGGACTGGGCAAATACCAGCAGACGGCGTCCATCAGGAGTTGGACGCCGATATGGTTTCGGCCCGAGCCGCACAACACCGGCTGGATATCCAAGCGAAGCGTCCGTCGGCGGATGAGGTCGCGGAGCGTCTCGGGGGCAAGCGGTCGGCCTTCGAGGTAAGCGGTCGTGATGCGGTCTTCGTCATCGGCCTCGGTGAGCACGTCGATCAGGCTCTCCCGCCACTGCTGGGCGGTCTCGAGCAGGTCGGCGGGGATGGGCTCCCGGCGAACAATTTTGCCGTCCGGCCGACTGGGCGTGGTGTGATCGAAGTAGCACGCCTCCATAGTGACCAGATCGATCACGCCGGCAAACGGCCTGGGGCTGTCCTTAACTCCGCCGGCCCCGATCGGGATGACCACGGGCACCGGCCGGGCGGCAAGACGCTCGCGGACATCGAGCACCGCATTGTCGAAATCGGCCCCCACGATGTCCATCTTGTTCATGAACACCAGCCGGGGGACGCGATATTTGTCTGCTTGCCGCCAGACCGTCTCCGATTGGGCCTCCACTCCCTTTTGAGCGTCGAAAACGACCACACAGCCATCGAGAACACGGAGGGAGCGTTCGACCTCGGCGGTGAAATCGACGTGGCCGGGAGTGTCGATCAGGTTGATGGTGCAGTCGTGCCAGCGCAGGGGCACGCAGGCGCTCTGGATGGTAATGCCCTTTTCGCGTTCCAGTTCCATCCAGTCAGTTTCGGTATTACCTTCATCGACGCCGCCCAGACGATGGATGGCCCCGGCATAGTAGAGGATGTGTTCAGTGGTCGTGGTCTTGCCCGCGTCGATGTGCGCAATGATGCCGATGTTGCGGACTTTGGAGAGATCGAACTTTGCCTCCGGCTTGGCCATCACTCCGCCTCGGATGCTGAAGGAACCACAGCGGCTCGCATCGCCCAGGTGGAGTGGCCTGGCGTTGGCGCCTCCTGCCGGGCGCGTCCGCCGCGCCGGGGCATGCCGCGTCAAGTGGCACCGCCTGGGCGATCGCTCTGTGGTCCGTGGTCGGCCCCTCACCAGGCGAAGTGGGCAAAGGCTTTGTTCGATTCGGCCATCTTGATGGTGTTTTCCCGCTTGGCCATGGCCTCGCCCTCGCGGCGATAAGCGGCCATCAGCTCATCAGCCAGGCGGAGGTACATGGGTCGGCCCGTCTTGCCGCGGGCGGCATGGATGATCCAGCGGATGGCCAAGCTCTGCTGCCGCACCTTGTTCACCTGCATCGGCACCTGATAGGTGGCCCCGCCCACCCGTTTCGAGCGGACTTCGACCGTCGGTTTGACGTTCTCTACCGCCTGGGTGAAGATTTCGATCGGGTCGGCATCGGGCATGCGCTTCTGGATCTGGTCGAGGGCCCCGTAAAAGATGCGCTGCGCAGTCCCCTTCTTCCCCCGCCACATCAGGCAGTTAATGAACTTGCTGGCCAGTTTGTTCTGATAGCGCGGGTCGGGTTTGAGCGTCTCGGCGCTCGCGGTTCGCTTGCCCATGATTTCGGAGATTCAATTCAGGGACGGCACCGGGACACACCGCGGTCCCGTCGTCATTGGTTCCACGTCCCAGATGCTGCCGTTAGGTTCAAAGTAGATTTTATTCAGTTGGCCGCACGTCGGGCAGGGGACGCAGACCGTGGCCAGTCCTCCTCTTCCTGCGGCCAAGCCCTTCCCCGTGCATTTGACCGTGACCTGGATGCGCTGCTGACAGGAACAACAATCGAACTCCAGGCACAAGTGCACTTCCAACATACGGGTCGGTCCCTCATGCACCTGACGAAATGGGATGCCCGGCCGCCGCACCCGTCGGCGAACGGCCGACAGGTGCCTGGGCCGTTCATCCCGCCCTTAGCCGCCCTCTTTCTTGGCGCCGTATTTGGACCGCGCCTGTTTTCGGTCGGCCACGCCTTGGGCGTCGAGCACGCCGCGGATGATGTGGTAGCGGACGCCCGGGAGGTCGCGCACCCGGCCACCCCGGACAAGGACGATCGAGTGCTCTTGCAGGTTATGGCCCTCGCCGGGAATGTAGGCCGTTACCTCGATGCCGTTCGACAATCGCACCCGGGCTACCTTGCGCAGCGCCGAGTTGGGCTTCTTCGGCGTCATGGTCTTGACTTGCAGGCAGACGCCTCGCTTCTGCGGGCACCCCTGCATGGCCGGATGCTTCGGCTTGCGATACTGCGGACGACGGGGTTTGCGGACCAGTTGGTTGATCGTCGGCATCAGACACTCCCGCGGAGATCCAGCCCGTCCCGGGCTGCTCTTTCCTTTTCTCTGCTCCATGAAACCGGCAAAGTCATTACCCTAGTACAGCCTTCCCGATTGGTCAAGAGGCAAATGCGCCGCCGGGCGACGGGCCGACGGGCCCTGGGCGGAATCGAGCGGCGCCGGTCGGGATCGCCGCTTTCTCCCTGTCAACGCCCGGCGACGGCCGGGCCCCGGCCCGCCGGCGGGGTTTGGATCGGAGCAATCGGGTCCACCTGGGCAGGGTCAGCCCCTTGCAACGTGCACATCGCCTTGAAGACCTCGTCGGGAATGTCCGCAGGGATGAAGCGCACCGAACCGTCGGCCATCAGTGCCAGCGTCCCCTTCTTGCCGTCTGGCTGCGGCACCAGAAACGGCTGGACACTCCGCGTCTCCGGCACCCCCATGACCGTGGCTCCGCCGCCGGCAATCCACGGCCGCTTGAACGTTGGCGGTACCTGAGCGACCACAATCGTCGTGCTTCGCCGGCCTTCCGGCACCGCCGTAATCGGCGTCGCCTGGTCGTAGCTGAAGACGCCGAGCTTGTCCTTGTTCGCCGGATCGTTGCGGAAATCCGGATCGGCCGCGTCCAGACCGACGCCGGCAATGCCGACAAAATGGGTGGCGGCCAGACGCCGACCTGGCAGGCTCGGCAAGGTGACCCACCAAGTGGACCGAGGGCTGCGCGGGTCAAGAAACATCGGCACCAGGCTGGCCCCCAAGGCAAGATTATCGGGGTCGCGCCAGCTGACCGTCGTATTGATTCCGTTGTAGACAAACGCCTGCTCCGGTCCCAGGTACGGCAGCAGCGTTACCATCCAGCTGACCCGCTCGTTGGGGGGAAAGGGCCGACCCAATCGACTATCGTCGCGGCGGCGCTCCAGCGTGCCTGGGGGGAAACCTTTGCTCTGCTCGACCGATGCCTTCAAACCTTGGGCCAATTCAAAGACCCGGGGCCGACCGGAGGCCATGTCGAGCAAGCCGCGAAGGTAGACCATGGTCGGCTGGGCGGTTCGCCGCAGCCAATTAGCTGCCTCGGCGCTGCCGGGGAAACTGAGGCTGACCACGAGGCTCGTTTGGAATTGCTGGGACACGGAGATGGAGGGAAGCGGAGCGTTGGCGCTGTCCTGGGGTTGCAGGAAGGGGAGCAAGGGTAACCACTCGCGCCCCAGGAGTTTTTGCCGCAGCCGCCGATCGAGGCTCTGGGCCGTGTCGGCGACTTGGCACTCCAGGCCGAGGCGGAAGACACCGGTTTCACCCTGCCGCGTGAAGCTGGCCCCAAACGCCTCAACTTCGCGGACGGGAGCCTCCAACGGCGTCAAAACCGGTTGTAAGGCCTGTTGCCAAGCCGGCACGGAGAGGTCAACCGCCACGGCGATGGCAGCGGTCTCTTGGGCCATCAGGCGGTCGAGGATGCGCTTCAGCGCCGGCTTGACGGTCAGGAACCGCTCGGACACCGGCCCGGTGGCCGTCCCCCCGGCTTGGCCGGGCGGCGGCGTCTGCAAGGCTGGCTTACTGCCGGCTTGCAGGAAGGCTTTCATCGGCGCCACGTCGGCCAACAGCAGGGTTTGCGGATCGTGCCAGCGCACAGCCAGAGGCCGCGGCTCACTGCCGCCCGCCGCCACCCCGAGCCACTGACTCACGTTCCGCAACCAATCTCCGACGTCGGCCAGAAAGTAGGCTTGGCCCTGGATGGGCCCCTCAGGGGCCGGCTGCAACCCCAGGCGCTTGCGCACCTTTTCCTGGTCGAACGGCTCGACCGCGCGCAGGACGGCAAACAGCCAGCCCTCCGCGCTGTTGGCCGCCACCACCAGCCGCTCCACCGCCGACGCCTTGAACCCGAAGCGCTGCTCGAAAGCATCCAGTCGGAAGGCGCCCCGCGTCTCGACCCCTGCTCGCCCCAGCGGAGACGTGAGCCAGTCTTTGACCACCACTTGGGCCATCGCCTCGGCATTGCCCGGCAGCAGGTTGGAAATGTCCCCGATGTTTGGGCCGACTACCGCCGCCGGCCCGGTGCCACCCGTCGCCGGCGTAATTGCCTGCACCACCGGCGTCCGCGGCCGCGGTTGCTCCGGCCCCGTCAGATACTTGAGCCCGAAATAGACGCCGAACAAACCGAGGATGACGACCACCAACACGCTCCCCCAGATGACGACCGTGTTGGAGTCCGATTTTTTCGCTTTCTTCTTCACCTTGGGCTTGCGGTAATCGTCCTGGTCGCGTGGCGGTAACTTGGGCCCGACCTTGGCCTTGGCCGCCGGCGGCGAACCCGCCGCCGGCTTGGCCCCCGCCTTCGGCGGCGCGGGCGTCTTCGGCTTCGGAGGCTCCGGCGCCTCCACCACAAAGCGGTACTTGCACCGCGGACAATCGATCTTCGTCCCGATCAAACTCGGGTCGAGAATCGGAAACTCCATGTCGCAGCTGGGACAGGCCGTCTTGAAACCGTCGCTGGCAGCCATACGATGTCTCCGCGGAGCAGCGAAGAGAGCGGGAACGTTGTCGGCCTGCTCATGTTATACGCGCTGTCCGGGGATCGCAAACGCACCGCCCGGGCACGCGAGGTCTCCCCGTTGGGGGGTCCGTCCTGGCGTTGCTTGCAACGTCCAGGCGGATAGGGATTGGGGCCGCCGACCACCGCAGCCGCTTCGCCCATCACCCACTGAGCTAGACCATGACCGATGTCGAGCGCGACCTGCTCCACCTGCTGAAGCAGCGATCCGTTCGGCGCGGTGAGTTCCGCTTGGCGTCGGGGGCGTCCAGCACGTTTTACATCGACGGCAAGATGGCGGCGATCCATTCGCGGGGCGCCTTTCTGATCGGCGAAGTCCTCTGGGAACGAACCCGCCACCTGCCCATCAACGCCATCGGCGGCCTGGAGCTTGGGGCCATTCCGCTGACTGTCGCCGCCGTTATCAGCTACCACCGCCACGGGCAAAGCCTCGAAGGCTTCTGGGTGCGCGATCAGGCCAAAAGGCACGGCACCCAGAAGATGATCGAGGGAAACCTTCCGCCTCACGCCAAGGTCGTGCTGGTCGATGATGTGATCACGACCGGGGGATCCGTCCTGCGAGCGGCCGAGGAAGTGCGCAAGGAGGGGGCCGAGATCGTCGGGGTGGTCGCCCTGGTGGATCGTCAGGCCGGGGCCGCGGACCGCCTTCGCGAGCAAGGCATTTTCCACTACGAGCCGATCTTCACCCTCCGCGACCTGGGGCTGAGCGACGGCTGACCTCAGCTGGCCGCCCGCAGGTCGGCCAGCTCTTCCTTGACCGGGGCGTAATGGCTCGGCTCCATGGCGAACGACGCCGTGCCGCTCGTGAAGTTGCGCAGTTCGGTTGTGTAGCCGAACAGCGACGCCAGCGGGATGTAGGCGTGCAGTTGGCAGCGGCCTTTGTCGAGGCTGGTGTTGAGGACTTCGCCCCGCCGCCGGCTGACGTCGCTGATCAAGTCGCCCAGATACTGACCCGGGGCGTGAATCACCACGTTCATGATCGGCTCCAGGAGGACCAGACCAGCCTTGAGCTGGGCCTCGCGGAAGCACTCCCACGCTGCGGTCTTGAAGGCATCCTGCGAGCTATCGACTTCGTGGTGCTTGCCGTCGAAGAGCGTGGCCTGAATGTCGACGCACGGAAAACCGTACTTGGCCCCCTTGGCGGCCGCCTGCCGGAAACCCGCCTCGACCGCCGGGATGTACTCACCGGGCACCACCCCACCGACGATCTCGTCCACGAAGTAAAGATTGTTCGGATCAGGTTTCTCTCCTTGCTCTTCCCGCCACGCGGCCCATTCTTCGACCCGCTGCTTGCTGAGCGGCTCAAACCGCATATGGACGACGGCATACTTGCCGCGACCGCCCGTCTGCTTGATGTAGCGCGTCTCGACTTCGACGGCTCGCGCCAACGTCTGGCGGTAGGCGACCATCGGCTTGCCGACCGAGACTTTGATCCCCGGATTGCGCATCAGCTTCTCGACCGAAACTTCCAGGTGCAATTCGCCCATGCCGCTGAGGATGAGCTGATTGGTTTCGGTGTCGGTGCGGCAGCGGAGCGTCGGGTCGTCGCGCACCAGCCGGGCGAGGGCATCGGCCAGCTTGGTTTCGTTGGTGGCCTTGTCGGGGATGATCGCCTGGGAGATGACTGGCTCGGGGAAGCGGATGTCCTCCAGGGCGATGGGCGCTTCGGGGGCGCATAGGGTTTGGCCGGTGTGGGTCGCCTTCAGCCCGACGACGGCGACAATGTCGCCGGCGCGGGCCACCTCCAGGCTGTCGCGGCGTTCGCCCATCATCCGGAAAATCCGCGCCACCCGCTCGCTCTGCCCGGTGGTGCTGTTGCGTACCTCGTCCTTGGGCCGCAGCTCCCCCGAGTAAATCCGCAGGAAGACCAGGTCCCCCGTCGACTCCGTGACCGTCTTGAACGCCAGAGCGGCAAACGCCTCCGCGGGGCTGGGCTTGCGCTCGACCTTCTCCTTGGTCTTGGGCACCACGCCGCTCACCGCCGGCCGGTCGGCGGGCGACGGCAGGTAATCGACCACCGCATCCAGCAGCAATTGCACGCCGTGGTAATTCTTGGCCGAGCCACACAAGACCGGTGTCAACTGGCCGCTGAGAGTGCCCGCCCGAATCGCCCGGACCAGCAATTCCTCGGAAACCTCGTCGCCCTCCAGCACCCTTTCGAGCAGTTCGTCGGAAGCGTGCGAGGCAGCCTCGAGCAGTTCCTCGCGGTATTTTTGGGCCTCGGCCTGATGCCCCTCGGGAAGATCGGCCAAGCGATACTTGATGTGCGTCGGATCGTCGGCATCCTTGAGGATGAACTTCATCCGTACCAGGTCGATGACTCCCTGGAAGTCGCTCGCCTGACCCACGGGAATGGCACAGACCGCGGGGCGAATGCCGAGCTTGTCTTTCATCTGCTGGAGGCAACCGGCGAAGTCGGCCCCGAGCCGGTCGAGTTTGTTGATGAACGCCAGGCAGGGGACACCGTGCTTCCGCGCCTGGTGCCAGACGGTTTCGCTCTGGACCTCGACACCGCCGACGGCGCAGAAGATGCCAACCGCCCCGTCGAGGACACGCAAGGATCGCTCTACCTCAGCGGTGAAATCGACGTGGCCCGGCGTGTCGATGAGGGTGATCTGGTGCTCACCCCAGTCGATGGTGACGGCGGCACTGTTGATGGTGATCCCCTTCTGGCGTTCGAGGGGATCGAAGTCCGTGGTCGTGTTGCCCTCGTCCACGTCGCCAGCCTTGTGTTTCGAGCCCGAAAAGTAGAGGATGCGTTCCGTGGTAGTCGTCTTGCCCGCATCCACGTGGGCGATGATGCCGATGTTGCGAACTCGCTCGAGCATGCCTGTCTCACCAGCTTCCGCGGGAAGGCTGGTGCCCTAGAAACGACAACAGCGCGGACGGCCGAGACACCACATCCCGGTTCCGCGATTCGCCGCACTTTCAGCAAGGAGGCCCGAGGACCGCCCCGGAAGCCGAATCAGGCGGCACGCCCTCCACGACACCGGGGGAAGTGGCGGGGTTGAACTCCGTCCGCTCTTCCGCTGCTCCGCGGACCAGCCCCCAGCGGCCTGTTGGGACTGGAGTACAAAATTATAGGCGCAATGTGAGATTGAGTCCAGGGCTACAGCGAAGGAACGATGAAAAACCGCCATCGGTCTGCGTCGCCGCGGCCTGATGGCCCCCGGCCGGAGCCAGCCCTGCAAAACGCTGCTCCCAAGCTCTTGACGCCTCGCGGCGCATGGATTTACAATTGCTTAATGAAAGTCGACTGATTGCCTGAGAATGCCGAAGTGGCGGAATTGGCAGACGCGCCAGGTTCAGGACCTGGTTCCCGTTTAGGGAGTGGAGGTTCGAGTCCTCTCTTCGGCACCTGACCGTGACAGGGTTTACGCCGAAAAGCGCAAACCCTTTTTTCATTGAGGGTGCCCCGCCGCTTCGAGTTTCGACACGGCCAGGGTCCGGGCTTCCTCGCGGTCGGGAACCTAACGCACGATCCCGTCTGCCGCCGCCAACCGGCGAGCGTAACATTATCAATCCGAGGGTGGTCAAACCTGGATGCTCATTGGAGAACTTCCCACGGATCGCGATAACTGGCTCCGCCGTCTCATGTAGAACGCCAGCAGCATCCTCTTCAATGAGATGTCGATCCCCGGGCACGGTGACATTGCGGCCACCGCCGCCTCGGGAGGACGACGGCGGGAAATGTGGCTCTGCTCCTTGACGCGGGGCGCGTCGATCCGAGAGGGCGCAAGACATGAATTATTGGACCAATTTGTTTACGCCGGAGACCTTTGAAGCGTTCAGTCGTTCCGATCGTACTGTTTCTGGTTTCCGCGAATCCCAGCGATCCATGGCCGATAAGGTTCGCGTGGGAGACAAGTTTATCTGCTATATGGTCCGGATGTCTCGCTGGATTGGCGTCCTAGAGGTCGTGGAGGGGCCGTTCACGGATCGGACCCCGATTTTCCTGCCCGACGAAGACCCGTTTGTTATCCGCTTCCGGGTGAGGACAATAGCTTGGCTCCCTCTCGAAAAGACAATCCCCATTCATGAGCCTGAAGTATATTCTCGCTTGACATTCACACGGGATGTTAAGCCTGGTGGGTACTGGCTCGGCCCTTTGCGTCGCAGCCTCGTCAAACTTCACCACGACGACGGCGTGTTCTTGGAGGAATTGCTGCCGAAGTTGCAGAATGACGACCGGACCTTCGCTATCGACCAGGAGCAATATAAACGTGCCCTCAAGCAAAGGATTCAGCGCCCCGATCGCTCCGTGGCAGTCAGCGTGCCGGACGACAAGCTGACCTTCCCCGAGGAAGCCGTGGATGCGTCCCTGGAGCGTGAGTCAATCCGGATTCAAGCTACCCTTTGCCGGATTGGAGAGGCCATGGGCTTCAAGATATGGGTGCCTCCTGCCGATCGATCCCGAGTCGCCGAACTTTGGTCGCCTCAGGCAGGGGTGCTGCTCGATCGCTTACCGCTGAATTACGACGAAACCACCTTGGACACCATCAAGCGCATCGATGTCCTCTGGTTGAAGGGTCGAGCTATCCGCAGGGCCTTTGAAGTGGAGCATTCAACCGCAATTTACTCCGGGCTCCTGCGCATGGCCGATCTTTGCGCGCTGCTCCCCAACATTAATGTGCCGCTGCATATCGTGGCACCCGAATCACGGCGGGAGAAGGTGTTTCAAGAAATCACGCGGCCGGTGTTTTCCTTGCTCGAAGATTCGCCCCTTTCCGAACGCTGCACCTACTTAGCCTATGGGAGCGTCGACGAATTAGCGAATCTTGACCACCTGCCTCATACAACGGACAGCGTTCTGGATGAGTTCGTCGAGTACGCCGAATAATGGCCAAGAAGCAGACCACGAGAATTGCTCCTGCAGCCAACTTACGCCGGGCACGACCTGTCTCGCTCACTACATGTCGATGTCTACCTTGAACGGACGCTCATCACCCGAAGCTCCCGTTTGCCGGGCGAGTGCAGCGACTGGGGAACAGACTTGAGCGAGGCTTCGCTTGACAAATCCGGGGCGTTTGTGCGATGGTGCTCGCCGGCCTGTCTCGCCCGGAGGCCTGGAGTCAGCCATGCATCGCCGTCGCACGCCCCCGGCTGTTCGCCGCCTTTCCCTTGTTATCCCCGCTTACAACGAGGCCCCAGGGATCGCCGGCGTCCTTAAGGAGGCGACGGCCACCCTCGAGCGCTTGCTCGACGACTTCGAGATTATTGTCGTGGATGATGGCAGCCACGACGACACCGCCAAGCGGGTGGCCGACATGGCTCGCCACGACCAACGCCTGCGCCTGCTCCGCCATGAGCGAAACCGCGGCTACGGTGCTGCCCTCCGCACTGGCTTTGGCGCCGCCCGCTTCCCGTGGGTCGCCTTTACCGACGCCGACGGCCAGTTCTACTTGGACGACCTCCGCCGGCTCCTGCACCATGCACCCGCCGCGCCGCTGGTGGTCGGCTATCGGCTCCAGCGACAGGATCCCTGGCTCCGCCGCTTCCTCTCCTGGGGCTACAACACCCTGGTTCGCTTGCTGCTGCGCACTGGCGTCCGCGACTGCGATTGCGCCCTGAAGCTTTTCCGCCGCGACGTCCTGCACGAGTTGCTGCCCGTCTCCACCGGCTTCTTCGTCAACACGGAAATGCTGGCCAGGGCCCGCCGCCTCGGTCTGAGGATCGTCGAGGTCGGCGTTCGCCACCGCCCCCGCCGCGCCGGCAGCAGCAAGGTATCGCTTCGCGACGTTCCCCGCACGCTCGCCGTCCTCATCCCCTTCCTGGCTCGCTTCTGGTTGGCTCCCCTCTGGCCCGGGGCGCTCCCATCGTTGCTTGCCCGCACCCGTTGGCTGGCGCGGCTGCTCCGGTACGGCTGAACCAGCCGCGTTTCGGCTCGCCCCCCGCATCGCGGCCGTGAGGCAAAAAGAGACCCGGTTTCCTGGGAAACCGGGTCGTGTGAAGTCGTCTGGAGGCCGTGCGGCCAGGGGCCGGGGTTGGCCATCAATCCTCGCGGCCGTCTTTCCAACCCAGCCAGCCACCCAGCGACCGTGCTCGCCGACGGAGCCGACCGAGGAGCGAGGATTCGTCGGCCACCGGACGGCGGGCGAGGCCGTCGGATACGGCCGAGGGCCGCCGCGAGGGCTGCGCGTCGTGCGTCATCGGCGACGCCAGTGGGGCATCGCTGAGGGCCGCTTCGCTCCCGAAGCCTTCCCGGGCCGTTTGCACTGAGGGCACCCAGCTGGGCAATGCCGCGCGGTCGACCGGCTCCGCCAACCACGTGGACGCCGTGCCGTCGGCGAACAGCCGATCGGTCAACGCCGTGGGGCTGGCGTCGTTGGCCGACAGCCCCCGACGGATACCCGGGGCCAAGGTGGCGGCCATCAGGTCGTTGCCGGCGGTGCGTGGGTCCAGCGAGCCCAATCCGAGGACGTGCCCGAGTTCGTGCATCACGACCGTAAAGAGGTCGATCTTGCCCGGTTCGACTGCCGACCGGTTCAGCGACCAGCCGTAACCGGCCGCGGTGGCATCGAGGGCGATCGTCTGGCGGTCCAGCTGGAGCCCGAGGTAGCTCGAGTGGCCGGCGGCGTTGAGGTGACCGATCTCGAAGCGGGCTGAGCCGAGCACGGCCGGGTCGGCACCGGCGGCCACCCACTGCGCCACCGCCTCCTGAATTACCGGCTGCAACTGCTCGGGCGTCAGCTCGGCCACCGGGTTGCCTGCCCGCAGGCCGCCGGCGGCGATCTGCGGGCTGGTGATGTCCACCCCGTTGAAGACGAAGAAGTCGCCGCCGGTCGGGGTCAACTGGATGTCGATGATCCCATCGCCGCTGATGGACGCGACCGGCAGCACGGTCGTCAGCGTCACCAGTGTTCCTGCGGCGAACGCCCCTGTGGACAGTGGCGTCCCTTCCACCAGGACGTTGATGTTGTTGTGGGCGAAGGCATGGTCGTAGAAGTAAAGCGTCACCGTGTAACTCGTGACCGCGCCCGTATCGACCAGGACTTGGAAGGTGTTGCTCGTGGTGCCGAAGTGGCCATCCCGCAGGAGATTGTCACTGATGCCGGTGCGGTGGAACTCCGAAGCCGGCGTCACCCAGCCGTAGGTCCGGGTCGGCGTGTACGTCTCATTGCCCCGGACGCCCAGATAGTTGGTGGCGGTCAGGTTGGCGCTATTGTTGAAATCGAAGCGCCGCAGGGTGGGCAACGTGTAGTTCTGCGACACACTCCCCTGCCGGGCACCGGTGACCTCCGTCGCCGTGATGACCGCCGTGCTGGTGGCCGTCGGCCGCTTCAGAGTCACCGTGAAGTTGCCGCTGGCATCACTCAACACCTGCACGCCCATGTACAACGGGCTGGCGTCGGAGCTGGTGATCGAGCCGGCCGTGGCCACCACGTTGATCAGCGTGTTGGGCGTGGCCCCGGAGCCGAGGTAGGTGTCGATGGTCATCCCATCGGCCGGCAGGGTGGAAGCCGGCGTACCGCTGCGCACGAGGTTGATGGTGCCGACCGCGGTCAGGCTGCGGATCTCCAGGGCGTTGAGCGAGTAGTTCGGATCACTGCCGCCGCCATCCTGGAAGCGGAGGGTCAAGAACCCGCCCGTGACCGTCGCCTGGAAGCTGCGGGAGACGAACGGCCCCATGCCGACCGTCGGCGACGTGTTCAGGCCGCTGAGGCCAGGACCGCTGCCGCCGCCGACCACCGTCACGCTCATGTTGTCACGGGCCACGTTCAGGTCGCCCATCGTCACGTTGACGAGGTAGGCGCCATTGGGCAGATCGACGCGGAAGTCGTTCATGGTGCCCGTGTGGCCGTCGCGGAGCAGCGAGTTCGGACCACTGCGATTGATCGAGCCGGTGGGGGCCGTCAGCCAGCCATAACCTGCCCCGCCGCTGTACGCCGAGGTGGTGAAGACCGCGGTGTAGCCCGGCTGCGTGGCACTCCCAGCAGCGTTGAAGTCGAACCGGTGTGTGACCGCCGACATCGAGAAGACGTTGATCGCCACCGTGTCCGTATCACTCAATGCGCCGCCCGCTCCAGTGTGGCCGAGGTCGTTGCTCGTGATCGTCAACGTGGCCGGCCCCGTGTAGCCGCTGTTGGGGGCGAAAAACATCCCGTTGAGGGCCGCGTTAATGTTCGCCAGCGTCCCCGTGAAGGTCATGGTGGCGTCGGCCGTGCCGTCGCCCACCGAGAACGTCAGCCCCGTCGTCCCGCTCAGCGTCAGCACACCGTTGGTCACCGTCAACGTCACCTGAATCGGGTTGCTGCTCGCATCAACATCGCTGACGGACACAGGGTTGCCGCCACCTGTGGAGAATACGAGGTTGGTGTCCATCGGCGTGCTCTGGCTGCCCGGCACCGTGTTCACCGGCGCGTCGTTGACCGCGTTGACGGTAATCGTCACCAAGTCGGTGTCAGTCAGCGGACCACCCGAGCCACTGTGACCCTGGTCGTTCGTCGTGATCGTCAGCACCGCCGTGCCGTTGAAGTTCGGCGTGGGCGTGTAGACCATGTTGTTCAGGGCAGCGTTGATGTTGGCGATGGTGCCCGTGAAGGTCATGGAACCGGAGCCGTTGCTGCCGCTGGTGAACGTCAGCCCGCTGGTGCCGCTGAGCGTCAGCACACCGTTGGTCACCGTCAGCGTCACCTCCACCGGATTGCTGCCAGCGTCCACGTCGCTGATCGACACCGTCCCGGTGAACGTCAGGTTCGTGTCCTCATTGGTGCTCTG
>JANWYO010000223.1 GCA_025055215.1 Gemmataceae bacterium
GCTGGCTTTTCCACCAGCCCGGGCAGCAGGCACTTGTAACGTTGAATAACAGGTTGGACAGAAAAAACGGATAGCTGTGCGACACGTTTCCATGACGGCACCTCATTCTCTTCCAGAGTCCTAAGCCCTCGCCGATCAACCGCTCGCAAGGTTGAATGGTCGAGACAAACACCTCCCTTTGGAACCGGCAGGGCCAGGAAAACCGCGCTCATTTGAACAAACGCATCGTGGGGGATGCCTCTGACAGGATTCTCTCAGTCGCCCAGTGAGCCACATTCGGGAGAGCGCCCCAGGGAACGCTCTTCGCCCCACGGCGCACTAGGCCGGCTCGCCGAGTGACCTCATCCATGCATCCCTTCGAGTCGATGTGGCTCGTGCAGACCTTAGAGCGCTCTGGGACTTCAGAGAAGAGTCAGCCGAGTGGACGAAGTTTCCGCTAATGTGAACTCCGAAAACCATCGCGGCGACGATAGCAGCCAACGGCCCGCATCGACCGCACCGGCGGTCTTGTGACACTGGCGGGTAGCCGTGGTCGCAGGGAGTGTCAGGTCCGGATCAAGGGGAAACCGAGAGGATCTCCTTCCCTTCCTAGTCCCACGCACGGCGAAGTTGCAATCCTGATACCGGACATTCCCGGATACCTCGGCGCGCGTAGCCCGCTTGAGGGACGAAGGTCCACTCGGCGCGTCGCCGGAGGTGTTGGTCGTACACCCAGAGAGTGGTCGGATCTCCTTGGCCGACATAATCGGCGCGAACGATGAGGCGGATAGCGTCGTGGGGCAGGCCAATGACAGGTGCCGGACACGCCGCCATGAACTCAGCCAAAGACCGGCGTGTGGTCCGAAGAAGGAGGAAATCGCTGACTGACTTCCAGGCGTCGAGTAGCGACACGATCCGAGGCGGGCCTGATGGCTGGCTTGGCCGCAGGGCGATGCCGTTGACCGCGAGGTTGGCCAAATGTTCCCGAAACCGATTGTCTGCCAGCCAGTGCAGCGTCTGGGTCAGATAGCGGAGTCGGGCGTCGGCCACCGCCCGGCTGAAAGCCTCGTAGGTCAGCAGGGGAGTCAAATCCGGAGTGGCTGGCGGCTTGCCGCCCCCCAAGGGCCGATCAAGAAAAAGGGCCATGCCCAGTTCGCGCAGTTCCTCGGGGTGGTCGAGGTCTTGCAAGCTTTGTTCCAGGGTATGACGGGCGTGACTTGTCAGCAGCGCATCGAGCGGATCGTCCTGGTACAATTTCCGGGTCCGTTTGGTGGGGTCGAAAATTTGCTCGTCCGGGACCCGCGAATAGGGCGGCGGCAGGATGCGCTGGTTTTCGCCGGGGGACGTGGGCGCATCGGGCACGGGATGGCCCTCGTACCAGCGGCGCAACAGACAGGCTTGGCGCAGGGCCCGGCGACGACGGCGGAAAAGCCCATCCCGGCCCGGGGGCAACGGCCCCGAGCCAAGAAACCAGTCCGGCCGACGCTCCACCCAACCGAGGTAAGCTTTCAAGGCGGCGTCCAGCAGGAGAGCGTCGGGGTAGTTGGCGCCCCGATGATGGAACGTGGTCAGGTCATACGCGGTCAGGTGTCGGCCCAACTGGCGGAGGAGCCAGGAGAGGAAATCGACCACATCGGACTCGGCGACCCCGCCGCGCCGCGCCAGCAGGTCCAGGAAGCGTAAGGCGTTGTCCACAAACTCCGTGTACGGCGACAGCGACACTTCCAGGAAGAGACCGCGATACAAGGCGACGAGGGCACTTGCTTTCCAGCCCAGGGAACACATCCGCTCCGCTGCCCATTCCAGGTCCGCGCTCGAAGCGCTGCGGAGAAACGCCTCCAGCCGCTTGATGGTCATGGTGTGGTGCTCGGGGCATTCGCTTCCGTCGGGCAGCAACTCCGTCGGCTCGCGGAGCGGCGTATGGCGGACGGGCGGGGGATCGACGTAGGCGAGTTGGCCGAGGGCAAATTCCGGTACCGGTGACTCCCAGGAGGTAAGCGGCAGACGGCTGGTGCCCACCACCGCGCGGAAGAGAAGGTCCGTCAGCTCGGCCCGAAGCATGTCGGCATCGGTCATGTTTTCCAATGAAACCGTGCCCACCAATTCGCGCACCCAGCGGGTCGTCTCCCGGCTGAGGTAGACATTGTGGCCGGCGTGGTAGCCCTCCCAGGCGTAGCAGAGGATGGCTCGGACGACGTGCAAGGCCCCGTCGGGCACGTCCCACTTCAGGGACAACAACGGCTCGGCCGACCGCTGGCCATTCCGGAGCAGAAACACGGAATGCGTGACGAAGAAGCGTCGCTGGCGTGTCTGGGCGGCATCCAGGAGTCGGCCTTGGAAAACTTCCCAAACTTCCTCGCCGGTGGCGGTCGACCATTCCAGGTCGATCGACGGTCCCACAAAAAAATGGGCAGGCGCGAGGGCCTCGGTCATGACCCGACGCACGGTGTCATCGGATAAGACAGCCATGTCGGTTCCCTTGAACGGTGGGGCGGCACCATGGCAAACCTTGCCGCTTTTGCGGGCGCAGATGCATGGTCCGACCCGATGGCAAACCTTGCCGCCTGTGCGGGCGGAGACGCACGGTCCGACGCTTAGGCTAAGGCAAGGTCGTGGACGTCGCCAGGCCGGCCAGCCGAAAGCAATAGCGGCATGGCCATTCGATCGGACACGGTCAGCACGACCGGCAAGGAGACGGCCCACGGGGAGGGAGCAGGGATGAGGAGCGCGTTGGTCGGGCTGGTGGGGCTGATGGTGTGGGCGGTGGGGACGCCGGCAGCAGGCCAGGAACTGATTCCCGTGCCCCCCCCGGGCCACGGGCCGGTGCTGATCTACACCCGCTGCGGGCCGACGCCGCGGGGGATAGCGCCGGGCCTGCGCGCCGTCGCGCGGCTGTTCAGCTACTATCCCCGTTGGAACTGCTTCCACTGGCGTCCCGCCCCGCGCAACCCGGAAATTTACCAGTTTTTCCTCGACAACTGCTCCGACGGCCGCCGTTGCCCCTCCCCCTGACTCGATGGCGGGTTCGCCCGTTATTCGAGCTTCGTCTCCATCACCGGGACGGCGGCCAGAATCTCCTGGAGGACGTGGGCCGCCGACCGGCCATCGATCTCCGCCTCCGGCCGAAGGATGAACCGGTGCCCCAAAACACTGGGGGCCACGGCCTGGACGTCTTCGTGGGTGAAGTAGTGTCGGCCGTGGAGCAAGGCCCGGGCCCGGGCACAGCGCAGCAGGCAGAGGGAGGCTCGCGGACTGGCCCCCAAGGCCACGTCCGGGTGCTGTCGGCTTGCTTCCGCCAGATCGACGATGTAGTGGAGCAACGCCTCCGAACCGTGGACCCGCGGCAATTGCCATTGCAGGTCGAGGATCAGTTCCGCCGTGAACAGGGCCGTCGTCTCCACTGCCGGTGCGCTGTGCACCTGAAGCATGCGCACCTCCTGGTCATGGCCGGGATAGCCCATGCTCACCCGTAAGAGAAAGCGGTCGAGCTGGGCCTCGGGCAGGCGATAGACCCCCTCCTGCTCCACGGGGTTTTGCGTGGCCAACACCATGAAGGGCTGCGGCAAC
>JANWYO010000329.1 GCA_025055215.1 Gemmataceae bacterium
GAAATCAGCCGAACAGCAACAGGATGCTCCACGGTGGCGTCTAGACGAAGCGGCAGCCGATCTCCCAATCCAACCCCGCTTGCCGGCAGTTACGCACCTCGACCTGCACCCACGGAACGGTGGAGGGAGCATTGGCGGCCCGGACGCTCAGGATCGTCCCGGGAGCCACGCTTTCCTGAACGGACAGGCACAAGCCCCCCATGGAGCGGTCAACCACCCAGCCGGAGTACGGTTTGGCCGTCGCCTCGGCGTCGGAGATCAAGACCGCCACGGCGTTGCCGCTGCGGCGGAGCGAGGCTCGGCGCTCGACCACGCTGCCATGGGCGTACGGATCGGGGGGCTCGGTGGCAGCGGGCGAGAGGATCGGGCCCGGGGCCGCTCGCCGACGCGCACGCTGCCGTAAGGCCACAAACCCCTGAAGGAGCAAAAAAACGACGATCGCAGCCCCAACCCCGATGGCCGGTGCCACCAGGTTCCGATGCTGGACAAGGAAATGTTCAAGCCAGGGAGGCAAGGACATTGGCATGACCCAGGCACGTTAGGCGCCGGGACGAATTGCTACATGATTTATGGTAAAACACCGAGGCAACCCAGGCAAGATGCTCCCGCGGGTGAGACCGCCCCATTCGAAAGGTCGAGGGTTGAAGGTGGATGGGCGAGCGTCGTACGCCGGCCAGCGAGGTAGCTGCGCTGCCGCGGTAACGGACTCCGCAAAATCCTCAGGCCTAACGCAACAATGCGCGCCCACTCGCCGACACCTTCGGGCCATAGCGGGGTTGAAGCATTTGGAATGGTTCCGGTCCGTCCCCGCTGTCCGGCGACGGCGGGGACTGATTCTGGTTCGCCGGTTCAGGTAAATCTGCCATGATCCGATTGTCCGTTCTCACGAGCGTGCTGACCGGTTTGCTCTTGGTGGCCGGCGCTCCCGGTGCCGACGACAACAACAAGCCCCGTTTCGACCCCGAGGCGATTTTCAAGAAGGTCGATGCCAACGGCGACGGCAAGCTCAGCAAGGAGGAGTTTCAGAAAATCACCGAGTTGGGCAAGGGGAAAGGACGCGGCGACAGGGCCAAGGAGATGATCGGCAAGCTCTTCGAGAAACTCGACGCCAACAATGACGGTTCGCTGTCGCTGGACGAGTACAAAAAGATGCGTGAGGTGGTCGGCGAATTCCTCAAGCGGAAGAAGAACAATAACTGAGGCGTCTCAGCCCCTGGCGGCTCGGGCGGTTTCCCGCTCGGGCCGCCGGGCGGCCCGAGCGGTGTGCCCCCACTCTGGCTAGTCACCGCGGATCCCCAGCTTCGCACCAGTGGCGCCAGACGCGCCGCAGGGCCTCGGCCAAGTTAGCCGCGAATCGCGGCCCATCGCACATCGGCGATTGCGCCATCCGCTCGCGCAGCGTGGCCCGCAACTCCCGCAACCTGTCCAAATCGTTCGCCCAACGCACCGCCAAGTCAGCATATTCCTCCAAGCTGCCGGCGATGGTCTCGGTGAGCCCCACGTTGGACAAGTAGCTGAACGAGCAGCGGCTGGCAAACGTCTCGCCAGGGCAGGTGAGCACCGGCACGCCCATCCACAGCGCCTCGCAGGTGGTCGTGCTGCCGGTGAACGGATACGGGTCGAGGGCCAAGTCGATCTCGGCATAGCTGGCGAGGAGTTCCGGCTGAGGCGAGTAGCCTCGAAGCTCGACACGCGCCAGGTCGGCCCCGGCCTTCGCCAACAGGTCCAGCAGCCGTTGCCGTGGCCCTGTACTGTCCAACCCGCGGAACTTCAGCACGAGCCTGGCTTGCGGAAGCCGTCGCAGGATGTCGCTCCAGACAGCGAGGATGTCGGTGGTGATTTTGGCGGGTGAATTGAAGCAGCCGAAGGTCACGGCCCCAGGCCGGCGGGCTGGCAACGGGCCGACCGGCGGCGCGGCCGGTGGCGGGTCGTAGCAGAAAAAGGCGTCGGGCAAGCGGAGGACTTTTTCCGAGCAGTAGACCTCGGCACCCTCGGGAAGGACATAGCGATCGGCGATCAGGTAATCGATGGCCGTCAGGCCGGTCGAGCCCTGGTAGCCGATCCAGGTCAGCTGGATGGGTGCTGGCCGACGGGCGAAGGCCAGGAGTCGATTTCCTTCCGTGTGGCCCGAGAGGTCCACGAAGAGGTCGATCTGCTCGGCCCGGACAAGGTCGGCGAGTTCCGCGTCGGTCAGGCCGCGGGTGTCGTGCCAGCGGTCGGCACAGGCGGCGACGCGTTCGGTGTAGTCATCGCGTGTGACCCGGTCGGAGTAGCAGAAGACCTCGAACTGCTGCCGGTCGAGGGCTTCCAAGGTTCGCACCAGGAAGTAGCTGACGGGATGGCGGCAGAAATTGCTCGAGACCAACCCGAGGCGGAGGCGCCGTTCCGGGTCGCGGTGCCGCTCCATGGGTCGCCACAAGCGGCGGAGCGGGGCCGCATGGCGCCGCTCCCACTCGGCATGCACTTCCGCCAGCCGGGCCAGCGTGACACCGCTGCGAAACTGCTCGGTATAAACCAGGTTGCTGTGGGCGAGGGCATGGTCCGGCTTCAGCTCCAGGGCACGGCGGTGGGCGGCGAGGGCCTCGTCCACCCGGCCGACGCTGCACAAAAGCACGCCGTAATTGTTGTACCCACTGGACGACTCGGGATCCAAGCGCAGCACTTCCTGATAGGCCGCTTCGGCCTCGTCCATGCGTCCTTGCCGCCACCGCGCGGCCGCCAGGTTCAAATATGCCTCGGCATGGTCGGGTTTGAGGCGGATCGACTGGAGATACCAGTGGGCGGCCTCTTCCAGCTGATGCAGGTCGCTGAGGGCGTTGCCCAGGTTGTTGCAGGCCTCGGGGTTGTTCGGTCGCAGCGCCAGCGCCCGGCGGCAGAAGTCGATGGCTTCGCCGGGTCGGCCGAGGTCGCGGAGGACCGTCCCCAGGTTGTTGCACGCCTCGGCGTGGTTGGGTTGCAGTTGCAAGGCCCTGCGGTAGCAGGCCTCGGCGTCGCGCCATCGGCCGGCGTCGCGGTGCAGGTTGCCGAGATTGACGTGGGCTTCGGCATAATCGGGCCTCAAGGCCAAGGCGTGCCGCAGGCACGCCTCGGCCTCTTCCGGCCGCTTCAGGTCGCGGAGGATCGCGCCCAGGTTGTTGTGGGCCGCCGCGCAGTCCGGCCGCCGCCGGATCGCCTCGCGGAAGGCGGTCTCTGCTTCCTGGGTTCGACCCTTCTTGCGGAGCACCAGCCCCAGGTTGTTATGGGCCTCGACGTAATCGGGGTCCCAGCGCAGGGCCTCGCGGAAGCAGGCCTCGGCTTCGTCGAGTCGGTCGAGACTTTGGTACGGCAAACCCAGGTTGTTGAGGATGACCGCGTCGGTGGGAGCCAGCCGCCGTGCATCTTCGATCAGACGGATGGCCTGTTCATGCTGCCCGACCTGATGGGCGATCAAGCCCAACAGCTGCATCGCTTGGGCGTGTTGCGGCTCGGCCTGGAGGATTTGCCGATATAGCGCCTCGGCGGCGGCCAAGTCCCCGGCCCGATGCCGTTGGACGGCCTCGACGAAAAGCTCCGCATTGCCAACCATCACAACGCGCTCCTGCGATCCGGGCCAGTCAGCCGCCATACGCGCTGTAGCGGCGCAGGCCCAGCCGGTAGAGCCCGTGTGCCAACAACAGGAAGGCAACCCCCCAGGCAAACTCAATCAACAGGCCCAGCACCAGGTCCTGGCCTTGGATTTTCCCGAGAAACACCGCCGCGGGGAAGTACGCCAGATACTGAAACGGCAGCGCCTTCAACAGCCCCGCCCAGAACGGCGGCAGCAGATCGAGCGGGAACATATGGCCGGATACGAAAAAGTTCAGGGTGTTGACGATGTAGAGCAGGGATGTCACCTCCAGAAACCAGAACCCCACCATGCCGATGCACGCCTCGAACGCGAAACCGACCAGGAACGCCAAGAGGAGTGAGAGGACGTAGGCAGCCCAGGTCGGCCCGTCCGGCAACGCGGTGAAATAGCTCCGGCAGAGGAAGAAGAGCAGGCCGTACGGCAGGGCCGTGGTGGCGATGTAGGCCGTCTTGTGGGCGACGCGATAAGCCAGCAGGTAGCCGATCAGGCTCAACGGTTGCAAGAGGTATTTTTTGAGGGTGCCATCGCGGACGTCGCGGGCGATGCCGGCCGCCAGGCCGGGCATGCTGGAGAACATCCGGCTGATGTGGACGAGCAGGAGATAGGCAATCATCTGGTCGAGGGTGAAGCCGGAGAGTTGGTCCTGTCCGGAGCCGGTGTAGACGGCGTGCCACAGCAGGATCGTGGTCAGCATGGGCAGGAAGCGGAGGACGGTGGTCAGGAAGAAGTCGCCGCGGTAGGTGAAGCGTTCGATGAGGGTGATGCGGATGATTTTGGCGTATTTCTTAGCGATGTGGCGGGCGTGGTCGAGGCGGCTGGGGCCAAGCCCCGGCCCCGCCGCCCGCCGTGCGGGCGGCGGGGCGGCCGGCACCGCCGAGGTCGAGGCCATCGTTTCGGGTGACATCTCCAGTGGCTCACTCCGGGGCCAGCCATTCCGTGGCAAAGAGCAAGCCCATCGCCCCACCGCGACTGTCGCGACCGTTGATAGCCGGCCGCTTGAAATAGTCCTCCAGGGTTTTCTGCTTCCCCGTGCCGGTGCAAACGTTGACGAGCTGCCCGTCGGCCGACGTTCGCTCCTTGACCGCCCGCCATGCCCGATCGACGCACGGCTGAAACTCGTCGCGCTTCAGCCAGCCGCGGCGGATGCCGCGAAGCATGGCCAAGCCGATCATGCACGTGCAGGAGTATTCGTCGTAGCTTTCGGGGCGGTCGATGACCTGATGCCAGCAGCCGGTCGTGGCGTCTTGGTGGGGCTTGAGGGCGCCCATGTGCTTCTGGAACTCAGCGAGCAGCTCCTGCCAAGCGGGGTGGTCCTTGGGCCAGTCACTCAAGGCGAAGGCAAGGCCGAGCGCCGGAAAGCCGTTGCCGCGTCCCCAGGCCGCCTCGCACCAGGGGGAATGCCGATAGAGGCCGTCCGAGCGCAGGCAGAGCCGCCTCATGGAGGCGAAATGAGTGGCGGCGGCATCAAAGTACCGCCGCTCGCCGGTAAGTTTGCCCGTCGCCGCCAGGATCGGGCCGGCCATGAAGACGGCGTCGCTCATTTCGTTGTGGAACGGCATCAGGGGGTGGGCTTGGCCGTCGGGGCCGAAAATCTGGTCGGCCGCCAGGCGAGAGAGCTTGATCCAGTGCTGGCGCTCTTCCCCCTCGGAGCGGCGGGCCAACTCGGCGAACAGGAGATGGCCCGCCTGCTCGCTTCCCGACTTGGGCACCGGCATCTTGTCCCCGCGTCGATACGGCGCCACCAGCTGCCGCACCTCGGCCGCGTACTTCGGCTCGCCCGTCCAGTCGCTGAGTTGCAACTTGGCCACCAAAGGCAGGGCGGGAATGTAGGCGACCGCGTCGAGCTTTTTGCCGTACACGCCGGCCAGCTGCTCCGCCACCTGCCGCGGCGTTCGCGCCAGCCGTTGCCGCAGTTCCGCCTCGGGGATGGGCAGCGGCTCGGCCGCTTGGCCGACTCCGCAGATGGATGCCCACAGGACCACCGCCGTTCCCGCCATCGTCGAGCCGCGGCACTGCATGAGTCTATCTCCGATGCCCCGGCCAACGTCGGCCGGGGCAGCACTCGCGTCCTGCCTCACTTCAACACCTTGGCCAGAAAATCGAAGACCGCCTTGGTCGCCGGGTCTTCCGGGCGACCCAGATCGGCATTGATCCGCGTGTGGGTCGTTTCCCGGGCGCCGAAGAGCGTCACCGGGACTTTGGCGTCTTGCAGCACTTGTCCCAAGCGTTGGGCTTGGGCCGTGACATCGGGGTGATTGGCCACATACAGGATCAGGAACGGCGGGATTCCCTTGTCGGGGGCCACGTGCGTGACCGCGGACAGGTCTTTATGCTTGGCTGGATCGTTACCGAACTTCTCGCGGTGGCCGACTTTGATGGGCGGCAGGCCGTGGACCCGTCGGCGAGTCTCCGCAGTCTCGATGATCGCCGGCACGTCGTAGGTATCGCCATCGACGGGAACACAGCCTTTGATAATTGCCAAAGAGAGTCCCTCAGCCTTGAGGTAGCGGTCATCGATGCTGACCAGCGCGGCCAGCTGGGCGCCGGCCGAATGCCCCATGACGATCAGCCGTTTAGGGTCGCCGCCGTGCTCGGCGATGTGGTCGTGGACCCAGCGGATGGCCTTAGCGACGTCGCTGGCGATCGTACCGATGTCCACGTGAGGCCAGAAGCGGTAGTTGGTGGCTACGAAGACGAATCCTTTGTCGGTGAAGGCTTGCGGCTTGAGGCCGACCGCCGACTTGTCCCCGGTCTGCCAGCCACCGCCGTGGATCCAGAAGATCACCGGCGCCGCCTTGGCGTCGGCCGGGGCGTACACGTCGAGCATCTGCCGTTCGTTAGCCGGCTGGGCGTAGGGGATGTTCCGTTGAACCCTGGGTTCGGCACTTGCCCCGAGAAGGATCGAGGCGGCCAGGACGGAGCAGAGCGGTATCATGGTGGAGCTCCTGGGCGAGGGTAGGACCGGCGGAACGATGCTGTCGCTGTGTAACAATAGCGGGAAATCGACG
This sequence comes from Gemmataceae bacterium, assembly GCA_025055215.1. Taxonomy (GTDB): domain Bacteria; phylum Planctomycetota; class Planctomycetia; order Gemmatales; family Gemmataceae; genus JANWYO01. The sequence goes on from JANWYO010000329.1 coordinate 6,616, forward strand.
CCGCGACGAGTCTTTACCGGCGGCGGCAGCCTGCCGCTGCCGCCGCCGATCAGTCAATCACGGCCCGCCGCGTGACGTGCAGGTCGAGGTCGCGGAGCTTGTTCCGCAGGGTCCGACGAGTGATGCCGAGCACTTGGGAGGCTCGCAGCTGGTTGCCTTGAGTGTGGTCCAGGACGAGCGACAACAGGCAGCGATCGACGGCCTGGTGCACTGACTCATACAGGCGTGTTCCACCGCCTCGCAGCAAGTCCTCGGTCAAGGCGCGGACATCGGAGAGCATCTCCAGCATAGTTGGCTCACTGCCGGTCCGCGCCGCGGCCGGCCGGACCAGCGTGCCGCTGCGGATGTGCTCCGGCAAGGCGTCGGGCACGAGCGTGTCGCCGGTCGTGCGCAACAGCGCTTGCCGTACCACGTTCTGAAGCTCGCGGACGTTGCCCGGCCAAGTGTAGCGCTCCAACAGTGCCATCGCCTCCGGGGACACACCGACGACCTCCTTGCCGAATTGTTGCGCGAATCGGCGAACAAAGTGCTGCGTCAACAGCGGCACGTCACCGTCGCGCTCGCGGAGCGGTGGCAGGCGAATTTCACTGACACACAGACGGTAATACAGGTCAGCCCGGAACAGGCCATCGCGCACCATCTGGCCCAGGTCTCGGTTGGTCGCGGCCAGGATGCGCACGTCGGTGCGGATGGTTTCATTGCCTCCGACCCGCTCGAACCGCTGCTCTTGAAGCAACCGGAGGACTTTTCCTTGAATCGCTGGCGAGAAATCGCCTACTTCGTCGAGGAACAGGGTGCCGCCGGAGCATTGCTCAAACTTGCCGATGCGCTGCCGCACCGCCCCCGTAAAGGCCCCCTGTTCGTGGCCGAAGAGTTCGCTCTCCAGGATTTCCTCCGGCAGGGCGGCACAATTGATCGCCAGGAAGGGACGCTCGGCCCGGCGGCTGTATTGGTAGATGGCCCGCGCGACCAATTCCTTGCCGGTGCCGGTCTCGCCGAGGATGAGCACGGCCACGTCACGGTCGGCCACCTGGCCGATCGCCTTGAATACCTCGCGCATCGCGCGGCAGCGTCCGACCAAGACGTCGGCCTCCGCCGGCTCCTGGGTTTCCTCGATCAGGGCCGGCACCTTCATCTGCCGATGAACTTCGATGGCCCGAGTCAGCACCTCGCGCAGCTCGTCCACGCCCGGTGGCTTGATCAGGTACTCGAACGCCCCTTGTCGCACCGCCTCAATGGCCAAGTCGGTCGTAGTCGCCGCCGTGATGATAAGGATCGGGCAGCGGCAGTCGATGCCCCGCAGCCGCTGCATCAGCTCCAGGCCGTGGGCATCCGACAAGTAAACGTCCAACAATACCGCCGTCGGGGCACCGCGTTGGTACAACTCCAACCCCTCGGCGCCCGTGCGAGCCACCTCGATGCGCTCGAAGAGGTCTCCCACCGCATGATCGAGGTAGGTCAGCAGGATGTCTGGGTCGTCGTCGATGACTAACAAGACGGCCATAACACGTTCCGGAATGCGCCTCTTCCGTCCTGGGACCGCATAGCCTCTGACAGCGTGATTCGGTCATTCCCCCGACTGATGAAAATTATAGGCCGCAAGGGGGAAAACCAGAGACACGACTGTCGGGCGAGTTGGGTCGGAAGGGACCATCTTGGGTATCGTGGGACCGCGCTTGCCGGCGCCGGTGGTGGTAGGCGTTGGGGCCCACCACCAACCGTGGGCGCTACAAA
>JANWYO010000043.1 GCA_025055215.1 Gemmataceae bacterium
GATTGCCAGCCCGGGGAGCGTCGGCTCACCCATCGTCAGGCTCCCGAGCCGAGCATAGACATAGCCGCCCGACACCGTCAGCGTAAATCCTGCATCGGCAGGCAGTCGCTTCAGCCCGGCGAACCGGACCATCGCCGGGGGTTCGCTCAGCTTGTAGCGGCCGACCTCACGGCCACTCGACGCCTGGTAGGCGTAGATGGAACCGCCATCGGTGAGGAACACGCGATTGTCCGCGATCACCGGGTAGTACGCCAGCACGGGCGTCATTCGGGTCGAGCCGCGGCCAGGCTCCGGATCGTTCGCCACCAAGGGCAAATCCGGGAGGCGAACCCGCAGCGGAGAGGTGTCATACCGGAGGAACGGGGGTGCCACCGCCGGCCGCAGGCAGCGGCTTGGATGGCCCGCAAACGTTGGCCAACCGGAAGCCTGGTCATGGCGAAGAGGGGGCGCCGCCTCCGCCGCCCACGCCTCGAGGAGGTCTGCCAAACGCCCCTCGCGCCCCGCCAATCGGCCGACCGCGTCGCCGTGTCGCTGCCGGAAGGCCCGCAGCTGATCTGCCAAGTTCCGCCGCTGGCCGCGGTACAGCCGCGCCAACAACGCCTTGGCCCGCACCCGGGCCAAGGGGACCTCCGGGCCTGGATAGATCAGCTCACCGGCCGGTCGTCCTCCCTCCTTACCCTCGTCCTCGGCTGACCCGGCCAACATTCGGAACCAGCGCTCCGCCTCTTCATAATCGCCCGATTCCAGCGCCAGCTCGCCGAGCAATTCCAGCGCCTGCTGTGCGGGTCGGCTGGCGAACCACTGGTCCACGACCCGTCGGAGAAGGGCCGGGTCGCGGTCGGTGATGGCGGCGGCCAAGACCTTGGCCGCCGCGCCATCGACCCGGGCACGGTACAACTCAAGCCCCTCGGCCGGCAGGGACGCCAGCCGCTGATGAACCAGCCACCGCGCCGGCACCGATTGCCGCCCGTCGACGGGAACGAGATCATCCCCCGCTTCCGTGAGGATGTGCTGGTATTCATCGATGGCGTCGGCCCATTGCCGCTGTTCCACGAGCCGTTGGGCATCTGCCAAACGGCGGGCAGTCCGCGGTGACTCGCCGCTCAGCACGGTCTTGCCTGAAGCCTGGGTCGTCTGGCCCGGCACGGCGGCCGATGCCAGTAATCCCAACAGCCAGGCGCATCGCCACACGGCACCGCAGCGCATGGAAGCCGTCCTCCCGAGACGAAAACTGCTTCCGAATTATAGCCGGAGGAGGGACCGCTACCCAGAGTCGAGGGCCGGAGAACGCCCCGCGGCCAATCCGCGGCGGGGGGGCGCGGTGGCCCCGTCGGCCTTCTGGGGAGGCGGAGCCGACGTGTCCGGGCAGGCGATGCCGTGTCGGGGCCGAACTTACAAGGCGACGATGGTGATGCCGAGGCGATTGGCCAAGTCGATGGTCTGCTCCTGGTCGAGGACGATGGTCTTGGAGGCCTCGATGGCGAGGACCCTGCCCCCGGCGCGGTGCATGGTTTCGATGGTGGAGCAGCCGACGGTGGGGACGTCGAAGCGCATGTCCTGGTGGGGTTTGGCGACTTTGACGACCACGAAGCCACCCCGGGGGCACAGTTCGCCCGCGCGGGCAATGGCCCGGTCGGTCCCTTCGATAGCTTCCACCGCGAGGACGGCCCGTTCCTTGACGGCCACGCTCTGGCCGACATCCAGCCGTCCCATCTCCTTGGCGAGTTCCCAACCGAAGGCGATGTCTTGTTCCTCGGCCGGCGTGGGCCGGCGGCGGGTCAGGATTCCAGCGCGCACGAGCAACTCCGGACACAGGTCCAAGGCGGAAACGAAGGTCATGCCATCGCGCTCGAATTCGGCAATGGCGGCCAACAGAAGGCTGTCGTCCCGGTTGTCGGGACGACGGCCGCGATACCACACCCGGATCATGCGCCAGTCGGGCATCAACCGCAGCCAGCGGAACGGGGTGTGCATGATCGTCTTGTGCACTTTGCCGGCCATGACGATCTGCTTGACGCCGGATTTCTTGAAAAGGCGGATCATTCGGCCGAGTTTGGCGACGCCGGCCCAGTGGAATTCCGCCGCGAGGGTTTTGAGTTCTTCGGAGGCCTCGTGACGAATGCCGACGCAGACGACGGGAATCCCGAGGCGCCGCGCCTTTTCGGCGAAGATGATGGGGAATCGGCCACTGCCCGCCAGCAAGCCGATGGCCGGTCGCTGGTCGCGCCACGGGGACTCAGCCGGAGGGATGCGGAGTGGCAGCATGGTGCTCTCCGTCGGGTGCGGGCCAAGGGGCCCGGACCCGTAGGACTCGGTGCTCTTCAGCCGGCCAGCTTGTCGCATTCACCGGCGTCGTTCAGGCCCAGATGCTGCATGATGCGGCGGATGTGGCGGCGGATTTCAGGAAGTTTCTCCAGGCTGAGGAGGATCCGCTTCTGCTCGCGCTCGGGCATGGCCGGTGCGCCCAACACGTAGGTGCCCGCCGGCACGCTCTTGACCACGCCGGCCTTGGCGCCGATCACCGCCCGGTCGCCGATATGCACGTGGTCGTTAATCCCCGCCTGGCCGGCGATCACCACATAGTCGCCGGTGCTGCTGGAGCCGGCAATGCCGACTTGGCTGACGAGGATGTTGTGTCGGCCGATGCGGCAATTGTGGGCGATCTGCACCAGGTTATCGACCTTGGTCCCGTCGCCGATGCGCGTGGCCTGGAACGTGCCGCGGTCCACGGTCGTGCAGGCACCGATTTCCACGTCCGCACCGATCTCCACGTGTCCAAGTTGCGGCACCTTGACATGACGCCCGTGCCGCAGGCGGTAGCCGAAGCCGTCGGCCCCGATCACCGCGTTGGCATGGACGATGGTGCGGTCACCGACGACCGTGCCGTCGTAAAGGACGACGTTGGGGTAGAGCACGACGTCGTCGCCCAGGCGGCAAAAGCGGCCGATGGAGACGCCGCTATGAATCCGGCAGCGGGCGCCGATCACGGTTCCCTCGCCGACGGTGACGAAGGGGTAGATGCTCGGCTCGGGGCCGATCTGCACGTCGGGGTCGATGGCAGCGCGGGGGTCGATGCCCCGGCGTGGCGATTCCGGCCGGCCGTGCATGTGCCGAACGATAGTCACAAACGCCGTCAGGGGATCGGGCACGCGGATGAGCGTCTTGCCGGGGAGTTGAATGGTGGGCCCGACCACGACAGCGGCAGCCTGACAGGTCCGGAGCCGCGCCAGGTACTTGGCGTCTTCCAGGAACGTGATGTCGCCCGGGCCGGCTTCGGACAAGGAGCGCGCCGCCTGGATGATCAAGCCCGGCTCGCCCTCTACCTCCCCCTGAACCAAGGCCGCCAGCTTTCCGACCGTGCAGTTCACGCCGAATCCTTTCGTGCTGCGGGAGTGTCTTTCGTCCCTGAAAGACGCCGGCCGAGCGGCACCGTTCAGCCGCCGCATGATAGCCAGCCTCTTTTCGGCGGACAATGCGACTTTGTTTCGGGTCTCCCTCCGGCATCTCGGCGGGAGACGGCTTCAAGCCAGGCAGTCCAGACAATCCACGAAAGGGGGCATGTAAAACCACCCTCTCCATCACCCACGCAACCGACGGCGCCCGCTGCGTCTCGCTCTCGTGCTTGATCGTTCCGCACTCGCGCGAGGGGGAGACGCCTGCTGGGCAGGGATGAAGGGCGAAACGATGAATCGTGGGTGGGAAGGGGAAATCGGCGGGGTTGGGAAAAGCCGCCGTCTTGGAGCGCCCCACTCCGCCTCCAACGAGAGGAGCACCCTTCTCTTCCGCCGTCCACTCTCAGTTCCCGCGACGCCCGAGTTCCGCTAAGGTGTCTTTGGTGCCAATCGTCTGCCGCGGTCTTCGCCCCGGCCTGGGAATGCATCCGCCATGGCGATCTCATCCATCGACTACGAACCCCGCTACCTGGCCGGGATCGTCTGCTTCAATGCCCAGGAATTTTTTGAGGCCCACGAAGTCTGGGAGGGACTCTGGTTGGAAAGCGCCGGCCCGGAGCGACGCTTTGTCCAAGGCCTCATCCAGGCGGCGGTGGCGCTTTACCATCTGAGCAACGGCAACCTGAAGGGAGCGGGCAAACTCTTCCGCTCGGCCCGAGCCTACATGGAGCAATACCCCTCGCCCTACTGGGGGCTCGACGTGCCGGCCTTCTGGCAGCAGATGGAGGAGTGCTGCCGCCCCATTCTCTCCCAAAGCGCACCCGACCCGCTGGCTCGACCGGACCCGGGCCCGTGGCCCATCATCACCCTCCAGCCCCCGCCGGAGACTTGGCCCGACCCGCATGAGTTCCTCGACACCGAGGATTGACCGGCTGGAAGCAAGGGGGGTGTTTGGCCCCCGTGGATTGAGCGAGGAGGTTTCCATGGCGTTCCGATGTCTTATCGCGCTGTTCGGTGTGGCTGCGGTGCTCGGTTCGGGCGGCGGGGCCAGACCCGCCGCTGACAGCGAGGAGGACAAGGCCCTGGCCGTGCTGAACGCAGCCCGCAAAGCTTGCGGTCTCAATGAGGTCACACTGTCGCCGAAATTGAGCGACGGCTGCCGAAAACACGCGCGTTACCTGTTGCTCAATCGAGGTAAGGCGGAGGTTGAGGGGCTGAAAGCGCACGAGGAGCAGCCGTCGCTGCCGGGCCATACACCCGAAGGAGCAAAGGCCGCTAAGGCCGCCGTGATCCATTACCGGCCACCGCAAGAGGCCGTGGTCGATTGGCTGGCCACCTTCTACCACCGCATCCCGCTATTGCAGCCGACATTGACGGAAGTCGGCATCGGCTGGGCCAAGGAGGGCGACGACTGGGTGGTGCTGATCGATTGCATCTCCGGCAGCCGGGGGCCGCGGACGCGAGACGTGGTCTTCTACCCGGACGATCAACAGACCGTCGTGCCCCGGCGCTTCGGCATGGAGATACCCAGCCCGCTGCCGGCCGGGCATCGGGGACCGGCCGGCTTTCCCATCACGGTTTTCTTTGCCGCCGGTCAGAGTGTCAAGGCGGTGACATTTTCCTTACACGACGAGCACGATCAGCCGATCCCGGTCTATCTTTCCACCCCGGAGGCACCGGCGTCATCGTGGGTGCAATGGAACACGGTCTGCGCCATCCCGCGCCAGCCATTGCCCGCTGCGACCACGTGCACCGCAGCGATCAAGGCGACGGTCGATGGCCGAGCGTTCAGCCGGACGTGGCGCTTTAGGACGACGAAGCTGGCCGACTGAGGACAACTGGCACGCTTCCTCAGCCCCGCCCGGCGGGCCGGAGGAACGTACCACGGGAGCATTTACCGCTCGTCCGCATTGGGGCTCGACAAGTCGGTGCCCGTCTGTTCCAACAGGGCCCGCAGACGCGCTTCAAACTCCACCGGAAGCGGAGTGAGGCGGAGGCGTCGGCTGAGCTGGATCGTCAGCCGGTAGGTTTGCAGGTAGGCGCCGCATGGCGGGCATTCTTGAAGGTGCGCTTCGACCCGCTGCCGATGCTCCGGCTCCAAGTCGCCCGCGACGAAGTCGAGCAGCACTTCGACCAGTTCTCGGCAGGAAATCATGTCGCGACCTCCTCGAAATGGGCCGCCAAGGCCCGCCGCATCATCAGTCGGGCCCGATGCAACCGGCTTTTGACCGCCGCGACGCTCAGGCCGAGGATGTCGGCGATCTCGGCGTTGGACAACCCCTCCACATCGGCCAAAACGAAGACGTCTCGATAGGTTTCGGGCAAACGGGCAATGGCCGCCTCGATCAATTCTTGCGTTTCGTGATCGAGAACTTCCTGCTCCGGACGGACCGACCAGGGGCGAACAGTGCCATTAAGGGGGGCATCCTCGGCGAGCTGGTCGAGGGGCTCGGCCGTCTGCCGGCCCTCGCGTTCGGCGCGCTTGCGGCGATGGGCCAAAGCGGCATTGACGGTAACGCGATGTAACCAGGTCGGCAGAGCTGATTCCCCCCGGAAAGTGTCGAGCTTGCGCACCACCTGCAAGAGGACTTCCTGCGTCACGTCCTCGGCGTCGGCATCGTTGCCGAGCATCCGCCGCGCCAGGTGATAAATCCGCGGCGCGTAAGTGCGGCAGACTTGCTCCGGCGTCCAGGCCGATGGTGGAGAAGATACGGGCGGCGATGATTCGTCCATGCAGTCCCCTCTAAGCAGTTTCCGTTCAGACGGGCGCCAGCAGCCGGTCGATGACGGCGTGCAACTCTTCCGAGCGGAAGGGCTTAGCCAAGTAAGCGTCCATCCCCGCTGCCAGACATCGCTCGCGGTCTCGTTCCATGGCCAAGGCGGTCATGGCCACAATCGGGACGCGCTTGCCGCTGGCCCTTTCCAGCGCACGGATGCGGGCGGCGGTTTCGTAGCCGTCCATACCCGGCATCAGCATGTCCAGCAGGACCAGATCAAATGCCTGATGTTCCATCGTCGCCAAGGCCTCCTCCCCGTTGGCAACAACCGCGACCTCATGGCCGGCCTTGCGAAGCATCTCCCGGGCAATGATCTGGTTGATTTCATTGTCCTCCACCAGCAAGACCCGGGCGCCGCGCCGTGCCGCGCGCAGGCCGGGCGTCCCGTCGGGCGCTGGGAAGAATCGGCGATGGGAGTGGCCCAACGCGTGGCTGACGGCCTCCCGCAACTCGGTCGGCAGGATCGGTTTTACCAGGTGCGCCGCCACACCAATCTGCCGACAGCGGGCCGCATCCGCGGCCTGGTTGTCGGCCCGGAGCATCATCAGGACGCCGGCGGACAGCTCGGGCCGCCAGGCGATTCGCTCCGCCAGTTCAAAACCGCTCGTCCCCGGAAGGCTTGCATCGACCAGCGCCAGCACAAATGGATCTCGGTCTCGATTCGCCTGGTCGATGGCCCCGAGGGCGGCTTCGGCATCGGCCACCCGATAGGGCCGCATCTGCCAGCCGGCCAGCATCCGCTCCAACATGGTCGCCGTCTCGTCGTGGTCCTCCACCACGAGAGCCCGCGTGTCCTGCCAGCTCTGGGGAATGGAGGGTCGCTGGGGGACCCCTTCGCGGGAGGGGCGCTCCAGGCGGGCCGTGAAGTGAAACTTGCTCCCGGCCCCCGGGGTGCTTTCGACCCAGATTCGGCCATTCATCATGCCGACCAAGCGCGAGCAGATCGCCAATCCCAGTCCCGTGCCTCCGAAGCGGCGCGTTGACGACGTGTCGGCTTGTTCAAACGGCGCGAAAATGACGTGCTGTTTGTCGGCCGGAATGCCGACGCCGGTGTCGCGCACCACTCCGTGAAGGACGACCTGGTGGTCATCCGCCTGCTCGACCTCCAGCCGGACAACCACCTCTCCCTGCGGGGTGAACTTGATGGCATTACTCACGAGATTGAGCAGCACCTGGCGGAGGCGGCCGGGGTCGCCGATCAGGACGTCGGGCACGGCGGGGTCGATGTCGCCGACGAGTTCCAGCCCTTTCTTGTGGGCTGACATCGCCAGCACCTTAAGCGTCTCCGCCAGGCAATCCGCCGGTTGGAATTCGACTCGGTCGAAGTCCAGCTTACCCGCCTCGATCTTGGCAAAGTCGAGCAGGTCATTGACGATCGCCAACAGCGCGTCGGCCGACGAGCGCACCAGAGTCAGGTAGCGACGCTGTTCGGCGGTCAGCGGCGTGTCGAGGACGAGGTCGGTCATGCCCATGATGCCGTTGAGGGGAGTGCGAATCTCGTGGCTGACGTTAGCCAGGAACTCGCTCTTGGCCCGATTGGCGGCCTCGGCGGCCTCCTTCGCCTGCCGCAAGGCATTTTCCGCCTGCTTGCGATGGGTAATGTCCTTCATGAATCCGGACACTCCCGTGACCACGCCGTCCGACACGATCGGATTCAGCGAGATTTCCTTGACGATCCCGGGCATCAGCGGATTTTCAAACTCGGCCACGCACCGCTCCCCGGCCAAGGCGCGGGCATAGAGCGGTTCCCAAAAAGCGCGATCACGCTCGGGGAAGATCTCGCCGAGCTTCATGCCGACGTACGGTTCGCAGCGATACATCCGCTGGCACATCTGCCGGCAGGTCGAGTTGAAGGTGATGAGGCGCAGCTCGCGATCAACCGACCAGATGCAATCGGTGGTGTTTTCGATCAGGGCCGCCAGGTTGGCCCGAGAGCGGAGGAGTTCTTCGTGGATGCGCTTGGTGTCGGTGATGTCGCGATGGGCCTGGATGGTGGCCACACGCTTGCCCTGTTCGTCCCGCAGCGGCACGATGACGGTTTCACAGAATCCCTCGGTCCCGTCCTTGCGGCGGAACCGCTGCGTGCAGGCAAACCGCCCCTCGCGGCGGAGGGTCTCGATCACCGCGGAACTCAGGCCTGTCCCCGATTCCGGTGGGTGCAAGCACGCCACCGTTTGGCCGATCATCTCCTGCTTGGTGTACCCGAACACCCGTTCCGCGGCGGGGTTCCAGTCAATAATGCGTCCATCCAATCCCGTGATGATCACGGCATCGGAGATGTTCGCGAACGTCAGAGCCTGGAGCCGAAGGGCCTCCTCGACCCGGCGACGTTCACTCAGGTCGCGGACCACGGCGATGGTAAAAGATTGGTCGGCGACGCGGACCTTGCTCAGGGCGATCTCCAAAGGGATCACCTGACCGTCTTTTCGGCGGCCGTCCAGTTGTCGGCCGACGCCGAGAAGTTGCGCCTTACCCGTGTCGTTGGCCTGGATGCGGGCAACGTCGTCGTCGCTGAGGCAGACGAAGCGACGGACGGGCTGGCCCAGGAGTTCTCTTTCGCTCCAGCCGAAAATGCGCGTCACGGCGCGGTTGATCGACAGGACACGGCCGGTGTTGTCGAACGTGACGATGCCGTCGGCAACACCTTCGACGATGGCACGGGCACGGGCTTCGTGAAGGTGCAGCGTCTGCAACGCCCCGCTCAAACGGTGCTCGAGGTTGGTCCACTCGTCCTTGCCCTGGGGTTCGCCGCGTGGGCTTGAGGGCATGAAGGTATTGACGAACCTGACCAGCCGGCGAAAAGGACGGACGATCCCTCGATGCAGCAGGTACCCAACAACACCAATCACCACCAGCAGGCAGCCCGCGTTGACGGCGAGGAACTCACGATACACGCGCTGCTGCTCGGCTGCCGGAAGTTGCAGCTCCGCCCAGCGGCTCCGCCAAAGCAGCCCCAAACCGCCGACAGCGGCCACGGCGGCTAATGCTACCAGCATAAGTGGGAAATACACTCTGGCAGCCAGCGATCGCGGCTTGAGGCTTGGTAACTTCATCGACATGACTCTATTGAAGCTCTATGCCACCACGTGGCCGCCAATCGAGCGAAGGTCCCATGACGCTGTCCGCGACGCTTGGTTTGGACGCCCCGGGCCGCAGCGCCTCAGCGCTGGAAAAAAAGGTACGAAGCCATCGCCCCGGACGCGGCCGCTAACACGATCAACAAGCACCACATCAGCCAGGTCGGCTGCGACTCGGCCTCATTCAGTTCGATGCGGGGCGCAGGGGACGGACTGGCAACAGGGGGTGACTCGGCAGGGCGAGCCTTGATGGACGGGGGCATGACCCAAGAGCCGGACACGGTTTCCGGCGGCCTGGGGGCCGGCGGCGGCGGCGTCGCCGTCGCCGGCTTCAACGGCGCCGGGGCCACCAACAGGTCCCGAAACTCGGGAAACTGCCGCAGCGGTTCAAACGGCCCCGCCTTGGTTCGGCAGGCGCGGACGTTACTGGCGTCCCCTAAATGACCTTCCCGCAAGGCGCGACGAATCCCCTCGGTGCTTCCCTTCACCGTGTGCTGCACGCCGACGTCGTCCGTGTACACGAGGTACCACAAGTCTAAGGCAGCAGCGTCTTCTCCCGGCAACGCCGACCGCCGCGTGCTGCGACCGATCAAGTCCTCCACGAACTCACGGCACGACTCCGGCCGTTGATTTGGGTCGGCGCTCATCGCCCGGCGAATGGCCCAATCGACGCGCTCCGACAGCTCCGGCACGAGCTGCCGTGGCGCCGGCAGGTCGTTGCGGATTTTTTTCATCCAGGCATCGAGCGGCCCGCACGATTTGAACGGCAGTTCTCCGGTTACCATCATGTAGAGAGTGGCCCCAAGCGAATAAATGTCGCAGCGCACGTCGGCGTTCTTGGCGTTGCGGAACTGCTCCGGGGCCATGAAGTGCGGCGTACCCAAGCCGCGACCGGTGCGTGTCAGGTTTAGCTCCGTGTCCAGATCTTTCACCAGCCCAAGGTCGGTCAGCTTCGCCTGCCCGTCAGCCGTCACCAGAATGTTGTCGGGCTTGACGTCGCGATGGATCAACCCTTCTTTATGGGCTTTGTGCAGGCCCTGGGCAACCTGAACAATCAGGCGGATCGCCTCTGCCTCCGGGATGCGGCCTTCGCGCTCCAGCCGCTGCCCGAGCGATTCGCCATCGACGTACTCCATGACCAAGAACGGGCGACTCCCGGTGCCGTCGTAGTCCAGGGCGCGGACGATGTTCGGATGGTCAAGGGCGCTGGCCGCTCGGAATTCCTGCTCAAACCGCTTCAGCAGCACCTTGTTACTCGCCACGCTGGGAGGGACTATCTTAATGGCGACGATTTGGCCGGTCAGACGGTGACGCCCCTTGTAAACGGTGCCCATCCCTCCCTCAGCAATTTTGGCGAGCAAGTCATAATTCCCGATGGTCTGTAGGGCGGAATTCGACGTGTCCGAGGCCATCGTTCGGTACTCCCGCGCGCACCGGCCGCCTGACTTCCCCGCGATCTTGTTGCCATTTTAGCTTGAAAAACGCGGCCAAGCAGCCCAAAAGCCGCTGCTCGACCCGCGACAAGCCCGCTTCAAGGCCGGGCGGCCGTCGCCGCCCGGCTCATGAGCCGACGCAGCGTGTCCACCGCCAATGCGGCAAATTCCGGGTCATTGATGTGACGATCGACTTCGATCAGCTCCACGTGCGGACTCATCCACAAGCGCAGGCTGTCGAACAAGGCGGCGTCGGCCTCCGGCCACCAGAAAGGCCCCCCTTCCACGTCGATGGCCGACACCCCCCGCCGCGGCACCAGCACCGCCGTCGGTCCCCTGGCGGCACTCGCCTTGTGGGCGATTTCCTTACCTAGCTGATCGTTCTCGTCGGGCGTTGTCCGCATCAAGGTGACGTTCGGGTTGTGCTGGTAGAAGCGTCGGCCACGAAACTGCTCCGGCACCGTGTCGGGCGGGCCAAAGTTCACCATGTCCAGCGCTCCCAAGGAGATGACCTGGGGCACGCCCTGTAAACCAGCGGCCGTCAGGCGGTCCCGGCCCGCGGAGAGAATGCCGCCCACCAACTCGTCCGCCAGCTCCGTGGTCGTCAGGTCGAGCACACCGGTCACCAGGCCATCGCGGATGAACGATTCCATCGTTCGGCCGCCGGTCCCCGTGGCGTGAAAGACGAGCACTTCATAACCGGCTGCTTCCATGCCGCGGCGGGCGGCCTCGACGCACGGCGTGGTCACGCCGAACATGGTGGCAGTGATCAGCGGGCGGTCGGCCATCGCCGGGGGCGCCTCACCCTTTGCGCGGACCATGCCGATCATTGCCTGGGCGGCATTGGTGAGGACGACACGGCTGATGCGGTTGAGGCCGCTCAGGTCCACGACCGAATGCAGCATGGCAATATCGCGAACGCCAACGTAAGGGGCGACCTGTCCGCTGGCCAGAGTACTGACCATCAACTTGGGGATGCCGAAGGGCAGCGCCCGCATGGCCGCCGTGGCGATGGTGGTGCCGGCCGAGCCACCCAGGCCGAGCACCCCTTCGACGAGGCCCTGCTGGAAGCGCTCGACGGCGAGGCGGGCGGCCCCCCGGGCCGCCGCCTCGACGGCCTGGCCGCGGTCACGTGCCTGGAGCACCGCGTCAAAGGTGGTCCCCGCGGCGCGGAAGACCTCCTCCCGAGGGATGTCCGGCGAAATTAGCGGCGGCCCGAGGACACCGGCGTCTACGACGCATACTTCCACGCCGGCCAAGCGCAGCTGGTCGCGGACAAAGCCCACCTCCTCTCCCTTGGTGTCGAGCGTACCGATGAGTAGAACGGCCATGACGCAGTCCTCGGGATGCTGGCTCGGAAGGGGCCTCAGGGCTGTGGAAGCCCGGGCGGTTGTTGGCCGCGGGGCCAGCGGCCCCGCGGCGAGCAGGTCACCGACCCTGCCCAAGAGTCAACCCGGTCCCAGTGGGCCTCGCTCACGAATAGCCCACGGGAGACTTACCAGCGCCGTCTGTTTCGGCGGAGGAGCCGATGAGCTTTTTCACGCGTGAGCAGTGCCTCGAACGCCTCCGGGCCCAAATCGCGGCGGGCCGACCGATCCTCGGTGGTGGCGCCGGCACCGGCCTGAGTGCCAAATGCGCCGAGGCGGGCGGCATCGACCTCATCATTATCTACAATTCGGGCCGCTTCCGCATGGCCGGCCGCGGCAGTCTCAGCGGCATGATGCCTTACGGCGACGCCAATCAGATCGTGCTCGAGATGGCGCGCGAAGTCCTGCCGATCGTCCGTCACACCCCGGTCCTTGCCGGGGTGTGCGGCACCGATCCGTTCCGCATCATGAAGCTCTTTCTCCGCGAAATCCAGGCGCTCGGCTTCAGCGGCGTGCAGAACTTCCCCACCGTCGGCCTGATCGACGGCACCTTCCGCCAAGGGCTCGAGGAAACCGGCATGGGCTTCGACCTGGAGGTGGACATGATCCGCCAAGCCCACGAGCTGGGCCTGCTGACCTGCCCTTATGTCTTCACGCCGGAAGAAGCGGTGGCCATGGCCCGCGCCGGGGCCGACGTCCTGATCCCCCACATGGGGCTGACAACCAAAGGCACCATCGGGGCGAAGACCGCCATGTCGCTCGATGCCGCCGCGCGCCGCGTCCAAGAACTGCACGACGCCGCCAAGGCGATCAACCCCGACATTATCGTCCTGTGCCACGGCGGCCCCATCTCCGAGCCCGACGATGCCCAGTACGTCCTCGACCACACCCACGGCATCGTCGGCTTCTTCGGCGCCTCGAGCATCGAACGGCTGCCCACCGAGGTCGCCATCACCGACTGCGTGCGGCGCTTCAAGGGCTTGCGGATCGGGCCGCCGGCCTGAGCGGCCGGCGGCCGATTCACTTCCCGCGCATGTGTTCAATCAGGATGCGCGCCGTCTCCGGCCGCATGATCCGCGGGTCGGGCAGGACGCCATGGCGGAGCTTCTCCCGCAGCTCGCGCCCGCTGATCGACACCTGCTTGTAGCCTTTCGGGCCATATTCATCAACCAGCCCGACCCGGCCCAGTTCCTCGAAAAAGGCGGCGAAGCCGACCTTGACCGGTCGGATTTTCAAGTCTCCCTTCAACTCGTCGAATTTCCGCTGGGCGGCCAAGCCGTCCCAGATGTCTTTGCCGTCGTCGTAGGGGGCATCGGCGTGCTTTCGGCCGATGATGATGTCGGTGAAGCCAAAGTTCTGCCGGTAGATGGCGTGCATGATCGCCTCTTTGGGGCCCGCATAGAACATCTTGATGTCCAGCCCCAGAAGAAGGACGCGATCAAAAAAGCTGACCCCCACCTTCCGCCAAAGCGCCTCGTCGTAATCCCCTTGGCCGAGGGCCTTGTTCTCAATTAGCGCCTGGTACGTCGCCATGCGCGCCGCGGCCGGGACGTCGTCACCTTTAGTTTCGCCGATGAGCGGGTTGAGGACGGCCCCAGCCACATAACCCTGACGCGTCAGGTGCTCCAGGCCGTACACCAGGGCGTACTCATGGGCTCGGTGTAGCGGATTGCGTGTCTGAAACGCCACCACCCGCTGCCAGCCCTTCTGACGGAACAACGCCCGGGTTTCCACGGGCGACAAGACGTACTGTCCATAAGCCGGGTGCTTTGGCTGCGGCAGTACCCGCACCTCCCCTCCCAAGAGCATGTCGCGCGGATCGTTAAGGGTCATGTGGCCGCCCGGGTGGTCGGTGCGTTCGGTGCCGTAGACCCCCTTGATGTACGCCGGCTTGTCCCAGGGGAAGATGTCGCTGATCGCCAGGGTGCCGACAATCGTGCCGCCGTTGTTGACCAACGCCACGGTTTGCCCCACTTTGAGCGATCGCGCCTGTTCCCGATCAACGGGAAACGAAATCGGGATGGTCCAAGCGTATGCTTGGCCGTTGTGCACGATCACCTCGTCCGAGAGGACTCGCTGGTAGGTGGCACGATCCATCGGCCCCGTGAGGGGGCTCAAACCGCCATCGCCAATCCGGTAAAGGCTGGAGAGATCGGCATCACTGATCGGCACCTTTGGCAAGCTGGCGGCGTGGCGAATGAATTCAGGGATTTCCTCGGCGGGAACGGTTCGGTTGATAGGCTCCCGCAAGCCTCCATGCGGCGGAATCAAATCCTGCATCGACAAGTTCTCCTTCTTCGGGCGGAACGGGATTGGGCCGTATTATACGCCACCTCGAAGCTTTGTCACCGCCGGTTAGATCGCAGCGTACCCAGCGAACATCCTGTGTCATCGCACGAGTGGAAATCCATAAATCGTTCTCCGCCGCTTCACCCCCACTGCCCCGATTCATCGTTTCGGCCTCGCGGGGTGCCGAGCGAGCATCTGATGCATGACGTGAGGGCGAGCCGGTCCATCGATACCGCTCGCCCTCCTTTTCCGCAACTCCTCAGCCCCCCGCGAGTTCAGAGGTCCTACATGCCTTTGGTCCTCGAGCCGTGAGATTTTTCTTCCTCGCCTCTTGATTCGAGGATTGGGCTGCGTATAGTGGTGGTGGAATGTGGGTCTGCGTGGAGGATAGTGGGAGAGTCGCCCAGGCCGGGCTGTCGATGAGGTCGTAACGCAGCGCCGCCGATGCTCTTGACGGGAACCTACCCACGGACCCTGGACGAGAAAAAGCGGCTGGCCCTCCCCCGACGGCTGCGAGAGCAGCTGGGCGACCCAACGGTCCTGTTCGTGACCCCGGGCCCGGACCAATGCCTATGGGTGTTCACGCGGGAAGGGCTGGAACGGCTGGCGGAAAAGCTCGATCAGGCGCCGGCGGCCGACGCGGAAGCCCGGGTCTTCCGCCGCCTCTACTTCGCCCAGACGGAGGCCGTCGATGTCGATCGCACGGGACGTATTCTCGTGCCGGAGCGGCTCATGCAATTCGCCGGCCTGAGTCGCGAGGCTGTGCTGTTGGGTGTCCGCGATCACCTGGAGTTGTGGGACGCCCAACGCTGGCAACAATACGTGGAGCAACACACCCCGCGGTTCGATCAGGTCGCGGAGAGTGCTTTTGCCAAGTGACATCGGACACCGACGATAGGCGGAAAAACCACCCAGTGCGAGCAGGTGCTGGGGGTTGAAGATTCCGGCCGTCCTGTCGTTTGCGTTGCGGGCTTCCTTGCCCTTTCCCAGGCAGGGAGGCCCGTTTTTTGTTGTGCTGCCGTCATCGTCGGATGATGGGCGCTGAGCCGACCCGGGCCCTATCGACTAACCCTGTTGGGTCGCGCGAACCTCGGCCCGCCCAGCACTTTGAGCTCGAGCGAACCGTGGTTGGCTCAGCAAGCCGGTGGCGAAGGCCGGCGCGCGGGGCTTGCCGCCCAACGCCGGCCACCCTGTCGCTCCTTGGTGTGGTTTGGGGGCAACTAGTGGGCGTCTCCGTTTGGGGGCCTTCGAAGTCCACGGGCCGGAGGCCCCGCGTTGCTTCTCCTCGATCCTGTCTCCGAAATCGCGTACGATAGCCTTCAGGGGAGGTTATGAAACGCTTTCGCCGCCAATGGCCGAGATCATGAGCTGGAAGCGAGGCGGATGACCGCGACCACGAAAGGAGGGCCGTTCATGACAACAGTGATCGAAACCCCGTTGCCGAACGTGGAGGACCTGTTACCTAAGGTGGAATTGCTGGAGGAGGATGGTGAGCCCTTGGAAAGCAGCTGGCACCGAGCATGTATGAACCTGCTTATCGAGTGTGTGGAATGGCACCTGCGCGGGCGCGAGGATTTCTACGTCGGCGGGAACCAGTTCATTTACTACGACGAAGAGCAGGCACGAATGCTCCACTATCGTGGGCCGGATTTCTATTTCGTCGAGGGTCGTCCCCACTCTCCCCCGCGCCGCTACTGGGTGGTCTGGCAGGAAGGGGGCCGTTATCCCGACGTGATTATCGAGTTGTCGTCGCCCAAGACCACGAAGGAAGATCACACCACCAAGAAGGACATCTATGAGCGCGTCTTCCGCACGTATGAGTATTACTGCTACGACCCCGACACCCAGAAGCTGGAAGGCTGGCGGCTGGTCGATGGGCGGTATGTGGAGTTGACCCCCGATGCGCAGGGCCGCCTTGAGTGCAAGAAACTCGGTCTGTGGCTGGGGACGTGGAAGGGCAAGTATTTGGAGCAGGAGGACATCTGGCTGCGGTTTTTTGATGCTGCCGGTAACGTGGCACCGATTCGCGCCGAGGCCGAACATCAGCGGGCCGAGGCCGAACGCCAGCGGGCTGATCGCGCGGAAGCTGAATTAGCGGCCCTGAAGGCTCGCTTGGCTGCGATGCAAAGCGGTAGCACCGCTGCGGGAGAATCACCCGCCTGACCTTGGCCAGCGCCGACCCGGTAGGCTTGCTCACCCGATTTGTCGCGACCGGAGTCGGCCATCGTAAAGGTGCATCAGCCGGCGACATCCACGCATACTTGGCGGAGTTCTTACGTTAGCCGACATCTCGCTGTCGCCGAGATCCGCGGGCCTCCGGGTAGCGTCGGCTGACCAGCGGCTTCGTCCCACAGATTGGTGAGGCAATCGGCTGCTGCGTCGCGGCACCCGGGCCGAGAGACCCATTCCCGGACGTTTCCTTATGACCTGGGCTCGGACAACCCGGGAGGCGGCCCTGAATTCCCTCGGCGGGAGGCGATCAGACCGGCGAGGAAATTCACGGGATCCTGCCGTTGCCGCGAGACGTCCGCCAAAGCGTCGTAATCCCCAAGCCTTTGGCATAGTTGAGCAATGCTCGGGCAGCTCAGCTGGCGGTCGTCCACACCGGCGAGGTATTGCCGGGCCGCTGCCAAGGCGTCGGCCGGGCGATTCGCCCTCAGATAAAGATTGACCAGCACTTCGGCCGGATAGGTGCCGTCGGACTCGGGATTGGCCTTTTCGGCCTTGGCCCGGAAGTGGGCCAACCCCTCCTCGACCTGCTCACCGGTCAAGACGCCGAGGTAAAGATCGTGGTCCTTGTAGGTGTCCTCGAAGGGCGGAGGACCGGCGTACTGGAAGCGGGGCGACAGTCGGGCCCCATACGCGCACAATTCTCGGGCCTTGACCAGGTCATCGGCGCTGCTCAGGTGAATGCTCATCTGGACGACGGCACTGAGGTGCGAGACATCGACGTGGTAGAAATCGTCGTCGACAAGCCAGTCGCGGCCGGTGATGAGTTGCCGCACCGACAGCCCGGTGGTGTCGGTCCCCTCGCGGCTGGCGACGTCAGACGCCAGCCGCTCGCGCAGCTGCTCGTATAAGGCGCGGACCAGTCGGCCAACGCAGTATTCCCGAATGTCGGGACCGTACGGGAACTCGCCGCTCATCAGCGTGATGGCGTTGCAGATGCCGTTCCGCTCCAGGACCAGGTCGAACCCCTTGCGCGGGTGGACGCCTTGATAAAGGGCAATATCCACGAGAGCCTGGCAGTCGTCGTCGGGGCCCGGTTGGTAGCGATCGAGCGCGTCGGCCACTGGTTGCGGTTCGCCGATCAGTCGGAAGTAGGGCCAAGCCCGCGGGATGTCTCGGTCTTCCAGGTAGAGGTTGCCCACGAGCCGAGCGGATTCCCGGATGGCGTCTTCGTAAGCGGTTTGCATCGGCTCCGGGAGGAGATTCTGCGCGCTGCCGCCATCGATGATGGGGGCCCCCAGCTCCAGCCGCTTTTTCATCAGGAGGGCGTAAAAAAGGTTGGCATAATCCTTGTCCGCCCGCAAGGCACTGCACAGCTGCTCGACGGCGCGAGCGGGTCCCTCGGCTTCCAGGCTCCGCCTCAGATCATCGAAGAGTGCGGGATTCATGGACAGGACCAACGGGTTGAAGGCGAGGTTCGGCTGGTGGAAACGACGCCGCCAGGAGTGGCGGCTCGTCTCGGTTCATCGAGCGGCCTCCTGGAGCAGTTCGATGGCCGTGTCCCGGATGATCGTGGCGGCCTGGACCTCCAGAAAGCTCGATTTGGCCCGCCAGGTCTCGTAGCCGCCCAGGGCGTGCTGCTCCTCGGTCGGCAAGTAGCCGGCGTAGTCGTTGGCCATGCCGATCATCATCGTGGCGGCGAAGGGGCTTTTGGCCTTGATGTCGAGGCCGGTCTGGCAGAACGGCTCGCCCGGCAGGGCGCAGACGCCCAGATCGCCGACCCGCAACACCTGAACCGGGGTCTGAAATTTGTCGGGCCATTCCAGCAGCTGGATCGTTTCCCGGGCATAAATCTCCGGCAAGGTGCGTAGAGGCCCCTGCGGTGCCTTGGCAAGCAGTTCCTTCGCCTGCGACACTTCCTCGGCCGTCGGCTTGCGCACCGCCAGTTCGACCGACTTGTCCTTCGCTCCGAGCGGCACCCAATCGTGGTAGACGATGGTTCGCCAAGTTTCGTAGATGGCCTTGGAGACGATCTCGGCCACGGCATACAGCTGGTGGTATTGGTAGGGCTGTTTCAGGCGCTGTCGCACATCGATGTTGTTGATGTCGCCGAAACAGGCGTTGGCGAGGATGCCGACGAACGGCTGGCGGGGGTCGCGGCGCGGGGCGCCGAGCCGGTCGGTGAGCATGTCGGCGACGGCGCCGAAGTAGTCGGCGGAGACATCGCTTCCGGGGATACCGCCGACGTAGTGCAAGGCGTAGCTGGCCAGCACTGCCAGGGGCTGGCCAGCCGGCTTCTCCACTTTCTGTACCGCCAGGACAGCCACGTCCGGGTCGATGGGGCCAGCCGGCTTGAGGATGTCGGGGTTACCCGGGCCGGGATTCATCTTCACTTGGTCTTCGATCCCCGGGAATGGGCTGGGGAGCTTGACGCCCGGCTTCATGAAATAACGGCGGTTGAAAATGACGCGGTCTTCGCGACCGACGGCCCAACCGACGCGGGCCGGCTGGAGGCGGTTGACGGCCACACGCACGGCATCGGCGATGCGCGGGCCCGCCCACTTGAGGTATTCCTTCTCTGGGTTGCTTTGGAAGACCGGTACCGGCGTCACGGCATTGTGGGTGTGGGTACAGCTGATGAGGATGTTTCCCATCGGGATGCCGGTGAATCCCTGAATCTGGTGCTTGATTTCACTGAGCCAGTCTTTGCGGGCGGCGATCAGGTCGAGGACGACGAAGGCGAGACGCGTCTCGCCGTTGTCGAGCACCAGGCAGCGGGCGTGCAAGTCGTCGTGGATGTTGGTGGCCGTCCGATCCTGCATCGAGCCGGCCAGCGAC
This sequence comes from Gemmataceae bacterium, assembly GCA_025055215.1. Taxonomy (GTDB): domain Bacteria; phylum Planctomycetota; class Planctomycetia; order Gemmatales; family Gemmataceae; genus JANWYO01. Next base: position 19,343 of record JANWYO010000043.1, read on the forward strand.
ACCCCGAGATTGGGGGTGATGACCGCCGTGGCCGCTCCCGCCAAGAGTTGTCTTTCCGCCATCGGTTTGTCCTCCGTCGTGGGCCAGCCGATGTCATGGTACACAAGCCGGGCGCTGAAAGCGAGAGACGGGCGAGGGTCGGGCCGAGAGGCGCAAACGGCGTCGGGCGACGCCTGGGGCGTCGCCGCGACGCCGCGGATGAGCCGAGGCCGGGCTGCTGCTCAGCTGCCCTACTTCAGCTCCTTGATGCGGATGTTGCGGAAGTGGATTTCGGCCCCTTCGGATTGCCAGCCGATCGGCCCTTCGGTCAACTCGCCTTTGCCCGTGCTGACCTCGATACCGTTGACTTTAGAGGTGATTTCACCGTCCTTGCAGATGACTTCCGTCGTGTTCCATTCGCCGACCGGCTTGATCGCTTTCGCCTGGGCTTCTTTGTTGACGGTGTACTGGCCCTTGGCGCCGCCGATGGCGAAGATGCGGCCGTGATCGGCGTTCATCCCCTGGACTTCGACGCAGCGGGGCCAGACTTTGTGTTCACCCTGGATGTGGACCAGCAAGCCGCTGTTGCCCTTGAAGGCCTTGTCGTCGGCCAGGTTGGCGGGGCGGGCGTAGCGCCAGTCGAAGCGGAGGACGTAGTTCTTGTACGATTTGTCGGTGTAGAAGTAGCCGGCCGGGGAACCGGAGCAGATGATGACGCCGTCGCGCACGGTCCAGGTCTTGGCGGGATCGCCATCGCCTTTGAGGATTGTCTTGAAGCCGGTGAGGTCCTTGCCGTTGAACAGGGGGGTGAAGCCGTCGTCGTCAGCGGCCGGGGCGAGGCCCCCAACCCCCCACGCGACCGTGACCACCATCACGGCGACGCCCGCTCGCAGAGTGCTCCACCACATGCGATGCTCCTCCATAGATGAACTCTCAACCGGTGCCCAGGCCCGCCCCCGATGGCGGTCCGCACCGCCGGAAGGGATTCTACGGCGAGCAATGCCGGGCTTCAATCGCCCGGCAGCCATCAGCCCCAGTCAGCCGGCATTTTTCACCTCCTCCCATTTCTCGGGTGAGAAGAGCACCTCCCGCGCCTGACTGCCGTTGTATTCGCCAACGATGCCATCCTCGGCCATGAAGTCGATTAGCCGGGCGGCCCGCCCGTAACCGATCCCCAGGGCACGCTGCAACAGCGACACGCTGCCGCGGCCTTCGCGGACCACCACCTCGATGGCCTGCTCGTACAACTCGTCGCGGTCGCGCAGGCGTTGCAACAGATTGCCCCCGCCCTTGGCTGTCTTCAACTCCAGCAATTCTGGGGCGTAGCAGGGATCGCCTTCCAAATGCTCGACGACGCGACTGATTTCCCGGTCGCTGGCATAGGTCCCCTGGGCTCGGATCAGGCTGCTTGTCCCGGGTTGCAAAAAGAGCATGTCCCCTTTGCCGAGGAGCTTGTCGGCCCCCATCTCGTCGAGGACGACGCGGCTGTCGGTGCGGCTGGTCACTTGAAAGCAGATGCGGGCCGGGAGGTTCGATTTGATCAGACCGGTAATGACATCCACCGTCGGCTTCTGCGTGGCCAGGACCAGGTGGATCCCCGCCGCCCGTGACTTCTGCGCCAGCCGAATGATGTGCCCTTCCACCTCCTTGCGCATTGTCATCACCAGGTCGGCCATCTCGTCGATGAAGATGACGATATAGGGCAAGCGATATTCCAGCCGGTCGGGCACCCCGCCGTGCGCCTCCAGGCGGCGATGGATCTCCCTGGGGGCCAGCTCATTGTAGGCGGCGATGCTTCGCACCCGAACCCGGCTCAACAAATCGTAGCGCTCTTCCATCTTGTCCACCGCCCAGCCAAGAATGGCCTCTGCTTTCTTCATGTCCTTGACCACCGGATGCATGAGGTGAGGAATGCGACTATATTCCGTCAACTCCAGCATCTTGGGGTCGATCATGATCATGCGGACCTCATCCGGGCGGCGGGTCATCAGCATGCTGAGGATGATCGCATTCATGCACACCGATTTGCCCGTGCCCGTCCGGCCCGCGATCAGCAGATGCGGCATGTCGGCTAAGTCCTGCACCAGCGGCCGGCCTTCGGTGTCCTTCCCGAGAAACAACGGCAGTTTGGCTTGGGCGGCCTTGGGACCAGCCGCCAGGATCACCTCCTTGAGGCAGACAATCGCTCTCCGCTCGTTGGGGACTTCGATCCCCACGGTGTTTTTGCCGGGAATCGGGGCGACGATGCGGACACTGGGCACCCGCAGATTGAGGGCCAGGTCGTCAGCCAAGGCGGTGACTTTGTGAACGCGCAGGCCGGTTTCGAGGGCGACTTCGTACTGGGTCACGACCGGTCCGGTGTTGATGCCGACGACGCCGACGTGGAGGTTAAAATCGCTGAAGGTCTTTTCCAGGAGGGCGGCCTGCTCGCGGAGGTGCTGGTCCAGGTCGTCGCGAGGGATGGGCTTGGGATCGTCCAGCAGCCGCAACGGCGGCAGCTCGAAGTCGGCCAAGCGGCCGGCATCCGGCCCCAGCGGCCGCGACCCCGGCTGCCGGGGGTCGCGGCCGACGTCCGGGCCGAGGTCGTGGGCGTGGCGGATGGGGATGGTTCGGCCATTAACCGTCGTGGCGACGTGTTCGGCCGGGCCGGGCGAGGTCGGTTGGTGTCGCGACGTCGGCCGCTGCTCGCGAACGAATGCTGCCCAGCGCCGGCCCCAACCCCAGAGGCGGATGGTGACTTGTACCAGCTGGCGGGCGAGGTTCACGACGACAAAGTCCGCCGCCAAGAGGAGGCCGAGCAGACCGGTGCTGCCGGCGAGGAGGACGTGGCCAAGGGTATCGAATTCGCGGTCCAGCCAGTCGTGGAGGATGCCGCCGAGGCGGCCACCGTCGCCTCCGACGGCGTGGGCCAACCAAGCGGTGGTTGGCACAAGAGTGGCCCAGCCAGCCAGGCGCAGCGACCAAGTGAGGAACTGCCGCCGGAGGAGCAGGATGACGGCGAGGACGAACCAAGTCGCCAAGAGGGGGTAGACGGCCCAGCCGAGCGTGTCCACCAGGAGCTGAGCAACGGCCGTGCCTGGGGGCCCAAGCACGTTGGGGCCGGGGGCATCGTGGCTGAACAGGGCCAAGGCAACGACGAGGCCGGCCAAAAGCACGCCGCCTCCGGCCAAGTCCCACGGCAATCGGCGGGATTCCCGCATGAGTGGTGCTCCCAGGAAGCCGGTGCCGTCCACGCACGCCAGCACCGAGGCCATCCTGGCAGTTTCGCTTGATCTCGTTTTCGGCAGCGAAGCCGGAGCGGCTGAAGTGCTCGGGGACGGTGGTGAGGGGGCTGATGATTGAAGTCGCGCTGTGGGAACCGGAAATTCCGCCGAATACAGGCAACATCGCGCGCCTATGCGCCGCCATCGGGGCGCCGTTGCACCTGATCGGCCGGCTCGGCTTCCGGCTCGACAACCGCTCGCTCCGGCGAGCCGGCCTCGACTATTGGCCGGAGGTGGTCCTGCGGCGTCATGCCACCTGGGGAGACTTTGAGGCGGCAACCACGGGGCGGCGTTTGTGGTGCTTCAGCGCCCACGCCCGGCAGCTGTACACCCGCGTCGCTTATGCCCCGGGCGACGTGCTGGTCTTCGGGAGCGAATCGTACGGTTTGCCGGCCAGCGTCTTGACCAAGTATGCGGAGCAGAGTCTGACCATTCCGATGCCGACTGGCCGGGTGCGGAGCCTGAACCTGGCGACGGCGGTGGGGATCGTGGTGTACGAGGCGTTGCGGCAGCTGCACGGCTGGTAAAGGCGGCACGGGCGGCTGGGGGGCGGCGACGGCGGGCCACGGC
>JANWYO010000158.1 GCA_025055215.1 Gemmataceae bacterium
TTGGGTGTTTTTGCGGGTGCCCCGGCCCCCCGACCCCCCCCCTCCGGGTCTCCCCGCGGCTCCGGGGCGCGGGGGGGCGCGGCGGGGCCTTTGACAGGGGGGGGGGGGGGGGGCCGCCGCCGGCGGCCCACGCCCGCCAACGCCCGCCTGACCCCGGAGGCTCTATGGCTCGTCACCACTCTCCCCGCTTTCTCCAACTCGTCCACGACGCCCGCCAACGCATCCGGGAGTTGTCCGTGGACCAGGTTAAAGCCAAACTCGACCGCGGCGACTCCTTCGTGCTCATCGACGTCCGCGAAGAAAGCGAATGGGCCCAAGGCCACATCCCCGGCGCCATGCACCTCAGCAAAGGAATCATCGAACGCGACATCGAAACGCGCCTCCCCGACACGACGACCGAGTTGGTCCTTTACTGCGGCGGTGGCTACCGCTCCGCCCTGGTTGCCGACAACCTGCAAAAAATGGGCTACACCAACGTCTTCTCCATGGACGGCGGCTGGCGCGGCTGGTGTGAGCGCGGCTACCCGGCGACCACCGACTGACCGCTCACGCCGTCTCGGAGGCAAACTCGGCGACCGTCGTCACGCGATGCTCGGTGGCCGCCGCGTAGACTGCAGCGCACAGCGCGATCGTCTCAAGGTTGTCCCGGCCGCTGATCTCGGGCTCGGTCCCCTCTTCCAAGGCGCATAAGAGTTGTGCCATCGTGCCGACGAACGCATCGGGGAACCAGACCTCCTCCCAGCGGGGCTGGACCCATTCGCCGCCATGGCGCCGAGTGGTGTAGTCGAGCGTGCTCGGGGCGCGGGCGGGATAGCTGGGCCAGCCGATGGTGCCTTTGGCCAGGCCGTCGGTCCCTTCGACGCGCCAGCGGATGGCGATGTCGCTGCCGCTGCCTTCGCGGCAGGGCCCGGACCAGACGTCGTCCCAAGCCGCGGCCCTCAAGCCGCGGTCGTACTCCAGGATGTAGAGGTTGATGCCATCGCGGTGGGGAAACGACGTGCGCGGATCGGAGCGGGTGCTGGCCAGCACCCGGTCGGGCGTGCCGAACCAGAAGCGGAAGGTGTCGAGGTGGTGGATGCTCATGATGAACGTCGATAGCGACGGTAGCTGGGCGCTCCAGGGCATCCAATGCGGGATGGCCCGCATCTCGATGGTAGCCAACACCGGCTCGCCCAGCCAGCCGCGTTGGAGCAGATCGCGCAACGCCCGGACCGACTGGTCGTAGCGCATGTTCTGGTTGACGGCCAGGACGATCCCCGCGGCGGCACAGGCTTCCACGCACTCACGCGCCAGTCGGTAGCTCATGGCCAGCGGCTTCTGAGCGAGAATGCCACGGATATGGTCGTGGTGCCGGACCGCCTGCCAGATCAACTCGGGCTGAACGTCCGGAGGAACGGCGATGTCGAGGACTTCAACCTCGGGATCGGCCATCACGTCGGCGTAGGTTCGATGGACGCGCGGCACGCCGTGCTGTTGGGCCACAGCCTCGGCGCGCTGGGGGTTGCGCGAAGCGATGGCAAAGGGCTGGAACCCGGCCTGCCGATAGGCGACGAGATGGCAGTCGCGGACGATGAATCCAGCCCCGAGGATGCCAATGCGGAAATCGCGGCGTTGCGGCAGTCGCGGCTGGTATGAGAGTGGCGGATCGTCTCTAGGAGGCATGGCTGGCTCCTGCGGACATGACGGGAAATCCGTTGCGGCCCCCGAGCTTTGGCCGGTACGACGGGGCGGCGCCGTCATCTCGAGGCGGGGCGGTCGGCTGACCGCCTCGCCTCAGCTCGCCAGCACCCGCAACTCCCGGGGCAGCGGGAAGCTGACATGCTCCTCGCGGACCGTTCGGCTCTCGACCGTCGCGCCGTACCTGTCCTGAAGATAAGCCACGCATTCCTCGACCACGTCCTCCGGCGCGCTGGCCCCCGCCGTGATCAAGACCGTCTGGACGTTCTCCAACCACCGGTCGTCGATCTCCTGCCGGCCGTCGATCAGATACGCCCGCTTGCCGCAGGCCCGAGCGATCTCCGCCAGCCGCATGCTGTTGGAACTATTCCGGCTGCCCAGGACGAGGACCAAATCCGCCTCGGGCACCAATTCCTTCACGGCTTCCTGACGGTTTTGCGTCGCGTAGCAGATGTCGTCACGAGACGGACCGACAATTTGCGGGTAACGCCGCTTGAGGGCTTCGATGATAACGGCGGCGTCGTCCACGCTGAGGGTGGTCTGTGTCAGGTAGGCCAACCGGGCATCTGGCGGGAACGGCAGTCGAGCAACGTCGTCTTCATTCTGGACCAGGTGGATGTGCCCCGGGACTTCGCCCATGGTGCCGACGACCTCGTCGTGGCCTTCGTGGCCGATGAGGATAATGGTGTAACCCTCTTGGGCGAAGCGAATGGCTTCGAGGTGGACCTTCGTCACGAGGGGACAGGTGGCGTCAATGGCCCGCAGCCGCCGCTCGGCAGCGGCATGCCGGATGGCAGGGGCGACGCCGTGGGCACTGTACAACACCGTCGAGCCGACCGGCACCTGGGCGATGTCATCCACGAATATCACCCCACGGCGCTGGAACCGCTCCACCACCGGGCGATTATGAACAATTTCGTGATACACATAGATCGGCGTTCCGAACAGCTGCAAGGCCCGCTCCAGGCTTTCAATGGCCATGTTCACACCGGCACAAAAGCCCCGCGGGTTGGCCAGGATCACACGCACGATTCGCCTCCTTTGCTTTGGCGGTATCCTAGCATCCACTACCTTCGCCGCCCAGCCGACCCACCGGCCAAGCGTGCTGTCCGTTGAAGTGCAAATGTCGTCTGACTATGGTGGAGCGGATGTGGCCCCTTGTCGGGAGGGGCCGCGGTCGCCGTGGTTGAAACTCCTCCGTGAATCGACGGTCATGAAATACGCCATCGTGATACCAGACGGGTGCGCCGACGAACCGCAGGAAACGCTGGGTGGCAAGACGCCCCTCCAAGCGGCGCGGACGCCGAACATGGACGCCATCGCCCGCAAGGGTGTCGTCGGGCGGGCAAACAACGTCCCCGAGCCATTGACCCCCGCCAGCGACGTCGCCACGCTGAGCCTGTTCGGCTACGACCCGCTCCAGGTATACACCGGCCGGGCACCGTTGGAGACGGTGGCGATGGGCATCACCCTGGGGCCGCATGATTGGGCCATCCGCTGCAACTTGGTGACGATCGAGAACGAGGAGATGCGGGACTTCACGGCGGGGCACATCAGCAGCACCGAGGGAGCGGCGTTAATCGCCTCGGTGCAGGCGGCTCTGGGCGGGCCGGTGCGAGGGCTTGGCTCCGGGCGCGTGGTCGGCCAGTTGGAGTTCCACCCCGGAGTGAGCTACCGGAACATCCTGGTGTACCGCGGGGTGGAAGCGGCGCCGTTTACCACGGAAACGAAAACCCAGCCGCCGCATGACATCCCCGACCGCCCCATCCACGACTACCTGCCGACCGGCCCGGGATCCGAGTTGCTTCGTGACCTGATGCAGCGCAGCCGCGAGGTTTTCCGCGATCATCCGGTCAACCAAAGTCGCCGGGCCGCCGGGAAGCGGCCGGCGACCCAAGTGTGGCTCTGGGGCCAAGGGCGGGCACCAACGCTGCGGCCCTTTGCCGAGGTGTATGGTCCTCGGGGAGCGATCATCAGCGCCGTGGACCTGGTGCGGGGCGTGGGGATGCTCCTGGGTTGGAAGCGGATCGACGTCCCGGGAGCGACGGGCTATCTCGACACCGACTATGCCGCCAAGGGGCGGTATAGCGTGGCGGCGTTAGCGGAGTACGACCTGGTGTGCGTCCACATCGAAGCGCCGGACGAAGCCTCGCACGAAGGCCGCGCCGACGCCAAAGTGCAGGCCCTGGAAGAGATCGACCGGCACATTGTCGGTCCGTTACTGGAAGCGCTGCCTCGGTACGGGGAGTGGCGCATCCTGGTGTCGCCCGACCACCGCACGCCCTTGCGGACGCGTGCCCACGCCTATGGCTTCGTGCCCTTCGCGGTGGCGGGCACCGGCATCGCATCGCGCGGGCAAGCGAGCTACGACGAGGAAGTCGCGGCGGCCAGCACGCTGGTGTTTGAAAGGGGTCACGAGCTGATGCGGCAGTTTCTGGGTGGCTTGCGCTGAGCCTGGGACCGTGCGGGCCGCCATAGGCGGCCCGCACGGTACGGCGGCGGCTGGCTGCGGCTTACTCGTACCGGTACTTCACCAGCCACGGGTCCTTCGTCCTCTCCTGCCACTCCTTCACTTGGGCCCGCAGCTCCGCCAGCACCTTGGCATACTGCGGATCGCCGGCCACGTTCTTCACCTCCAGCGGGTCCTTCGTCAAGTCGTAAAGCTCCTCGCGGGGACGCTGGAGGTAGTCCTGGACCGGCCGTCGCCCCAGCATCTTGTCGCCGCGCTGCACGATGCCCTGCCAGGTCCGCGACGCGTACAGGTCCGACGCAAACGGAAACGGAAGGGGATGGGCCAGGTTGAGGATGTACTTGTACTGCCTGGTCCGCACCATGCGCATGGGATAGTAGTTCGTGATCTCGTGGAAAACGTGCGAGCCGAAGACGGTGTCCCAACCTTTGGGGTGCTCGTCTTCAAGGATCGGCAGGATCGACCGGCCCGGCAGAGGGTACGGGGGCTTGACCCCGGCCCAGTCAAGGATCGTGGGTGCGATGTCCACGAAGCTGACCATCGCCTCGTTGCTCAGGCCCCGGCGCGACTGGTTGGGCGATAAGATCAACAGCGGGAGATGCAGGCCCGGGTCGTACTGCGTCGTCTTGGCGCCGGGAAAAGGAATGCCATTGTCGCTGAGAAAGATGATCAGCGTGTCGTCGAGGTGGTTGGTTTGCCGCAAGGCGTCAAGGATTTGCCCGACGTTGAAATCGAGTCGGCTGACGGCCTGATAGTATTCCGCCAATTCTTCTCGTACCTCGGGTGTGTCGGGCAGAAACGGCGGCACACGGACTTCCTTCGGGTCGTAGCGGACTTCGGGCACGTCTTGGTACGTTTGCTCATTGCCGAAGCCTTTGCCCGAGCGATGCGGGTCGGCGAAGCCGACCACCAGGAAGAAGGGCTGGCTGCCGCCGTCCTGGATGAACTTGGCGGCGAGCCGGCCCATTTGCACGCCGTTGCGATTGCCCCCCTTGGTGGCGGTGATTTCGGCGTCGAACGGGAAAACCTCCGGCGGTAAGACATGCAACTTGCCGACGATGCCGGTTCGGTAGCCGGCAGCGCGGAGGATCTTCGGCAGCCCCTGCACCCCGGGGAGGGCGTGAAAGTTGTGCGGTGAATGGGCGTGGCCATATTGCCCGTTGCTGTGGGTGTACAAACCGGTAAGGATAACCGCTCGGCTGGCGCTGCACGACGCGGTGGTGGCGTAGGCATGGAGGAAACGGACGCCGTTTTTAGCCAAGCCGTCGATTCTTGGCGTCCGCACGACGGCATTGCCGTAACAGCCGAGGTCCAGCCCCAGGTCGTCGGCGATCATGAGGACGACGTTACGGCGGGCCGGCTCGGCGGATGCCGACGAAGCGGCGCTGAGGCCGAGGGCAAGGAGCGCGATCGAAGGACACATCATGGCGTTGATTTCCTGCGTGACGGGGACACCAGACAGAGTACAGCCGGCGGCCGACGAGTCTGACAAAGGCGGCGGACCTCCCGGGCCGCCGCCCGTCGCCTACCCCGGCCCTCCCCGGAATGCTACAATCCCGGGGCACAGACCGCTACTCTAGGTGCCTGACCATGCTCTCGGTCGCCGAAGCTCAGGAAATCGTCTTGGGGCACGTTCGGCCACTCGCCCCCGTCCGCCGCGCTGTGACACCCGACCTGATCGGCAGCGTCTTGGCCGAGGAGGTCAGCAGCGACCTCGACATGCCACCGTATGACAAAGCCATGATGGATGGCATCGCCGTGCGCTCCGCCGACCTGCCGGACGGCACCGGCGTGCTGACGATTGTCGACGAGATCACGGCGGGCCGCGTCCCGATCCGGGCCTTAGGTCCGGGAGAGGCGGCGCGAATCATGACCGGGGCGCCCATCCCTCCCGGGGCCGACGCCGTGGTGATGGTGGAACGGCTGGAGCCACTCGATGCAGGGCGGGTGCGGGTGACCGACCGACCGCCACGGCCAGGGCAAAACATTATCCCCCGGGGCCGGGAACTACGCCAAGGCGATGTGATCCTGCCGGTGGGTTCTGTTCTCGGCCCGGTGGAATTCGGACTGCTGGCCACCGTCGGTCGAACGACGGTGAACGTCGTCCCGGCACCAGAAGTCGCTGTCCTCGCTACCGGGGACGAACTCGTGGACGCCGACCGCAGCCCCGGCCCGGGACAAATCCGCAACGGGAACGGCCCCATGCTCCAGGCGCAGGTTCGATCCGCCGGCGGCCTGCCCCGCGGCCTGGGCATCGCCCGGGACGACCCCGACGAACTGCGCCCCAAGATTGCCTACGGCCTGGAGTCTCCCGTCCTCCTTCTCTCCGGAGGCGTCTCGGCCGGCAAGCTCGATCTGGTGCCGCAAGTCTTGCGCGACTTGGGGGTGACGGCCCATTTTCACAAGGTGGCGATGAAGCCGGGTAAACCCCTCCTTTTTGGCACGCACCCCGGAGGCGCGGTGTTTGGCCTCCCCGGCAACCCCGTCAGCTCTCTCGTATGTTGCGAGCTGTTTGTCCGCCCGGCCATTCGTCGGCTCCGCGGCGAACACGATCCCCGTCCGCGTTTGATCTTTGCGGTCCTGGGCGAGGATTTCGCCTACGCCACGGATCGTCCCACCTACCACCCAGCCCGCCTTGTTCTCCAAGACCGCGGTTGGGTCGTTTGGCCTGTGCCGTGGTTCGGCTCGGCTGACTTGCGGGCGTTGGCCCAAGCCAACGCCCTGGCGGTATTTCCCGCCGGCGATCACCGCCACCGGGCGGGACAGCCCGTCGAAGTCTTGCCGCTGCCCTGGGCGCACTGACGAGCCCCCTGACGCTGGAGCGGATGATGGAAACGGACCTGAGGGCGTCGCCGAGGGACGTGTCGGTGCAGCGACAGCTGCCACGAGAAGACGGAGGTCAGAGCGGAGGGCCTTCCAGGCCCCGCGTAGTCGTCCCCGCGCTGTTGTCGGCCGCGCTTCTCTACGCCTGCTTTTTCCCTCTGGCCTGGGGCTTCCTCGCTTGGATAGCCGTGGTTCCTTTGCTGACCCTGGTTCGCAGCCAGGCGTCTCCCCGCCGCGTCTACCTGGCGGCTTGGCTGGCGGGGTCTGCCTTCTTCTGGCCTGTGCTCCAGTGGATGCGCCTGGCCGACGTTCGCATGTATGCCACGTGGGCAGCCTTGGCGATTTATTGCTCCCTCTATTTTCTCGTCGCCGTCGTTCTTCTCCGCCGGCTGGACCGCCTCTCGCCCTTGCCGCTCGTCCTCACGCTGCCGTCGGTCTGGGTCGGGCTTGAATACGTCCGTTCTTGGCTGCTCACGGGATTCGCCTGGTATTTCCTCGGTCACAGTCAGCACAACTACCTCCCTCTGATCCAGGTTGCCGACCTCGGCGGCGTGTACGCGGTGTCAGCCCTGGTGGCCGCCGTCAACGCCGTGGTGTTTGAGGGCTTGGTGCGCATCGACGCGATTCGCACCCTTCTCGGCTTGCCCGCCGAGGCCGTGCGGGGAACGCCACGGACGGCCCTGGGGCAGGCGGTCGTCGTCGCGGCGCTGGTGGGGGGTTCGGCAGGTTATGGTGTCTGGCGGATGCGGCAGGCCGAGTTCACAAGCGGACCGCGCCTGGCCCTCATCCAGGGCAACCTGGAGCAGCGCGTGCGTAACGCCGCCGTCCAGGACCGCGACGTCGCTGGCGAGGTGCTTAAGCATTACCAAGCGCTGGCCGACGAAGCAGCGGCCCAGCGGCCGCTGCCCGACCTCGTGGTTTGGCCGGAAACGAGTTACCCGGGTGAGTGGCTCGGCGTGTCGCCGGAGCTACCCCGCGATCGCTGGCCGGAGGAGTGGCATCGCCACGTGGACATCAGCCGCTGGATTGCCCGCGAGATCGGCCTGGGGTGGAAAACCAACGTTTTGCTCGGTGTCAATAGCCGCATCCTCGAAAGCGATGGGCGGGAATATCGCTACAATTCCGCGCTGTTGGTCCGCAGCGATGGCCACGCCGGCGAACGCTACGACAAAATCCATCGCGTCCCTTTCGGGGAGTACGTCCCCTTGCGGGAGCAGTTGCCGTGGATGAATGCCTTCTCCCCCTATGACTTCGATTACAGCATTCGCGTCGGTCAAAGCCTGACCCGCTTCCCGCTGGGGCCCTGGACCTTCGGCGTCATCATTTGCTACGAAGATTCCGACGCCCATCTCACCCGGCAATACGTTGACCCCGCCACGGGCTCCCCGCCGGTCGATTTCCTCGTGAACATTTCTAACGATGGCTGGTTCAACGGCTCCAGCGAGCACGAAGAACATCTGGCCATCTGTCGCTTCCGGGCCGTGGAATGCCGCCGGGCGATTGCCCGGGCGGTGAACATGGGCATCTCTGCGGTGATCGACGGCAACGGGGCGGTGGTGGCCCTTCCGGGAGCCACTTGGGCCGAATCCAAGAAAGTCGCCGCCGTGCTCACCGCGACGGTGCCCATCGACCGGCGGAGCAGCGTCTACGCGTGGGCAGGAGATTGGCTGCCGATTGGCGCCTGGGGTGTGACGATCTTGGGATTGGTTGTCAGTGTTTTTCCGCGCCGTGACGGGGCGGACAGCTGTCGATAGGTGTCAACGACTCGCAGACGGCGACGCGGATCCCGGGCGTCCCAGCCGCGCCAGCTCCTTGAGCAGCGTACGGTTGTCCTCGAAAGGCAGGTCGCCACTGTTCGCCCAAACGATCGTGCCGCTTCGGTCCACCACGAAGGTGCCGTGCAAGAGCACCCCTTCGCGGCCATCGCGGCCGGGACGATACAGGTCGTATCGTTGGGCCACCCGGTTTCCCTCATCGGCCAAAACCGGAAAACCAAACACCCCATATTGACGGAACCGCTCGGCGGTCAACTCCGGTGGGTCGGCACTGATGGCGACGACCTCCGCCCCCAATTCACGGAAGTACCGCAGGTCTTCGTTCAAGTCGAACAGCTGGCTGACGCAATGGTTACAGTGGTAGCCATAGTAAAAAACCACAACAACCGGCCCCTGGGCGAGCAGATCTTCGAGCTTCCAGACTTGTTGGCGATGGTCGGGCAGCGCGAAGGGCGGCGCGGGTTGCCCCAAAAGAGGGTGGGCCTGGGTTGGCATCGGCCGATGGCTGGTATCGGCCAAGATCTTTTCCAATGGCACGGATAGCGGCGTTGGTTTCCGACTCCGCAGGTAGTCCCGCGCCTCCTGAGCGATGTCGCGGGGAGCGGCCAACGGCCCCCACGCCCGGTAGGCCGCCAATCCGAGAAAACCCACGCCGACCGTCAACAAGGCGGCGATGAATAACCGCTGGCCCCGGTCGAGCGCCGGCGGTCGCGTCCGCTCCGGGCGGTTCATCGCGCTCTCGACCACCGTTCGCTCCCTCCCGATGCGGCTAGCCCCGCTGCGCCGCGACGCCACGCCAACAAACCGCCGCCTACGCACAAGACCCCCAACGTCGCCTCGGGCCACGGCACCCGGGACGGTCGCTCACGATCTTGCCAACTGCGGCGCATGTCGGGGCGACAACATGGCCGTTGACCGAACGTCACCGCCACGGTCGCCGGCTTTAGCTCTCGGTGGCTTTTCATCAACCGGATCGGGTCGGCGGTTCGGTTCCCTAGCTCGATCCAGACCAAGCATTCGGAGGTTCCGGGCCAAGGGAACATCCCGCGTCCGTCGTCGTCGATGTCTCCTTCGGCGAACGTGCGATCGCGGGAATCGGTGACGCGGATGCGACAAGAGGTCAGCGGGCCGCTCTCCCGACGCAGGTTCACCGAAACCCAGCCATTGTCCAAGGTAAAGGCGGCGACCATCAACTCGCCCGGACGCAACGGGCTGCCGGCGGTCGGGCCTCCGACAACCCCCAAGACCGTGATCAGGCATAAGGCCGTCCGCATGGTTCTCCTCGCTCAGGGTGCTGCTTCCGTCAAGTTACCGATGACGGCGACCACCGTCTAGTTCGCCCGGCGAGACGGGAAGGCTCCCTGGGTCGTATCGGCGTCGGCCAGCGGGGTCGCGTCAGCCCCCGCCTGCCGGCGAATGCTTCATGAAGACCCCACCGAGCAGCAGCAACAGCTCAATTTCTCAGACCGGGGCCGAGCAATTGTGCCATCGTATAGACCAAGAACGCCCCGGCCGCCATCCCCCACAGGATCGTACCGACCATTCCCAGGATCTTGGCGGAGCGGGCCAGCCTGCGATGCTTGGATGAACCCGGGGCCCGAGCCAGGGCTTTCAATTCGTCGTTGGCCAACTCCCAGGTGAGCGGTCCCGCGACAAGCCCCAGGATGGGGACGAGGCTGAGGAATCCCAAGACCAGCAACCAGCCTTGACGCGACGGTCGATCGTGTGAAACGTCACGCGACTGGAAGGCTTCCTTGACGTCGGGCTGTTCCATGGCCCAAAGTGCCCAGGCGCCGCTGGGATAGGCGAGGACACAGACACCGAGGCTGAAGTTGAACAGGGCGGCCATGCTGCCCAGCAAGGCAAGGCCGCGATGCCGCAGTTGCAGCAAGCTCCAGGCCCCGACCAAGACAATGCCATTCAAAACGAGAAAGATGCCTCCCCACAAAAGTTCAGAAGGACTTGTTTTGCCGGAATTACCGAGCCATTCGGGGAAGAGGCCGCGGAGCAGGCGAAAGGTGTTGGCCAACACGCCGATGATCGCCGTGATGGCCAAGGCCCAAGCCGGGCCGCGGAGCCGAGCTTGGGCCCGGCGGCGGGCCTCGACCCGCTCCGCCGCGTCGCAACCGCCGTTGGGCTGGCTCAAGGGTTGGTCGGCGCTCATGGCCCGTGCACCATCGCCCCTTCAGACGAAGGCTTGCCGGATGTCAGGACGGAACAGGACGATGGTACTCCAAATTCCCAGGGGCATCACGGCCAGACAGCAGGGACAATCGACGATGTTGATCGCGGTCAGGATGCTGCCGGCCAGGGCCAGCCAGTACCGTTTCAGCTTCAGGACGTGGATCCCGCCGATAAGGCCCGCCAGATACACAGGGAGGGCTACCGCCGTCTTGATCAGATTGGTCAGTCGCAGCGAATCAACGTCGATCGGCACACCCAATTGAGCATAAGCATCCACGATTTGCTCGACCGGCGCGTCGCCGGCAAAATGGAACAACCAGAACATCCCCAGGTTGAGCACCAAGAGCAGCGTGGAACAGATGAGCATGCCGACCCCCGGGATTACGAGTGCTCCATAGGCCCGTTGCTGGAGCCGAGCCAACTCCTCGCCGCCGAGTGTCGGAGTGGGGGCAGCCGACACCATTGGTGGCAGCGACCCGGGGCCAAGTCCCCACGCGGTGAACATGGCCCGGCATTGGGGACATTGCACCAGCTGTCCGAGAAGCTCCGTCGGGGCCCGGAGCTGGTGCCGACACGAAGGACATACGATCAGTTCATCCGGCATACGACCTCGCTGCTGTGACCAACGACTAGCCCCCTTGGGCGATGCCGATCAGGCCGAAGCCGCAACATCCCAACGTGGCCAGGGCGTTTAAGACGGTGCCGATGATGCCGCAAACCCAACCCGCCTCGGTAAGGCTGCGGCCGGAGGGCTCCACATGCCTGGCCTGCATCCGCGTCAAGTCCGATTGGCCCATGATCCAAGCGGACAGGCCAAAGGGCAGGCCGAGAATCGGGCAAAAGACGAGGCTGAAGACGATGCTGATGATGCCGAAGCTCAAGACCATTCCACCTCGATCCGGCGCGAGGTCGGGGGCCGAGCGAATGGTTTGAGCCCAAGCGGCGGCCCGGGGAATCGGCTCGCCGCACGACGGGCAAACGGCATACCCGCCGTCCACCCGGGTGCCGCAATGTTCGCAGGTTCGGGGGAACGGGCCGCCGGCGACATCCGGTCGTTCCCGTGGCCCGGGGCTGGGCCAAGTTTTCGTTTTGGCCAAGGAACCTGGGGGTGGTAGATGCTGAGCGCTTGCGGAGAGGTTTTGGAAAGTCGGCGCCTCTTCCTTTGCGTTGAAGGTCTCACCGCAGCACGGGCAGCGGACGCTTAGTCCCAGCAACTCGAAGGGAACACTCAACTTGCGAGCGCAAGCGGGGCAATTGGTGGTCGTCACCATGGTATGTCGCCCCCACATCGGTCAACTGTCGAGCCCGAGTCAATCGTCATTCCGTAATTCGCTCGTTTCGGCCCGACATTAGGCGTGGGCAAATTCAGTTCCACGAGTGTACCCGCTAACCAGGCAGGCGCACAGAGACAGGGCGCGGTTTTTTCGTCAATAGGCTTTCGCCTACGATCGTCAGTGCGCGGCGAGCGTCAGAAGTGTTCATTCAGTGGAGTTCGTGCAGACGAAGGATAAAGACAGTGCCGTTCGCATTACCCGTGGCGATATGTCGGCCATCCGAGGCAATCGCCACACTAAGCACGGGGCCGGGAAACTTCCATTCCGCGCGCTTGCGGTTATTCGCTATGTCCCAGACGATGACTTCCCCTCCCCGGCTGGCAGAGACCAGAGTTTGTCCGTCGGGGCCGTAGGCCAGGCTGGTAGTGGCCCCGGTGTGGCCGACGTACAGCACGGACGACTTCAGCGCCTTTTGGGAAAGTTGCCAACTGAGGATGACTCCAGAGCCGGTCCCCGCTACCAACACCTGGCCGTTGGGAGCCAAGGCCAAAGCCTCGATGCTGCCATCGGGGATGGTTTCACTGGATGCGGGAAGGTACTCCGCACCGGCGGCACGCCAAGAGCGCAGGTTTCCGCCAGCGTCTCCGGAAAACAGCATCTTGCCATCGAGGGAGATGGCCACCGCG
Source organism: Gemmataceae bacterium (assembly GCA_025055215.1). Taxonomy (GTDB): domain Bacteria; phylum Planctomycetota; class Planctomycetia; order Gemmatales; family Gemmataceae; genus JANWYO01. Next base: position 12,890 of record JANWYO010000158.1, read on the forward strand.
AGGACCTCGCGGTTGTGACCTTGGAGGGTCGTCAATTCCTTCGGGGGGTTGACCGACAAGTCCCAGAGCCGAACCGTTTGGTCGTTGCCCGAAGTGGCGAGCAAGGTGCCCTCTGCGGCGAGGGCCATTGCTCGCACGCCGTGTTGGTGGGCCTGGGCGATGACGCGGTCGCTGGCTTCGGGGTTGGCCAAGTCCCAGAGGCGGACAGACCCATCGGCGCTCCCCGAGATCAGTACCTTGCCGTCAGCACGATACGCGAGCGACCAGACAGAGAACCGATGCCCCGCCAAGCTGGTGACGCTACCCGGGACACCGCGATTGAGGTTCCACACGAGAACCTCCGGCAAGCCATTACCGACGGCCAGTGACCCGGCGTCGGGGGCAAATGCCAGCGCCGACACAGGGCCCACGGGCGGCACCGGTACAAAGCGCGGTGCGCTCGCGGTCTCACCGATCTCCCACAATCGGATCGTGCCATCGGCACTGCCGCTGGCAAGGGTCTTTCCGTCCGGTGAAACCGCCAAGGCCCGAACAACCCTGACGTGTCCGGACAACGTGGCCGTGGCATCTGCCCTTGCCTGAGCCACGTTCCACAACTGAATGTTAGCTAACACACCGGTGGCAAGAGTCGTTCCTCCCCGGAGGAAGGCCATGCCTGAGACCGGCTGCGGGCGGTTGAGGGTCCTGGGAATCTGTGGCACCCCATCGACCAAGGTCCACAGTTTAATCAACCTATCACCGCTCAACGTAGCGAGTGTGTCGTTGTCTGGCGAGAAACATAGATCGCGAATCTCGCCGTCGTGGGCCTTGATGTTCGCTTGGGGCGCCTGGATGTTCTCCTTCCACCGCCAGATGCGCAATATGCCGTCGGTGAAGCCGGCTGCCAGAAACTTACCATCGGGCGAGAAAGCAACGGCGCTGATTGCCGTGCCGCCGACTTTGATGGTTTGGTGCACGGACGGTTTAGCCGCCGTCAGGTCCCACAAGCGGATGTCTTTGTCGTCCCCGCCGGAGGCCAGCGTGCGACCGTCGGGAGATACGGCAAGCGAGTTGATGGCCCCCTTGTGGCCGTACAAGATGATCTTCAGTTCCGGCCCCTCGAGTTTCAGCTCCCACAGGCGAAGACTACCGTCGGCGTCAGCGGAGGCTAAGATCCGGCCATCTGGAGTAACGGCCAGCGAGCGGATTTCGCTAGCGTGCCCGGAGAGGACGGCTCGTTCTTCGAGCGTCGTGGCATCCCACAGACGGACCAAGGCGTCGGACCCACCACTGATCAGCCATCGTCCCTTGGGATCGTAGACCAGGCATCCGACGATCCCCCAATGGCGGCCGCGGCGCTCACCGAGAACAGCCACGACTTCCTTGGGCATGTTCTTATAGCGCTGGGCAGCCGGGACCGACTTGGCGTTCAGCCGATCCAGCGGCGAGGGCATGCGAGTGACCAACCAGGCGGCCCGCCGCCCCTGCGGCGTGCCGGCCCGCGTCGCGGCGAAGCGCAGAAGCTCGTTGCGAACCCGTTCCTGGTCTTCTGAAGCCAAGCCCATGCGTGCCGCGAGTTGCCGCAACAACTGATCATCCTGGTCGGCCCCTGGCCCCGCCGACGCCCCGGAGTCAGGATTTGTCGGCGCAGTGCCCGCACGCCAAAACGCCCAAGCGAAGACGGTCAAAAGCAAGGCCAGTCCGATACCCACGCCACCCACGTTGAGCAAGAACACGGACCATCGGTGCCGACGGTTATATTGCGGCACCAGAGACGGCCCCAGGCCATCCGAGCCCGCGGTGATCGCCGAGAAATCCGCCGGCGGCACTGACGCCGCCGGCGGCAGCTCAGCCTTGATGGCGGTCTGGACCGCGGCTCGTCGCAACGGGCCCACAATCGTGGCCACGTCGTAGGGGGTCGCGGGCCGCTCCTCCGGGTTCTTGGCGAGCAACTTCCGAGTCAACTCGGCGATAGGATCCGGAATGTCGGCACGGGTCAATTCCAACGGCAGCGGCACCTCCGTCAGATGCCGGCGCACCTTGTCGGCCGGATTCCCCCCGGGAAAAGGGGGATGACCCGCCAACATGAGGTAGAGAACTGCTCCCAAGCTGTACAGGTCGGAGCGGATGTCGCCCGGGTCGCCGTGGACCCGCTCCGGGGCCACGTAATCGGCGGAGTCGGGGGAGAGGGCGAAGCGGTCGGCCTCCGCAACCTGGGCTTGGCCGCGAGGCAGCGGCTGCAACAACGTCAGCCCAAGGTTCCGAATTTTGACCACGCCCTCCGCTGCGGAGCCCGCCGCAGGCCAAAGCAGATTCGCCGGCTTGAGGTCGCGGTGTAACAACCCGTAGCGATGAGCGTGATCCAATCCCAGAGCAATCTGCCACACCCAGGAACAGGCTTCCTCCACCGACATCGGGCCGCCCTGCTCGACCAGCCGATCGAGCGTGGTCCCCTCGACGTGCTCCATCGCGATGAAGTGGGTCCGTCCCACCGGCCCGGCATCGTACACGACCGCGATGTTCGGATGGGCCAACTGACTGACGGCTTGAATTTCCGAGTACAAACGTTCGACCGCGGCTTCTTGCATCAGCAAATCCTCGCGGATGACCGTCAGCGCCGCGTCCCGTTTCATGTGCTGGTGGCGGGCCTTAAAGACTTGGCCCATTCGGCTTTCAGCCAACCGGTCGAGCAAAATGTAGGAGCCGACGCACAAGTCCCGGCCCCGACCGAGAAAAATCTGGTTGACCTGGTACGGCGTCAGCCAATTGCGCTCCATTAGCTCCCTTGCCAACCCGCGCGGGTCGGCAAAGCGGAACTGCAACTCCTGCGCTACCTCCGCCAGCTGACCTGGCTCTAAGACTCGGCTTGTCCGAAAGGCGTCTACCAGGTCTGCCAGCGACTCCACTCGTAGAGCCGTCACCACCGCCTGCTCTCTCGCTGGAAGACAGGAACTTTGCCAGAGCGGTCACCATCGGGCGTTGCCCGGACCCCGGCGGCAAACCACCCGGCGGAGATTCGGTGGCCCCCGAAGCGGCGCCACCTCGCGGCCCGCCCGTCGAGGGCGGGCCAGTCCGCTATGTGCGTATTGTAATTTGGGCTCGTGTGGATTGCAGCAAGCCTGATGCGTTTTTGTCGTCGCCACGGTCCCAGCGACCGGGCCTCAGCCGGGCCACCCGGTTCCTTGACGCTCTCGACCGTGGCGTGTTAGGCTGAGTTTCCCAGGAATTCGCCTCGCCCCAATTCGTCCTCGCCAACGGCTGAGGAAACTGCCATGCGCCTGCTTCCGCGCCGTTCTGGCCGATCGATGTCGTGGTTCTTGCTCGCAGTGCTGGCCGCGGTCGGCGTCTGGTGGGGCTACAAGCAGTGGCGTCAGGCAGTGGCCAGGGTCGATCCTGTCCTGATGGGCGAGCTGCAAAATGCCGTTTTGGCTGCGCCGGTCGCCGCGGAGAGCAACGACTGGCCTCAATGGCGGGGCCCGCGCCGCGACGGGCTGTCACTGGAAACCGGCTTGCTCGACCGTTGGCCGGAAGCCGGGCCGAAGCTCGTCTGGCAAGCGCCGGTCGGCGCCGGCTATTCTGCCCTGGCCGTCGCCGACGGGCGGGCGATTACTTTGTTTCAGGACGGAGACTCCGAAGCCGTCGTCTGTTGGGATGCCGAAACCGGCAAGGAGCGCTGGCGGTTTCGCTACCCCTGCCGCTACGTCAACGACTTTGGCAACGGCCCGCGCTCGACGCCCACCATCAGCGGCGACCTGATATTCGCCGTCGGTGCCACGGGCATGATGCATTGTCTCAAGGCCGACACGGGCGAAAAGGTATGGGTGCGCGACCTCCTACGAGACTTCGGCGCGGAGAACCTCCAGTGGGGAGTTTCTTTCTCGCCGTTGGTCGAGGGCGGCTTGGTGTATACCAATCCCGGCGGGCCCAACGGTCGGTCCTTGGCCGCCTTTCACAAGGCCGATGGCAAACTCGCCTGGGCTGCCCTCGACGACGTGGCCGGCTACAGCTCACCGATCGCAGTCACGGCCGCCGGTAAGCGCCAGGTCGTGTTTTTCACCGGCAAACGGCTCGTCGGCGTTGACCCGGTGACCGGTTCACTATTGTGGAGTTACCCCTGGGAAACCGACTACGACGCCAACATCGCCACCCCCATCGCGGTCGGCGACTACCTGTTCATTTCCTCTGGCTACGACCGCGGCTGTGCCCTGCTCAAGGTCGTGGCCGAGCAGGGAACCTTCCGCATCCAGCGGGTCTACGAAAACACCCACATGCGCAACCACTTCGCCAGCTGCGTCTACTACAACGAACACCTCTACGGTTTCGACGAGGCGACGCTGACCTGCATGGAATTTCGCAGCGGCACCGTCCGCTGGCGCGAGCGCGGCTTCCGCAAAGGATCGTTGACCATCGCCGACGGCAAGCTGTTCGTCCTCTCCGAAAACGGGCGACTCGCGTTGGCTGACGCCTCACCCGAAGCCTACCGGGAGCGGAGTTCGTACCGTTTCTCTCACGGCAAGTGCTGGACCGTGCCGGTGCTTTGTCGCGGCAAACTTTACCTGCGCGATGAGGAGAAGGTGGTCTGTCTGGACGTGAAAAAACCGTGAGCCAATTGTCGGCCGCGACTCCACGCGGAGGCGAACCGTCGGCCCTCGCGGGCAGGCCGCCGTCGACGTCCTGGCGAACCCGTGGGGTTCGCCAGGAGGGCACCTGAAGACGCCCGTCCGCGGCAGGAATTTAGGAAGCCGCCGGCGGCGATTCCTCGGCCGGCGTTGACGAAGCCTCCGCTGGTTTCGCAGGCTCCGGCTCGGTGACGCGCGGGGCCGGGGTAGCCGCCCGGCGTTCCTTGGTTTCTCCTTCCTTCAGCAGCTCCAGAAAGGCCGTCTGCCCGGCATCCCCCAGCCGCCGCTGCGTGCGTTTGATGATACGGGTGTAGCCACCGGGACGGTCATGGAAGCGTGGGCCGATCTCGTCAAAGAGCTTCTTCAGGACGGTAACGTCGGTTTCATCGCCTTGCTTGTCAATGAGCCGGCACGAAGCGACCGGTCCCAAGCGTGCCTTGGCCAGACGGCGGGCATGAAGGTCTCCGCGCTTGGCCAGGGTGATCAATTTCTCAATGAATGGCCGGGCCTCCTTGGCTTTCTCGACCGTGGTGATGATCCGTCCCGTTTCCGACATGAACAGGGCACGGGCCAAGTTCCGCTTGAGGGCCAGGCGATGGGCCGCGTTGCGTCCGAGTTTCCGGCCAGCTTTACGGTGTCGCATGGTGGTATGGCGTCGTAGTCGCGGAAGGTGCGTCTGGGGCTAGCGGCGCAGCGAGGTGGGAAGCTTCATCCCCAGGCTCAAACCGCGCTCGCTCAGTTTCGCCTTGACTTCCTTCAGCGTGGTTTCACCGAAGTTTCGTACCTCGAGCAGTTCCTCGTCGGTGCGGATGACTAGGTCTCGCACCGTGGTGATTCCTTCGGACTCCAGGCAGTTGGTGGCGCGCACCGAGAGTTCCAACTCGGCCAAGCTCATGTTCAGCTTGCGTTCGAGTTCCTGATCGACGGCCTCGGTGGCTGGCCCCGTCTCGATGCGGTCTTCGATCGGCATCTCCGGGCCGGGCTCGGAGTATTGAATGAAGGGGTTGAGATGCTTGCGGAGGATCTTGGCCCCCTCCACCAGGGCCATTTGTGGGCTGACCGTGCCGTTGGTCCAGATTTCCATGATGAGCTTGTCGTAGTTGGTGCGCTGGCCGACGCGGGTGTCCTCGATTTCGTATTTGACGCGTACCACCGGCGAAAAGCTTGAGTCCACGGGAATGACACCAATCTCCCGTTCCTTGCCGACATTTTCATCCGCCGTGCGATAACCGCGGCCGTTCTCCACGGTCATCTCCATGACAAACGGTACGTCGTCGGTCAGGGTGGCGATGATGTGTTCCGGATTGATGATCTGAATCGCCTCGTCGTGGATGATGTTCGCCGCCGTGACCACGCCCCGCTCGTGACGATCGATGCGGATGACGCGCGGCTGGTCGCTGGAGTTCTTGACCACCAGGCTCTTGATGTTCAGGATGATGTCCGTCACGTCTTCGACCACGCCAGGAATGGTGGTGATTTCGTGCTGGACGCCCTGGATTTTCACGCGGGTGACGGCACTTCCCTCCAGGCTCGAAAGGAGGATGCGGCGCAGGCTGTTGCCGACCGTCACGCCAAAGCCCCGCTCAAACGGCTCGACCGTGAACTTGCCGTAGGTGTCCGTCAATGTTTGCCGATCGCAGACGACGCGGTTGGGCAGTTCCAGTCCCCGCCATCGGATGCGCATGCCAGAACCTCCTGTGTCAGCCGAGGATTAGCGGCTGGCAAACTCAATGATCAGCTGCTCGCGCAGCTCCTTGTCCTTGGTCAGCCGCGGGTCGACGTCTTCGCGAGTGGGAAGGCGCGACATGCGGCCGCTGGGAGGGTCTCCCAGCGTCCGCTCCAGGAAGTCAGGAACCTGCTCCTTATGCTCCTGAAGATTCAGCTGGATCAGCTGCAAGGTTCGCGGCCGGGATTTCGGCGTGATCTCGTCGCCAGGCTTAAGCAGCAGGCTGGGGATGTCGCACTTCCGCCCGTTCACGAGGATGTGCCCGTGGGCCACCAGCTGCCGGGCGCTCCGCCGCGATGGGGCGAAGCCTAAACGATGGACCACGTTGTCGAGCCGCCGCTCCAGGATGCTCAGCAGCGCCTCACCGGTGTTCTCTTTGGAGCGCGAGGCCAGCGCGAAATAGCGACGGAACTGACGCTCCAACACGCCGTAGAAGCGCTTGACCTTCTGTTTTTCCCGCAGGCGGACGCCGTAATCGCTCAGCTTGGCCCGCTGATACCCGTGCATCCCCGGGGCCGAGTTACGCCGCTCCAGAGCGCACTTTGGCCCTTCGCAGCGGCTTCCCTTCAGATAGAGCTTGATGCCTTCCCGGCGACACAATTTGCACCGGTAATCCAGTTCTCGTGCCATGACGTCGATGACTCAGCGACTGAAAAAACTCGTCCCTTGACGAGGCGGTCACTCCACCCCGTCCTCGATTCATAATGCTCCGATCGACTCAAACGCGCCGTCTCTTGGGCGGACGACAGCCATTGTGCGGCAAAGGCGTGACGTCTTCGATGGCTTTGATCGTCAAGCCCGCTGCCTGCAAGGCCGTGATCGCCGACTCCCGACCCGAGCCGGGCCCTTTGACCTTGACTTCGATTTCCTTCAACCCGAATTTGGCGGCCCGCTCCGCCGCAGTCTCGGCCGCCCGCTGTGCCGCGAACGGCGTGCTCTTGCGGCTCCCCTTGAACCCGACCGTGCCCGCGGACGCAAAGCACAACACGTCGCCGTTGGTGTCGGTAATGGTCACGATCGTGTTGTTGAAAGTCGATTTGATGTGGGCAATCCCCCGGCTGACATTACGCCGAGCCTTCCGCTTCTTGCTCTTAGCCACGAGTCGCTTTCTCCCTGAAAATTCGCCAACTTTCGACGAGCGTCTGCTTTCGAGGCCGCCGCCCGCCGCACTCCTTCGGTGCGGCGGGCCGACCGCCGCGGTCATTAGCCGCGGAGTTCCTTCACGCCCTTCTTGCCGGCCACGGTCTTGCGCGGCCCCTTGCGGGTACGAGCGTTGGTCCGCGTCCGCTGGCCGCGGACCGGCAGGCCGCGGCGGTGGCGGAGGCCTCGATAACAGCCGATGTCACGCAGCCGCTGGATGTTCTGCTGGACCTGGCGACGGAGCGGACCTTCGACGGTATACTCCCGGTCCAGGATGCTGGCCAGCCGGCTGATGTCGTCGTCCGTCAGTTCGCGGGCCCGACGCTGGGGATCGATGTTGGCCTGCTCGCAGAGCTTCAACGCCAACGTCGGGCCAATGCCGTAAATGTACCGCAGGGAAATATGCGTCGGTTTGTCGTTGGGAATGTCAACGCCGAGGATACGCGGCATGGTACTCTCCCCGATTGACTGACGGATCAGCCTTGGCGCTGCTTGTGGCGTGGGTTGCTGCAAATGACATACAGCCGGCCCTGACGTCGGACCACTTTGCAGTTCTCACAAATGCGCTTCACGCTGGCTCGCACCTTCATGATCGCACCTCGTCACCGCCAACTGATAAATCAGCAAACCATCATTCTAACTGCCCACCCCAATCCCGACAAGTCATCTGAGTCCTACGTCATGTCCCGTTGTCCAATGCCGGGTCTGCAGCTGATACTTGGTGGGAAATTTCGGCGGTGGGTCTGGGGGTTAGAGGGAAAGAGAAATCCCATGCCGGTCCAAGACCCCTCCGCAGCGCCTCTCCGCGCAGCGGCGCTCCGCCCCGGGGCGTGCCGCGAAGCGCTCTTTACAAGATGGCCCGTCAGGGCGATGATGAATAATCTCGAACCGGGCCAACCGCGGCGGGCAAACCCCGCCGGGAGATAAGTCCCCGGGCACTACCCGTACAGCGACCGGATGGTCAATCCCCTGGTGCCCCCGCCCCCATCGGGCGGGGGCAGGTTGATTTTTTGGTCAGTTGATTGTGTTGCAGGAGCCCAAGTTGGATGAGCACCGATCGAATCCCCATGACGCGCGAGGGGTATGACCGGCTTAAGGCCGAACTCGAGCGGATGAAAAACCACGAGATGGTCGAGGTGACGAAGCGCATCGCCGCCGCGCGCGAGCTGGGAGACCTGAGCGAGAATGCCGAGTACCACGCCGCCCGCGAGGACCAAGGCATGCTCCAGGCGCGGATCGATGCCCTTCAGGACAAACTCAGCCGTGCCTACATCGTTGACCCCAGCAATCTCTCGTGCGACGCCGTCGCCTTCGGCACCCGCGTCACGGTCAAAGACCTCGATAATGGCGACGAGGAAGTGTTTGAACTGGTCGGGCCAGGCGACGAGGATTATGACAACAACAAAATCCTCACCAGCAGCCCGGTCGGTCAGGGTCTTCTGGGCAAGAAGGTCGGCGACGTGGCCGAAATCAAGGTGCCGATGGGTGTGCTCCGCTACGAAATCGTCAACATCACTTTCCCCTGAACCGGCCGACCAGATCGGAGCATGACCACCCCTCGGGACGCATTCCTCCAACGAGTTCGGGAGGCCGTTCGGGCCGGAAACCGCCTCACCGAAGCGCCGGCGGCGCCCGTGCGACAGTCGGTCGGTTACCAGGGGGGCGGCCCCGATCTGGCAGCGACGTTTGAGGAGAGGCTGGCGGCGGTGGGCGGGCGCACTTATCGGGTCGCCGACTTGGCTGCCGCCGTGGATCAAGTAAGCGAACTGGCTCGGGCGGTTTCGGCTCGCCGGGTGCTGCTGGGGCACGGGCCGCTCCTCGACCTCCTGCCGCTTGCCGACCGTCTTGTCGAGCTAAACCTGGAAGTGGTGCACGCTTCCCAGGTGGGAAGCGACACCGCCCGGGACGTTTTCTTTGCCGCCGACATCGGCATCTCGGGGGTAGACTATCTGGTCGCCGAGACCGGCAGCATGGTGCTGCGTGCCCGCCGAGACAATCCGCGCTCCCTCAGCCTGCTGCCCCCGGTATTCGTGGCCGTGGCCGGACGCAGCCAAGTCCTTCCCGACCTGTTCGACCTGTTCACCGTGATCGGCCCGGGGCCGGAACTGGCCTCCGGGCTGACGCTCATCACCGGTCCCAGTAAGACGGGCGACATCGAACTCCGGCTGGTGACGGGCGTGCATGGTCCCGGGGACATTCATGTCGTCGTGGTCGAGTCGGCTTGAAGGGACTGGCCGGCCCCGCCCCCTGGCCGGGAGGCGGACCGGCCCATAATCTCACCGCAGCAGGGGTGGAACCGGCGTCGTGAAGGCACGCAGGAAAGATTATGAGCCAGATGGAGTTACGGCCGGGCTTGGCGGACGTCCCGGTCGCGGAGTCGGCGATCAGTTACATAGACGGCAAGCGGGCACGGCTGGAGTATCGCGGCATCGCCGTCGAAATCCTGGCGCGCGAGAGCTGTTTTGAGGAGACAGCTTGGCTGCTGTTGCGGGGCGACTTGCCCACGCAGCGCGAGTTGGCGGAGTTTGACTACCAGCTCCGCCACCATCGCCGATTGAAGTACAAACTCAAAGACCTGATCAAGTGCTTGCCGGAAACCGGCCACCCGATGGACGCGCTGCAAGCGGCCGTCGCCGCCATGGGGATGTTTTACCCGGCCCGCGACGTGACCGACGCCAAGAGCAATTGGGAGTCGGCCATCCGCCTGATCGCCAAGCTGCCGACGGTGGTGGCGGCGTATCATCGGCTCCGCTTCGGGGATGAAGCGATCGACCCCCGCGATGACCTCGACCATGCCGCCAATTTCTATTACATGCTTTTCGAGCGGGAACCGTCCCCGGCAGTGCGGAAGGTGCTGGATGCCTGCCTGATTTTGCACGCCGAGCACACGATGAATGCCTCCACCTTCAGCGGTCGCGTCACCGGTTCCACCCTTGCCGACCCGTACACCGTCGTCAGCTCGGCGATTGGCACGCTGACCGGCCCGCTGCACGGCGGCGCTAACGAAGAAGTCCTGGACATGCTCGACGAGATCGGCTCGATCGAGAACGTGCGGCCGTGGCTCGAGGAAGCCGTCGCTAAGAAGAGGAAGATCATGGGCATGGGCCATCGGGTCTACAAGGTCAAGGATCCGCGGGCCACGGTGCTCCAGGAATTGGCCGAACACGTTTTCGCGGAAACAGGCCGGCCGAAAACGTATGAGCTGGCGATGGAACTGGAACGGGTCGCCGCGGGCATCCTCGGTCCCAAAGGGATTTACCCGAACGTGGACTTCTATTCGGGGATCGTGTATCAAGCCCTCGGCATTCCCCGGGACTTGTTTACGCCCATCTTCGCCGTGGCCCGGGTTGCGGGCTGGCTGGCGCACTGGCTGGAGCAGTTGCAAAACAACCGCATCTTTCGCCCGGAGCAGATCTACGTCGGCAAGCACGACGTGCCGTACGTGCCGCTGGAGCAGAGACCGTAGTCGCGGGGGACGCTCACACCGGCCGTCGCTCAGCCCTGGGGTGCGTCTCGGGGCCGCCGGCGGCCCCGAGACTTGGGCGCGGTGCGGGCGGTCGCGGGGGCGAAGGACGCCAAAAATGCTCGATGTCGCATTCATCCGAGAGAACGTCGAGGCCGTGAAGGCCAATTGCCGTCACCGCGGCGTCACCGCTGACGTGGACCGGGTCGTAGCCTTGGATGCCGAGCGACGGCGGCTGGCCCAGGAAACGCAGGCCCTGCAACAGCGGCAAAACGAGATTGCCCGCCAGACCAAGGGCGAAAAGGATGCCGAGCGCCGACAGGCCCTGATCCAAGAGGGCAAGGCCCTGAAGGAGCGGGTGGCGGTCCTGGAGGCACAGGTGCGACAGGTCGAGGCCGACCTGCACGCGGCCTTGCTCCTGATCCCCAACATGACCCACCCGGAGGCGCCGGTCAGCACCGACCCGGCTGGCAATCGGGTGCTCCGCAGCTGGGGTGAGCCCCGCCGCTTCGATTTCCCGGTGCGCGATCACGTGGCCCTGGCCGAGGCCCTCGACCTGGTGGACTTCGACGCCGGGGCTTCCGTGGCCGGTCAGAAATTCTACTTCCTTAAGAACGAAGCCGTCCTGTTGGAACTCGCCTTGGTGCAATACGCGCTGACGACCCTGATCGGCGAAGGGTTTACGCCGATGATCACGCCCGACCTGGCTCGGGTCGAGGTGCTGGAGGGGATCGGCTTTCTGCCGCGGGATCCGGACCCGAACAAGCGCCAGGTCTACACCATTGCCGACAGCGACCTGTGCCTGATCGCCACGGCGGAAATCACCTTGGGGGGGATGCACCGGGATAAAATCCTTGAGGAACTGGACCTGCCGTTGAAATACGTCGGCCTGTCGCACTGTTTCCGGACCGAGGCCGGGGCCGCTGGTCGCGAAACCCGCGGGCTGTTTCGGGTTCATCAGTTCACCAAAGTGGAAATGTTCGCCTTCTGCACCCCGGACCAGAGCGAGGCGATTCACCAGGAGATGCTCCGCATCGAGGAGAAGCTTTTTCAGGGGCTGGAGCTCCCGTATCGCGTCATCGACACCTGCACGGGCGACCTCGGAGGGCCGGCCTACCGCAAATACGACCTGGAGGCCTGGATGCCGGGGCGCGGTCCAGGCGGTGAGTACGGCGAGGTCACGAGCACTTCCAACTGCACCGACTACCAGGCACGGCGGCTGAACATCCGTTTCAAGTCGCCCGGCCAGAAGGGGACGCGCTTCGTCCACACCCTGAATGGGACCGCGGTGGCCTGCTCGCGAGCCATCGTCGCCATCCTCGAGAACAACCAGCAGGCCGACGGCTCGGTAGTCATTCCCCCGGTCCTCCGCCCCTGGATGGGACGCGACCGCATCGCTCCCCGGTCCCGTGCCCGATGAAGCGCGGGTTTTGCTTTTGCGCAGGTATGAGCTAGGCTCTTGTTGGTTCCGTCGCCGGCCCCGTCAAGACCCCGAGCGCTATGGACGACCCGTGGGAACCATACGCAGCCTTCAACGTGGTGCCCCTCACCGGGGCATTGTCGGAGGCGGGTTATCGCGTCTACCTCACCAGGGAGCGGCTCTATTTCATCGCCGTGGGCAATCTCGACCGGCTTTCCGGGAATGACGACCTGCAAGAGTTTGGCGGCGGGTTTTCCCTGGATCGTTTCTTCACGCGCTTATTCACCGTCTGGCTTCCCTCGCTGATTCCCGGACGGTCGCCCCCGGTCAACAGCCGCCACGTGCTCCGCGAGGCGGAGCAACGGCCGTTGGAGGAGCGCCTGCAAGAAAACGCCGGCAGCGCCATGCTGCCGACGGCCGCCATTACCGCCTCGGTGTTACTTCCCAACGACAGCGGCAATTCCCTCTGGCGCCGCTACTACGGCACGTGGGCCTTCCAGGGCGAACCGCTGGGCAAGGTTTCGGTCGCCTTCCACGCCAAAATCGACCAGATGATTGCCATGAAACACCTGCCCGAACTGCTGGGGGATCGACTCGCCATTCAATATCGCTGAGCGGGCTGATGTCGGAACGCTGGCCGGCGGCCCGCGGGACAGCGTCGGTACCGGTTGGCGAGCCAGCACCGCTTGGCACCGCCGTTGAGGCCCTGTATGCTCAAGGCCAGCGCGGCGCGGCGCCGCTCAGCGACACTGGCCCGTGCACGGTTTGACTCTGGTGGATGTCACGGCCCCTTCCTGGTACCCATCGGCGCTCCACGAGCTGTTCGCCCGGCGGGACTTGTCCCCCGAGCAGGTGCGGACCGTCCTGACCGACCTGTTGGCCGGCCGCTGCGGCGACGTGGAAGCCGCCGCCCTCCTCGTCGCCTGGCGGTGCAAAGGGGAGTCGGCCGAGGAGATTGCGGCGGCCGTGTCGGTCTTGCGTCAGCACATGATCCAACTGGAAACCGGCCGGGACGACCTTCTCGACACCGCCGGGACTGGTGGCGACGGCACCGGGACATTCAACATCAGCACGGCCGCGGCCCTGACGGCCGCGGCAGCCGGGGTACCGGTGGTCAAGCACGGCAACCGAGCGGTTTCCAGTCACAGCGGCAGCGCGGACGCTCTGCAAGAGTTGGGCGTCAGTCTCGTGGAGGGAACGGCTTGGCCCCTGCGATGCCTGCGCGAGGCGGGTGTGGCGTTCTGCTTCGCCCCGTACTTTCATCCGCTGCTGCGGCGGCTGGGGCCGTTGCGGCAACGCCTGGGGGTGCGCACCGTGTTGAATTGCCTGGGGCCTTTGGCCAATCCCGCCGGTGCCGCCTGCCAACTCGTCGGCGTTGGGTTTCCGCAGCTCCTCGATCCGCTGGCGGGTGCCTTGGCGCGGCTTGGCACCCGCCATGCCTTCGTCGTCCACGGCAGCGATGGCCTGGACGAAGTGACCCTCTCGGGCACGACCTGGGTCCGGGAGGTGCGGGGAGGCCGGGTGATGGCCCACGAATGGACGCCGGCGGATTTCGGCCTGGAATCGTGCCATCTGGAGGATCTCCGGGCCGTCGATCCGCGGCAGAGTGCCGCCATCATCCGCGAGGTCCTCGATGGTGTGGCCGGCCCGGCGCAGCGGGTCGTGCTGGCCAACACCGCCGCTGCCCTCCTGGCGGCCGACCATGTAACCACCCTGGCGGAGGGCGTCGCCCGTGCTCGGGAGGCGCTGGGCACCGGCCGTGCCCGCGCCGTCCTCGGCCGTCTGGTAGCGCTGGCTTCGGGCTGACCGTGGGCGGGTGGCTTTGGGAAAGGAATCGTTCATGCCCCAGAAAGTCTTGATCATTGCCGACCCAGGAATCGACGGCGCCTACGCCATCGCCCTGGCCGTGCACGACCCCCGGCTGGACGTGGTGGCCATCGCCGCCACGGCGGGAAACGTCTCCGCTGAGCAGGCGACGCGCAATGTCCATACTCTCCTGGAGCAGATCGACCCTCCCCGCTGGCCCCGCCTGGGAGCGTCGCTGCCGGTGGACTACGAGGTAGACGGTCAACGGATGCACGGCATCGGCGGCCTGGGCGGCGTGGACTTTCCCTCCGCCAAGCTGCATCACCCGCATTACAGCGACAAGTTGATCGTTGATCTGGTGCGGCAGAACCCGCGCGAGATCACCATCCTGGTCCTGGGCCCGCTGACGATGTTGGCCCGGGCCTTGGATCGCGATCCCGAGTTGCCCCGCCTGGTGCCGCGCATCGTGTGCATGGGCGGGAGTTGGCACGAGCCGGGCAATGCCACGGCGGTGGCCGAATTTCACTTCTTTTGCGATCCGCTGGCCGCGCGCCAGGTCCTCCACTGCGGGGCGTCGATCACCCTGATCCCGCTGGATGTCTCCCGCAAACTGCTCCTGTCGCCGACGGAACTGCTGGAGTTGCCCGCCCCGGAATCCCGCACCTGCCGCCTGCTGCGGCAGATCGTGCCCTTCGGCATCGGGGCCACCTCCAACCGCTACGGCATCGAAGGCTTTTACCTGATGGACGTCGCCGGCGTGGCCGCCGTCTCCCTGACCGGGCTGCTGACCACTCGGCCCATGCCGGTCGATGTGGAGACGCGCGGCGAATTGACCCGCGGCATGAGCGTCGTCGATGCTCGCCTCGGGACTCGGGCAACCCCCAACGTCGATTTGGCGATCGGCATCGACCTGGAAGGGGTCCGCCAGTACCTCCGGGCCACTCTGGCCGATGCCTGCTGACCCGTAGTGCCCGTGCCTAGCGAATGATCTCCAGGTCTGGCAGCCGCTTGTGCAGGTTTCGAAGGGCGTCGGCCGACACCGCCGTGCCGACCAGCGAGACGGTCTCCAAATGCCGCAGTTGAGCCAGCGCCTCCAATCCCTGGTCAGTCACCAAGGTCCGATCCAGTCCCAGCCAGTACAGCCGCGGCATATTGTGCAAGGCAATCAACCCGGCATTGGTCATGCGCGTGCCGCTGAGGTCGAGGACCTCCAGCTGGGAGAGGTTCCGCAGCAGGTTCCAGCCGGTGACAGTGATGCGCGTCTGGCTCAGATCGAGCCAGCGAAGTTGGGTGAACGCCCGAATCTGGGCCGGGGCCGCGTCGGTGATCCGAGTGCCCCGAAGATCCAGCGCTTCCAACCGGGAAAGCCCCCGCAATCGGCTTAAGCCCACGTCTGTCATTGTCGTCTCGGCCAGCACCAGCTGCCGCAGGTTGCTCAATCGACCGACCGGCTCCATCCCCGTGTGCGTGACGCCGGTGGCTGCCAGCGACAAAACCTCGAGCTGAGGCATCGCCGGCAGGTGCGTCAGCCCTTCATCGGTGATCTGCGTCCGGTCGAGGATAAGCCATCGAAGCGACTTCAGGTGCTGGAGCCGCCGCAAACCACGATCGGTGATCCGCGTACCGCTCACGTCGAGGACGATCAACTCGGGAAACGCCTCCAGGACCGGCAGGTCGGCGTCCGTGATGGGGGCATCGGTGAAGCGGACCCGGACCACGGGTTGGCCTGGCCGCCAGTCTTCGGTCAGCACCTGTCCCCCGCGGCTGCGGACCAGGCTGATGGCGCGGGCGGAGGCCTCAGCAGGGCTTTGGGCGTCGGCCGTGGGGGCGACGCCGACCAGGCAAACCCAGACCCAGCTCAGACGACGCATCGGTTAATCCTCACGCGCTTGGTGTTTGTCCCGAGCCTACCGGATTGTGGTGGCGTGGGCAACACAGGTCATCCTCGGTCCAGGAAACCAAGCCAGCGCGACAACGATCCGGAGCCCTTTGACGGCGACTGACTCGCCGCGGACCAAAGGTGCCGATCTATCCCACCCGGCCGGCCGGTTCAGGCCCCCAGATTGCCTGAGCCCAAGCCCTGGTAGCCGCGTCAGCCAGTTGGGCCCACCCGACGGGCCGGTTCAGGTTTCCGATTGCCAAGGCAGCCGGCCGTCGCCGGCTGCCTCTGGGCCGGCATCATCGAAAAGGGTTCGCCGTTGCGGTCCGACCGGCGCGACTGGCCGCACGACCTGCGCGCCGGGGCCGAGTTTTTCCAGGAGTTGACGCATCCGTTGGGCGTTGACCACCGCGTGGCTGCGCTGGCAATTGTTGAAAAGGAGATACGCCCGGTCGATATGTTGGGCTTCGTCCGCTAGGGCGGTGACCCATTCCGACAGCTCGGCGTCGCTGTAGTCGTAGTCGTAGCGCAGTTTGTCCGAGGCGTACCAGTGGTCGGCGCGACGGGAATGAAAACGGACATAGACCGTCGGTCCCGATCGGTCCAGACCGCGCGGGTAGAGACGGGGAATGTCGGGCACATCAACTGCCACGAGGATGATGTCCTGGCGGCGCAGCCAAGAGCTGACATCGGCGCGAGCCCAGGAGCGGTGGCGGAACTCCACGGCCAGGGGAAACCCGGCTAATTCCGCGCGGAGGTGTTCAAGCCAGCGGCGGGGCTCGGGACCGGCGTGAACCGATTGCGGCAGCTGAGCCAGCAGGGCCGACAGCTGACCTCGCTGCCGCAAGGCGTCCGCCGCCGCCCGAAACGCTGGCAAGTCGTCCGGCCGAGCCTCATGCGTCAGCGTTCGAGGAAGTTTGACCAGGAACTGAAAGCCCGCCGGCACTTGGTCCGCCATGTGCCTCAGCTGGTCAGCGGTCGGGACGCGGTAAAAAGAGAAGTTAAGCTCGACCAGGGGGAAGTGACGGGCGTAAAAGCGAAGCATGTGCCCGGGACGGAGACCCGCGGGGTAAAACGTACCGACCCAATCAGGATAGGAGAACCCGGAGGTGCCGACCCACAGCTGCATGACGGCTCAGCGCTTGGCGACCAGCGGAGACGAGCCAGCCGGGTCGCCCCGCGGCGGGCCAGGATCCTGGGCGGCCCAGAGCATGACCTTGCGGGTCACATCGGCCGCCAAGCGGCTGTGTAAAGGCGGCAAGGGCTGGCCCAGGGCCAAGCCGAGGTCGATGCCGAGCCGTCGTTGCACGACGCTGGCCGTGATAAGGGCCATCTCCCGGTTCGGCAGTCGGGCGACGTCGCGAAGAGCGGCCAAGGCCTCGGCGTGCTGGCCCCGTTCCAGCAGGGCGTCAGCCGCCAACAGGCGCAGCGACGCAGGATGCGACGGGGCGAGGAGTCCCTGCAGGGTGGGCGGATCAAGCTCCCCGTGCTGCCGCAACAGCTGCGCCAGTTCCACCCGTAACGAGGCGGGACAGCGGGCATCGCTTAATTGCCGCTTCATGTCGGCGAGAAGCTCGACATCCAACCGCGACTCCAGCTGTTGGCCCCAATGAAGGCTCAGAGTTTGCGCGGCACGCACGCCGAGGGGTCTCTTTTCCGCTGCCCAGGATTCCAGGTCGTGGACCGCCTCCGGCGACAGCGGTTGGCTCTCGATCCGCAACGGGCCTTCGTCTTCCAAGGCCGGGTCGGCCAGCGCTTGGCGGACGGCGTCGCGGACCCATGCCCAGCGGTGTTCGGTGTCCCAGAGAACGGCTTGGCTCGCGGCCTGGCGGACGAGTCCCGATGGATCGCGAAGGAATTCCGCCACGGCCCCGACGATCGCGCGATCGTCAACATTGGCCAAAGCCAGGATAGCCCCGGCGCGAACCGCTGGCTCGGGATCGGTTTGGGCCACGTGCAAGACCCACTCCGGCTGGCCCCGGTGCCAGACCTTGCGAAACGCCAGGGCAGCCAGGGCGGCTACCTTCACTTCCGTCCTGGGGTGGCTCAGCAATTCCAGGGCCGGGGCCGCATTCAATCGGATCTCCTCTCGCAGGCGTCGAACCTCGGGAACGGATCGGCAATCGGTCAACTCCGCAGGCCACGAGGTGCGCTGGGCGAGGCGGCGGGCGATGGCCCGGGCACGGCGGGCCGTCAGCACGCCGGAGTCGCGGAGCGTTTGAGCGGCGAAGATACCCATCAACACCAAGCACACAAGCGACATCGCCAAGTGGGCCAAGGGGTCAGCCATGCCGGTCGCCCAACCGACCCAGCCCGCGGCGATCACGTAGAGCACGATGACGGGCAGGCTTCCTGGCCGAAAGTCCTCACGCTTGGCCGCGCGAACCGCAATGGACCCGAGGAGGAGGACCGCCGCTCCCAGCTGCATGGGCTGCTGGATTTCGGCCGGGTACCAGAAACTCGCCGCCATTAACAGGGCGGCGGGGAAAAGGAGGATTGTCAGGCGGATCAGTTTCCGCACTTTCAGAAACGCCGGGCGACGCGGAGAACCAAGCGCAAGCGGCATGTGCGTTTCCGTCTCCCGGGGGACAACCCATGATGTCGTCGACGGGAACTGTCAAGGGACGGGATCCCGCTGCTCGCCGACCAGCGTGACCCCGGCCGGACGCGGACCTCCTCCCGTGCCTGGCGGGGACCACTTCTTGGATCATAGCTCGATTTCATCGGCAAATGCAAGCGCCGACCGGGCGGGGTGCCCCTCTGGTGGGGGTGTCCCTGGGAGGCGTCGAGGTTGGGGGTTGGATCAGCGTTCCGGGCCGCGGTTTTCCCTACCGCCGCGCTGATTTATCAGTTCGCGCTTGCATTGGGGATGTACGAGGCTCGCGAGGTGCGCAGCGAGGACAAACCGAGCAATCTCCCTGCGTGCCCGTAAGCGCCTGCCATCGTTGAAGGCGGCGGGCGTGGGGCCGCCAGCGGCCCCACGCCCCCCCTCAGCCAACGAACACCCCGCCGTGAAACGCCGGGTCGTAGGCGAAGAAACTGTCCAGTTGGCCGAGCGTCACGCCG
>JANWYO010000160.1 GCA_025055215.1 Gemmataceae bacterium
CATCTGCTCCAGCCCCTGCTCGGCCAAGCGGGGGAGCGACGGACCCAAGAGCCGGGCAATCAAGGCCGCCATCTGACTGTCGGTCTGGAGGAACAAGTCGACTTGGTGAGACAGATTGGGGCGGCCGAGTGGGTCGATTCGCCCGCCGTGGCGAAGCACCGCCACCCCCCGCACGGGCACCGTGGGAAGCCAGGGACACGGACGGCCGTTACCTTCGGCGTACCAGATGTGTAAATTTTTGCCGGAATAGACGGTTTCCCAGCGGACCTCAAACCCGGCGCCGTCCGAACAGCGGAAAACGCCTGGACTTACTTCCTCGATACAGACGCACTCGACACCCAGACGGCGCCACGCCGCGGCGGTGTGGGCCGGGTGCGCCAGCAACCAACGGTACAATGCCGGATCACCGGTGAATTCCTCACTCGGCCCGCGGGCGTACAGCGAAGGCTGCTCCACGACTTGCCGGACCCGATCCCGCTTCCCAGCTGGAAGCTCGGACCATGGGATGTCTGCTGCCGAAGGTGCCGTCCGGCGCTCCGTGAAAGGGAAGAGCCGCAACGACGCCGGTGGCCCGGCGTCGGCCCAAGACCCGACCAGCGCCAGCAAACCCAGCGATGCCATCAGCCAGCGGATGCGTCCCATTTACGACCTCGCGGCAGGTTTCGGCCCCTCGCCGGTTTCACCAAGCTCGGCTATTCCCTGTATTCATCGTGTACCGGTTGCGTTCGCATGAAGGTTTTTGCGGAACGAAAGCCTCGCCAGCCGTTCCCCTTGCATTCATTGAGGTGGGAAATATAAGGAGCGTCCGACGCGGCCCACTGCCGCTTGGTTCATCGAAACGACGGGATCGGCCGTAATTACCGTTCGAAAGCGAAACTCCGGAATTCCATGATGCGACCGCGCCTCCGGTTTACATGGCGGACACTTGCCTCTGGCTCAGTCGTCGCTCTGCTGATCGCCGGGATGGTCTGGGGTGGGCTCAACCGGAAGTACCTGTACGCCCGATACACAGTTTTTCGGCTGGTGCATTCCGACAAGGCGAACCGGGCAACTTGGCTCCAGCGGATCGTCCGGCTCGGCCCAGACGCCGGCCCTATCCTCGCCGGTTGGCTTACAAGCGCCGATCCGAGCGTGTGCGATATCGCCCGCTCCGGACTACTCCTTCTCATAATGGCGGATCACGGCCCGGCGGCCTCGTCTCTCCTCCACCAGCTGGCAACTAGGTTCCCGCAGCTGGGGCCATATGGCCAGGAAGCCATTCTGGAAATCGAGCGGGTATGGCTCGAGCGCAAGCCGTTGTCCGAGGCGAGCTTCGCTGTCGCGCAGACGCTCCGGGCAGCCCTGAGCTCAGGCGACACCAACGTGCGGGGCCGGGCGATGACGTTATCGCTTGCCCTGCTTGACGTAACTGCTGATGCCGAGGCAGTCGCCTTGGGGAAGGAATGGGTCCATTGGGGGCTCCGGGACATCGACCCCGCCAACCGAATCCGCGCGATCCAGCTGGCGCGGCACCCGCGAATGCAGCTGCTCACCCCTCTCACATCTCTCTTAAATGACCCGTCCCCATCGGTTCGGCAAGCGGTATTGCTTGCACTGGGGCCGGCGACGGATGTCGTGCGTTCGGATGAACTTCTCCGAGCTTTGCACGACCCGGACCCGGACGTCCGACGACTGTGCGAGGCGGCCCTGCGCGGCAGGGGCTTGACCGACAACCACTTACAATGTGGCCGACTCTTGACCGATAGTCGTCCGCAACATCGGTTGAAACTGCTCGAGGGATTGGCACGAACCCCGGAACTGGAGCCGGGAATCTGGCTACGACACCTCAGCCACGATCCCGAGCCGGCGATTCGAGCAGCGGCGATACGGGCGGCGGTGGAGCAACACGGCGTCGATTTCGCCGATCGCTTGGAGCAGATGGCGAGCGGCGACGCCAGCGAGACGGTCCGTCAGCTGGCGAAGCATTACCTATCTTACCGAAAATCCGAAAATCCGTCTTTTCTCCGACCTTGACGTGGGACGGCGTTGTCCTCGCCGTCGAAAAATGCTCGAAAACCCGGCAAAAACCGTCCCCGTGTGAAGATTTCGCGGGCGAAATCGCGCCAAGACCCGTGCCAAAGACACAAAAAATTGACGATATTGTCCTCGCAGTCCCTTGACGTCCTGAGATGATCCGGTTAGAGTGGCAAGTGAGAGATTCCAGGCGGCGGCCGGAGTTCATGCCACTCCCAGCGACGGTTTATGGACTGACAGTCAGCCGCGGAGAATTCGCTGGTTTCGAGCGGGGAAGGGGATCTTCACCGGCGCGTTTTTCACCTCCGAGCTTGTCGGGTCGGAAGATGCGTGGAAGCCAGAAACACCAGGAACGGCCCCCTTGCTGAGAAGGATAGGCGGCGATGTTAGTACTGTCCAGAAAAAAAAACGAGAGCATCGTGATCAACAACGACATCACCGTCACGGTGGTGGAGATCCGCGGCGACAAGGTTCGGCTGGGCATCGTGGCGCCGAAGGAAGTGCCGGTGCATCGTCAGGAAGTCTTTGAAGCCATCCACGGCAAGCCAGGGGCCGAACCCGCGCCTTCGACAACCGCCGCCAAGCCCGTGGACACCACGGGGCGCGTCTGATCCTCCGCACCTTGCCCGTGGCCCTCTTCGCCGGTGGCCCCAGGCCCCCGGCGAGGGGGGCCATTTATTCTTCCCGGATGACCGACGCATGGAACCAACCCCCCCGCTATCGGTGGCCGTGATCGGTGCCAGCACCAACCGAGCCAAGTTCGGCAATCGCGCCGTCCGTGCTTTTGCCCAGCGAGGCTACCGGGTCTTTCCCATCCATCCGTCCGCTTCCACCGTCGAGGGCATTCCCGCCTATCGTTCGATCCGGGACGTTCCGGTCGAAGCTCTCGACGTCGTCAGTGTCTACGTCCCCCCGGATGTCGGTCAAACGATCCTCGGCGATCTGGCGTGCAAGCCGGCGCGGGAGGTCTGGTTCAACCCGGGTTCCGAGTCACCGGCGTTGATCGCCCGGGCGCGCGAGCTGGGGCTGAACGTCATCGTTGCGTGCAGCCTGATCGGCCTGGGAGCGGCGGACGACGCTTGAGCCTGCCTTTCTGCGGTGCCGTGGCGAGTCTTCCTGGCCGACTTTCATGAGACGGACGCTCGATTCCCTGGTGCGCGGCACGTTCGATGTCCTCATCGTCGGCGGCGGCATTACCGGGGCCGGCGTGGCCCTCGACGCCGCTTTGCGCGGCTTGAGGGTCGCCCTCATCGAGAAAGCCGACTTCGCCTCCGGCACCAGCAGCGCCTCGTCGAAACTCGTGCACGGCGGTCTCCGCTACCTCGAATACGGCGATTTCTCGCTGGTTTATGAGGCGCTGCACGAACGCCGCCTCCTCCTCGACAACGCGCCACACCTGGTTCAGCCCCTGCGATTTGTCATCCCGTTTTATTGCGATAGCCGTGTCCCTGGCTGGCAGTGGCGCTTGGGGCTGACGATCTACGACCTGCTCGCCGGCCGCGGCCACATCGGCCGCAGCCGGCCGATGAGCGCCGTCGAATTGCGGCGTAGCTTCGCCTCCCTGCGTGCCGCCGGGCTGAGGGGCGCGGCCTCCTACCTTGACGCTCAAATGGACGATGCGCGGGTCTGCCTGGCAGTGCTGCGGTCGGCGGCCCAACAAGGAGCGTGCGTCGCCAACTACGTCGAGGCTGTCGCCTTCGTCGAGCGGGCCGGCCGACTGGTCGCCGCTCAGGCGGTCGATCGGCTCAGCGGCGGCAAATTCGTCATTCACGCTCGACAGATCGTCAACGCCGCCGGGCCATGGGTCGATGCCGTCGCCCGGCTGGCAGGGCTTTCAGGCCAAGCGCGTCTGCGACCGACCAAGGGAGTGCATCTCGTCGCTCCTGGCCGCGGCTTGTCCGCCGCCCTGCTCCTGCTCCATCCCCACGACGGCCGGGTTTTCTTCGTCATCCCGTGGCTGGGCAAGACACTGATCGGCACCACGGACACCTTGACCGAGGAGTCGCCGGATGAGTTGACCGTCACCTCGGCGGACGTCGATTACCTGCTGAACGGCCACAACCACTACCTGCATCCGCCGCTGAGCATGCGCGAGGTGCTCAGCACCTTCGTGGGCCTGCGGCCGCTCCGGCGTGCCGAGGGACGCCAGCCGGCGGCCATGTCGCGGGAGTTTCGGCTGGACGAGTCGGCCAACGGGCTGCTTTCGGCCATCGGGGGCAAGTACACGACCTACCGCCGCATGGCCGAGGTCATTACCGACGCCATAGTGCGGCGCCTCGGCGTGCGGCGAAGGTGCCGCACGCACTCCCACCGGCTCGACGGTGCGCCCGACGAGCCGTGGCCAGAGTTTGAGTGCCGAGCCGTGCGGGAGCTTTGTCGCGACAACCGGTTGAGCGAGGCGACGGCCCGCCATCTGCTGCGGCGCTATGGCCGACATGCGGCGCGGGTGGTGTCGTATGGTGCGGAGCGTCCCGAGTGGCTGCAACCGATCGTGTCGGGCGAGCCCGACATCCGCGCCGAACTCGTGTATCAGCGCCACGAGGAAATGGCCATTCAGCCCGCCGACTTCCTTCTGCGGCGGACCCGGCTGGGATTGTTTCACCCCCAGTTGCTCGAGTCGCCACCCGCGGAGTGCAGCGGGGCCGCCGCTTCGGAAGGCACGGGGCGGTGAATCACCAAAGCGATTGGCTAAGGCCTTCCGTGCTGCCAACAGGTCCCGTTTGCACGAGCGGGGCCGGGCCGGGCATGCCCGGCCCTTCCGCTCAAAGGACAGCCCTCCCCGACGCGGGGTCCCAAGGCCGATTCGTCACTTTGCCTTAGCCCCCTGTTGGCATTCCTTCGCACACGCCCGGCATGCCTCGGCGCAGCGCTTGCACGCTGGATCCTCCCGATGCTTCTCACATTCGGCCGCGCACTTGGTGCACGCCTCGGCACAGATGGCCATCAGGGCCTTCGCCATCGGCCCTTTGCGGCTGGCGACCGCCTCACAGGTGCCACAAATGTCGGCGCAGTCCAGACAAAGGCGAATGCACTCCGCCCGCCCGCTTTCGTTCAGGCAGGCCGCCACGCAGGCCAGACAAGCGGCGCGGCAGTTACCGCATTGGGGACAGCAGACATCGCCGGGTTGCTGCTCAAAGCTTTGAAGATTTCCGGTCCAGCTCAAGACACCGGTTAGGACGCCCACGCCGCAGAGCAGCATCAAACGCCGATTCATGGGATTCTCCTTGATCTCTCGCAATCACCAAAGCTACCAACTCGGCGCACCAGGCGCCCGCTTGGCGTCCTCCTCGATGAGACACAATGCCCGCTCTAGCAGGATGATCACGCAGTTGTCCACGATCCGATAGTAGACGTGATTGCCCTCCCGGCGACCCGCAACGATGCGCTTGTCTTGCAGGCGCTGAAGTTGGTTCGACACCGCCTGGGGCTTCATTTCCAGCGTCTCGGCCAACTCCAACGTGGTGGCTTCGTCCCGCCGGGCGATTTCGTGCAGCAAACGCAACCGGGTGTCGTTCGCCAGCACCTTGAACAACGCTTCCACCGAGGCCGCTTGTTCCTCAGTCATGCATCGCCGCTGCCTCAGGCTGATTTTTGTGGGACATGGCGGCGTTGGTCTTGCCACGGACGTCGCTCCTGAGCTACCCGAAGATACACTATTCAGTGTATTCGTAGAAGTCAAGTCGGACAGCGATGGCGAGTGCTTGCCGGGGGCATGCGAGTGCAACAAGGGTCTTCGAGCGTGAGAGTGGGGCAGTTCCGCGGGCGCCGAGATAGTGCAAGGCGGAACCCAGCGTATCCCGCGGGATGCGTCATCGGCGCGGGTTCAATCGGCGGACGGTGGGTTACGGGGAGGCGGTTTTCTTCCGGCCGCGGGTCTGCTATCTTCAAACACAGGCGCGGTCGGGATTCTTGGCTGGGTCCCCCGGAGGCACTGGATACCATGAACTACATCGATCCGCACATCCACATGATCTCCCGCGTCACGGACGACTACCACCGCATGGCCCAATGTGGCTGCATCGCGGTCTCCGAGCCGGCGTTTTGGGCAGGGTTCGATCGGGGCTCGGTGGACGGCTTTCGCGACTACTTCCGCCATCTGACGGAGTTCGAGCCGAAGCGGGCGGCTCAGTTCGGAATCCGCCACTTCAGCTGGCTGTGCATCAACGCCAAGGAAGCGGAGAACGTCTCCCTCAGCCGTGAAGTCATCGCCATGATTCCCGAGTTCCTCGAGCGGCCAAACGTGCTGGGCATTGGCGAAATTGGCCTCAACAAGAACACCCGCAACGAGGCCATCGTCTTCCAGGAGCATGTGGACCTGGCGCTTCGCACCGGCGAACTGATCCTCATCCACACGCCGCACCTGGAAGACAAGTACAAAGGGACGCGGATGATCATCGACATGCTCAAGGGCGACCGCCGCGTTCGCCCGGAGCGGGTGTGTCTCGATCACGTGGAGGAACACACGGTGCGGCTGGCGTTGGACAACGGGTTCTGGTGCGGTATGACCCTGTATCCGACCACCAAGTGCACGCCGGAGCGGGCCGCCGACATCGTCGAGATGGTGGGGACTGAGCGCATCTTGGTCAATTCCGCGGGTGATTGGGGCAAGTCCAATCCGCTGGCGGTGCCGGAGTTCGTCCTGGAAATGCGGCGGCGGGGACACAGCGAGGAGGCGATTCGGCGGGTGGTTTATGACAACCCGCTGACCTTTTTCCGGCAGAGCCGCCGCTGGGTGGAGCCGACGGCACCGCCGCGGGCGGTGCGGGAGGAGCCTCCGCAGCGGCAGCCGGCCCTGGCGTCGGTGCCCTGAACCGGTGAACGACCAGGCCAGGACAAGCCAGCACTGAGTCGGCACAGGGGAGCCTCGATGTATTTCCTGGCGATTGAGACGTCGTGTGACGAGACAGCGGCGGCGGTCTTCACGGAAGAGCCTGCCATCTTGGCGAACGTCATCGCCTCGCAGACCGACCTGCACGCGCGGTTTGGCGGCGTGGTGCCGGAGGTGGCCGCTCGCGCCCACCTCCAGCGGTTATTGCCGGTGATCGACGAGGCCCTGCGGCAAGCGGGGATCGGCCTGCGCGACATCGGCGCCGTCGCGGTTCACAACACCCCGGGGCTGGTGGGGGCGCTCTTGGTCGGCGTCAGCGCCGCCAAGATGCTGGCGCTGGCGCTGGAAGTGCCGCTGATCGACGTTAATCACATCGAGGCCCACGTCTACGCGGCCCGGCTGGCGGCCGGCCGCGACATTTTCCCCTGTGTCGGCCTCGTCGTCAGCGGCGGGCACACGTCTCTGTTTCATTGCCCCAACCCGTTGCAGTTCGACTTGCTGGGCGCCACGCTCGACGATGCTGCGGGCGAGGCATTCGACAAGGTGGCCAGCATCCTCGGGTTGGGCTTTCCGGGGGGACCGGCCATCGAGCGCGAAGCCGCCACGGGCAACCCCCAGGCCTTCCACTTTCCGCGGGCGTTTCTCAAGGACGAGCGGCTGGATTTCAGCTTCAGCGGCTTGAAGACCGCCGTGTTGTACACGGTTCGCGGCCAGGACGCGACCCGGCCCGTGTCCCCACCGCCACCAGGGCCGTGGCGCGCCGACTTGGCCGCCAGCTTCCAGCAAGCGGTCATCGACGTGCTGGTGGAAAAATCGCGTCAGGCCCTGCGACGGACTGGACTGCATCGCCTGGCGGTGGGCGGCGGCGTGGCCGCCAACCGGCCCTTCCGCCAAGCCTTGGAGCGGATGGCCCAGGAGGAACAGGCCGAGCTGTTCATCCCTCCTATGAAGCTCTGTACCGACAACGCCGCCATGGCGGCGATGGCCGTCGAGAAATGGCGTCTCCGCCACGAGGCCCCGCTGGATCTCGACGCGGTGGCCACCTACCGCCCCCGACGGCAGCCGATCGCCCAGTCTTGAGGCAAACTTGGGCCGGGGCGGCTTTGGCTCGGCAAACTGTGCACGAGCGATCGCTCAGTCGCAATCTGCCAATTCTGTCTTTTCGAACTGGCTCGGAAAGGACCCTTCTTGCGCCCGGGTCTCCGCCGCCGTGATGGTTGTCGGCTAAGTTTCCGATGGGAGTAACGGGCGTGCGCCCGCCATCGTCAGGATGATGGCCGAGGCCGACCGCCGGAACCTAGAAAGGGCCTCAACCACCATGAACAAATTAACGGCGATTGCTTTCCTGAGTCTGCTCGTCGCGGGGCTGGCTTCGGAGCGAGCGCTGGCCTTCGGCCGTCGCTGCTGCTGCAAATGCTGCTACAAGTACACCATCTGCTGCCGGCCGTACAACGCCTTCAGCCCCTGCTGCTGCGGCAATCTGGTGTGCGACGGCTGTTGCGCGGCGCCGTGTTGTCTCCCGGGCTGTCCGGCCCCCTGCGGTCCGACTTGCTGCACTGCCGACGCCCTGGGCTGCGACGCCTGGACGCTGGGTCACCTTCCCGCCGCGACCGTCTACCAGCAGGGAACCCGCATGCCGTCGGCAGCGCCTTCCTCCACCCCCAGCTACACGCCGCCAGCCCCGACGCCGGTCAACCCCAACACCACCAGCTGGTATTATCCGCCGGCCCTGTTCGGCATGGGAGCCATCCAGCAAGCCGGGTACTACCCGTATCCCTATGGCTACCAAGCGTACTTTCCCGGCTATTACGGCGCTTATGCCGGCTACGGGTACAACCCGATGCTGGCCTACCAGCTGGCGGCCTACGGGTACCGCTGAGCGACTCGGCTTTCCGACCCCGACACTGAACGCCGATCCGTCGTCCCCTGGGCGACGGATCGGACTTTTTGGGGCCTTCCGCCTTCCAGCCGCTGTCCGACAGTCACTTCGCAGGGGCCTGCATCACCCGCGCCAGCGTTTGTATCATCAGTTCCTCGCTTGGGGCACCCAAGGCGACGGTCGGCTCGTAACCGCCTTCGAGATAGGCCTTGTTGGTAGGAATGTACCCGGGGCCACCGTCTCCGTAGCCGGCCACGCACACGAAAGCATCCTTCCGCAGCTCTTGGGCCTTAAGCTGATATTCGACGAACGGCTCCCCTGGGAGGTGGACCACCAGGGCCTTACCGAGGTCCAAACAGGTCACGGGGATGGGTTGGTCGATCCGTTTAAGCCACGCCAGTTGCAAAGCGGCATTGTTGCGACGGGCGACGCTTTGTTTCGGGTCGGCGACGACTTTCCGGCTATGTTCGGTGCCGAAGCTCGGCTCGGCGCGAGGCGGAAGCTTCAGCGGCTCGACCCGCCACTGCCAGCCGATCAGGGGTAGGCGCTGCGTGGTGGTCCAAGCCGAGCGCATGGCCTGGTAGATGCGGTCGCGAAGGACGGGACGATTCTCGCGGGCACCATCATTGTATTTCCCGGCGGTGATGTTCCCGGCGCAGCCGGTGAAATAAATCTGGAAAACGCTCGGATCGTCGTCCTGGCGCTTTTGCCGCGCCAGCCCGCAGAAATCGCTGCTGACTCGTCCGTCGCCGTAATAGCTCATCGGATGGGTGGCGTAGTAATGCATGGCGACGAGGGGCCGATCGCCGTTCCAGAAACTGAGTGTCTTGAGCCAGGGGTCGATGAGCCCTTCCGGTTCGGCGCGGATGGCCGGATCTTTGGTGGCGCTGGTCCGGGAGTATTTGGACCTGCCGTCGGGGCCGATGATGCGGCGGTTGGAGGCCACC
>JANWYO010000280.1 GCA_025055215.1 Gemmataceae bacterium
GGCGTTGGGCGACATCGTCTTGCCGAAGACCTTGACCCAACCCGCCGTCGGCCGGTGGAGCCCGAGGATCAGGCGCAAAAACGTCGTCTTGCCGGCGCCATTGGGGCCCAGCAACCCCAGGATGCAGCCCCGCTCCACCTGGATCGTCACGTCGTTGAGGGCAATCTGGCGGTTCTGGTAGATCTTCGTCAGCTTGTACGATTCCACCACCAGCCCGCCGGAGACGTCGGCCACGACGAGGCTCCTTCCTCGACCGCGAGCTTCCACCCGGCCGGATTATAC
Organism: Gemmataceae bacterium; assembly: GCA_025055215.1. Lineage (GTDB taxonomy): Bacteria > Planctomycetota > Planctomycetia > Gemmatales > Gemmataceae > JANWYO01. The sequence goes on from JANWYO010000280.1 coordinate 283, forward strand.
GATGCCCCGGAGAGGCTTCCTATACCAACTCGGGGGGCCCTCTGGATTTCGGCGGGGCGAGGGCGCAGCGGCGAAGAAGGATTGGTTGGTTCGCGCGCGTGACGCTCCGGGTGCCTGCTGGGCACGCAAGGAGCGAGAACCCGAGGAACGGGCGGGGGTTGGGGAAAAACCGTCGACTGGGGCACCCAACCCTATCCGAAACGATCGGTGCATCCCCAATATTGCCCGGGGGCCCCCATTAACGCCCCCGATCACGAGAGCTGGGAAACCAAGCGGCTCTCCATTGCTCGCGCCGCCGTTACCGCAGACAGGTGCCCCCCCAGCACCGCGGCCCATCCCGGGCGGCGGTCACCCAGACCGCCGCCCTCAACCCCGTCGCTGAAACACCGCCCCAAAACGCCGCGGATCGGGAAGTTCCCACGGCTCGAATTCCCGGGCCTTCAGGTACGGTTGCAGGTCAATGAATTGACCGCCAGCCGCGCTTGACTCGTAGCCCGCCATCAGCACAGCCAAGGTGTCCCAAGCCAGCATCGGACCGGACTGCGGCGCTCGCCCTGGCTCCAGGGCACACTCCACCGCGTCGTTGATCTCGTTGACGTAACCGTGCGAGTGAAACTGGTTCGGCCTGGGGAAACTGGTCCCTTGCGGCGTCGGCAGCTTCTCTCGAAAAAGAAGATTGCCCGCCACTTGGCCGTCCGGCAGAAACAGCTCGTTCTCGTTGTTCGGATTGACACGCAGGTCGTACTGGCCGAAATCGGCAATGATCGACACCTCGTTGCGGATGCCACTGATACTCAGGTCGTGACCCAACACCTCGGCAATGGTGTGGTCCTCGAAAACGACCGTCAGCCGGCCGAAATCGTCCACGTTCTGCATCACGCGGAAGTGCTCCCCCGCGGAGAGGGGTTGATGTTTCAGCACTTGCATGGCCACGCCAGCAACCCGCCGCGGCCGGATCGGTCGCCCATCGCGGAGAATACCTTCAGCTTGCTTGAGGTAGAGGCACGGTCCCAGAGGGTGGCAAGCCTTGTTGAACAGCGCCCCACCCCCCGACTGCGAGGGCGTGTCATAAGCAACGGCGTGCGATCCCTGGTGAGCGCACGTCCCTCGCTGGTACAGGATCCTTCCCTTGCCCCGCGGGATCGCTTCCCCCAACAGCTCGACAAACCCTTTGATGCCATCGAGGTAGACAAAGTCCTCCGCGTACAGCAGCCGGCTGCCCCCCAACCGCACGGCGTCGAGCACTTCCGCAAACGCGGCCATCGTCTCCTGCGTCCGGACGGCTGGCGGCGCCTCCCGGTTTTCCGCATACCCCGGCCAGATGATCGGCGGCTTCTCCAGCACGATCACCGGCACGCCTGCTTTCGCCGCCTCGCGGACATAGGGCCCATGCGCATAGTTGGCACAGCAGATGTTGTCGATGTCGGGGCGAACCTCGGCGACCATGTCGCCGTGGCTGGCGTATGCCCGGCGAATGCCCCGGGCACGGGCAAATGCCTCCGCTCGCTCCAGACGCCCCGAGGTCACGCCCGCCAGCTCAATCACCACACCGTTCTTATGGGGAATCAGGCTGTAACACGCCGCCGTGTACTCGGCGGCGAAACCCGTGCCGTTGAGAGTCACTCGCAGCGTCCGCACCGCCATCGCCAGCCATCCTGAGAAAGTCCAAGGACCACCTCGGCCTACATGCCTGACCGAACCGCGTGTCGAAACACAGCCGCTCCCTTGGCATCGACCGTCGCCTGCTGGTTTACCACCCCAGCGACCAATGGCCAGCCTCCGACCCTTGGCTCCCGACGACCGGCCACCTCACATTCCGCGCCACGGTTCCCCATCCAGGTGATCAATGGCCAGCCGCGGCACGCCTTTAATCGTGATGAGACGGGGTGAAATGAAAGGGTGCTTTGAGGAGTTGGGTCGATCGGAAACTGCTTTACATGTCCACAGTCGAACGACAGTGGCACCCGTTCCCAGAGGACGTGATTTTCGGATGGGGCACTCTTTGGCGCACTGAGGTTGTCCCCCGCAGCATAGGTTCCCATGCTGCGGCGGGCGGCGTGGCGGCCAGCCTTCGACCCTTGACTCGGAGTGCCGTGGCGCCTATCGTGTTGATGTCCCGGACGGGCGCTTAGCTCAGTTGGCTAGAGCACCAGCTCGACACGCTGGGGGTCATAGGTTCGAGTCCTATAGCGCCCACTGATAATTTGTACACTATTCCCTTGGTTGCCGCATCTGGCTTCATGCCAACCGCTTCGGGAATTGGGGCCTCGGCGCGCTTCCCCTCCAAACCCCCCTCTGCCGCCCCCTGCTGCGCCGCTTTTTGCGCCACCCCCGGCATCAAGGCGCGGGCGTAGTCTTCGTCCGTCACCTGCCAGTAGTGACGCTCCGCCACGGTTTCCGTATGCCCCAGCCAGGCCGTAGCGACATGCCGCGGGAATTGCCGGACCAGTTCCGTGGCTCGCGTCTTGCGGAGCGACTGGAACAGCTGCGGCCACGGCTGGACCCCGGCCTTGGCAAGGATACGCAAAAACTGCGTCCGCAGGTTAACGTTGGTATCCCGGTAGCGGGTAATGATCCACGGCACGCCCGGCTCCGCCCGTTCCCAAACCGCCTCTAAGTGCGGCTGAATCTCTGGGAACAGCGGGATGACGCGAAACCGCTTGCCGGCCCGGGCCGTCTTGGGGCTGGGGATACGCAGCCGCTGCCGCTCCCAATCGACGCAATCCCACGTCAGGGCCAAAAGCTCCGAGGGAATCCGTAGACCGCCCCAGCGGGCCAGGGCCAAAATCAGCCGCCATTCGGCATCCGGTGCCGCGTCCATTGCCCGATGAATCGCCTCGGCCGGGACAAACTCCCGCCGCTGGGAAGGGGGCGTCGAACCCTTCAGCTTGGCGAAGGGGTTCCGCATCAGGACTTCCCGCTCGACGGCATCTTGGAAAATCGTCTTGGCAAGGCGGACCCGCTTACGGACCGTGGCCAGCGACAAGCCCCCCTTCCCGTTGCGGCTGCGGCCTTGGGTGACCAGCCAGCGTTCCCAATCGGCCGCGTCGGCAGGGGTAATGGTGTTGATCGGGCGGGACTCCCCGAAATACCGGACCAGCAGCCGACGAACCTGATCGAAGATGGACAGCGTGGACGCCTGCAAGTCTGCCTTGCGACGCTCGATGTAATCCGCCACCAGCTTACCCAAGGCCGGGGCCACAGGCACCGCCTCGATCAGGCCAACGGCCGCCAGCTTGCTCCGCAGCTTCTGGCCGATTCCCCCCAGCCAGGCCGCCGTATCCCGCGGCAACGGCTGCCCGCTCAACTTGGCGGCCAGCAGCGCCTCGACGTGCCGCGCGATGGCCTCCGCGGTTTTGCGGTTGATCTTGCTGAGACGAATCGCCCGACGGTCGCGGGGGGCAACCGTGAACTCAATCCGCCACCGACCGCCCCGGTAGTTGGCCAAGCTCGCCATGACCTTTCCTCCACCCTGGAGAATTTGGCACGGTTGCCAACCGTGCCAAAATTGCCAACTGATTTGGCACGCTTGGAGTCGGCCTTACACCGCAACGACTTACGGCGATTTTTCGCCCAACCGCGCCAAAATGCCAAGAGTTTATAGGGGGTTGGCACGCTTGGGCGTTTAGTACCGCTCGCTGTAGGCT
>JANWYO010000291.1 GCA_025055215.1 Gemmataceae bacterium
ACCGCAGCCGACTCAGCTTCGCCAACTCCACCTTGACCGCTTTCTTGAACACCACGAACGGCAAGGCGACGTGCCGACCATCGGCCCGACGATAGAGCGGCTGCACGTCGGCAGCTTTATGAACCGTCTGGGCCTTGTCGTTGGCCACAATCGTCACGGGCAGGTTGTCGAGCACCGGCAAGGCCTTAGGCCGCGGAAAGGCGAGGCTCTTGATCGTTCCCTTGCTGGTGCCGCCGATGAACTTGGCTTCAGCCACCCCCAAGGTCCCGAGGTCGGTTTCCGCCTCGATCACCAACTTGTTGACATCCTTATACTTCGTTGGCCCTCTCACTTCATGCACCGCCTCCGGGCCCGACATCAGCTCGACGGTCATGCTTTGCTTCTCGGCGTCGAAGCGGACGGCCCGCACATGCTCCAACGGCAGCAGGGTCGTGATCCCCTGCACCAGCGGCGGATTCATGGAGTCGTCTTCCCGAAGCACCAGCGCCTCGGGACCGGCAACGGCGGCGTTGTTGCCGCCACCCGGGCGCGACTCACCCGGGACAAGCCAATCAAGACGGCGGGTCCCCAGCGTGATTTTCCAGTTCTTAAGAACGTGCACCTTATCGGCGGTGTCCGTCACCCGCAGCGGCTCGGGGCCATCTCCTGCGGCCAGCGAGGTGCCTCCCGCGACTGCCAACACCACGACGAGCCAGCGTCTTCCTTTCATCACAAATGTCTCCCCGTCGCGCCGGCCCGGCTTCCGCAGAATGCAGGTGTCGTAGCTAAGTTGTTATTATGCGCCATTCGGCAGGCACCGCCATCGGCCGCCGCCCTTAAGGCGGCGGAGCGCAGCCTCGCCGCGCCTGACGCCGGGAGCGTGCCGGGCACACGGCCCCCGGAGAATTCCCGAAATGGCCGAAGGCCGTGGTTTTTGCGTGTAAACCTGTCGTTTGCGGCGGGGTTGAGCGCGCCGGACGGCCGTTTTTCGCCACTCCCCGCCTTTTCCTCGGTTTGCACTACCGAAAACCTCGGTTCGCGATTAATGTGTGTCCAGCACCCTTCTCCCGTCCTCGCGCGAGCGCGAACCGATCAATCCCTCTCCGCCGCTGCGCTCTCGCTCCGCCGAAATCCAGGGGGACACCCTTTCTTGGTTCCGACGTTGCTTCCGGCGGCCACAGAACCTATCATACGAGCAGTTTAGGAAAAGCCTTGGATGTCGCCACCCTTATAGGGAGATCGAGCGATGCCGTTGCGACCGAGGAAGAAGCACGTTCGCAAGAATCGATTCAGACGCTGCCCGAAGTGTCAAAAACAGGTTCGCTTGCACCAACGGCGTTGCCGAACGTGCCACCAGGTGCTCAAAATGAAATGACGAGGCCGAGTTGGTACGACGGCGATCGTGCCAAGCCTTTCGGCCACCATGCGAGTCCTGAGCCGATCAATCGATCCAGTTCCCGTGAAGTTCGTCCAGGTTTGTCCCACTCGCGACTCCTAGCCGCAGGAAAAGGATTGTCAGCATGGAGATACCCGAGCAATGGAGTGACGACATTTTTCAGCCCAACGGCCGCCTCCGGCCTGAGCTGCTGAACAAGGCCGCTGCCCATGCCTTGCGGGAGGCGATGCGGCTGGCGCGGGAGACGCGCTGGGAGAGCATCCGCAGTCCTCACGTTTTCATGGGGTTGCTCGTCGATCCGGACGCGAGCGTGCGTAACTGGGGCGAGCGGCTCGGAGCTGACCTACGCTTTCTGTTGACACAGTTTCAGGAGTTGTTCCACCTGGAAGAGGGGGTGGCTGACGCACCCCTGTGCTTGCATCGCGAATTCCTCTCCGACAACGTCATTCGGCTGTTGCGCGAGGCCGCCCAGCGGGCGGCCGAGCACCGCCGTCGCTCCATCACGCCGATGGACATGCTTATCAGTCTGCTGACGGCACCCAACAGCATCGTCGCCGAATGCTTCGAGCGGATCGGCGTCACCGCCGCCAAACTCACCGAATTGGCCGTCATGGCCGAGCACCACGCCGGCCAAGCGTGAACCTCAGCGGACAAATCGCAGCAGCACACTGCTGCCCGCCTTGACCTTCACCCCGGGCTGAACAGCCACATCGAACGGCTCACCGAGCGGCAGCAGGACCTCCGTGCGCGAGCCGAACTTGATCATGCCGAAGCGCTCACCCGCTTCGACCCGCTGCTCGGGCCGCAGCTCGCACACGATGCGCCGCGCCACGGCGCCGGCGATCTGCTTGATGCGAAGGAGCCGAGGCGGGTTCGCCTCCTCGAGGTCGATCCACATCTGCTCGTTGCAGCCGATGCATCTCGGAAGGCGGGCGTCAAGAAACTCTCCCGGAAGATAGCGGAGGGCGACGATCCGGCCGGTGCGCGGTACGCGGTTGATGTGAACGTCGAAGATGGAGAGGAAAATGCTGATGCGGAAAGCGCGGCCGCCGGGAAAGTCGGGGTCTTCGACCTCGCCCACGTCCGTGACCGTGCCATCGGCGGGGCTGAGCAACGCTTTGGGATCCTTGGGGATGATGCGTCTCGGGTCGCGGAAAAACAGGATGCTCCCGGCCCATAAGAGCAGGATGCCCACCAGGAAGCACCCCCCGACCAGGCCGAACCGGGCCGAGGCGGCGCCGGCCCACGCCGGCGCCGCCCCCAACAGCCGGCGCAACACCACCCCCTCGGCCCCGCCGCCCCCCCCCCGGCCCCCCGCCCCCCGCCCCGCGGCGGGGGCGGCCGCGGGGCGACACCCGGGC
>JANWYO010000328.1 GCA_025055215.1 Gemmataceae bacterium
CCCCAGCCCCCCACCACCGTCAGCGGCATGCCCATCGAGGCCCTGTACACGCCAGCCCACCTCCCCGACTTCAACCCCGACACCGAACTCGGCTACCCGGGCCAATACCCCTTCGTCCGGGGCGTCCACGCCAGTATGTACCGCAGCCGCCTGTGGACCATGCGGCAATTCGCCGGCTTCGGCACGCCGCGGCAGACCAACGAACGCTTCAAGTTCCTCCTCGCCAAAGGCCAGACTGGCCTGAGCACAGCCTTCGACCTCCCCACCCTGATGGGCCTCGACAGCGACGATCCCCGGGCCTTGGGCGAGGTCGGCCGGCTCGGCGTCGCCATCGACACCGTCGAGGACATGCGCGACCTGTTCGACGGCATCAACCTCGCCGAGGTGTCGGTCTCCATGACCATCAACGCCCCGGCCCTGGTCATCATGGCCTTCTTCTTGGCCAATGCCCGTGATCGCGGCATCGACTGGCGCCTCCTCCGGGGCACCATCCAAAACGACATCCTCAAGGAATTCCACGCCCAGAATGAATTCGTCTTTCCCCCTGAGCCGCATGTCCGCCTCGTCTGCGACCTCATTGAGTTCTGCACCCACCATGTGCCGCAGTGGAACACGGTAAGCATCAGCGGCTACCACATCCGCGAGGCCGGCTCGACCGCCGTCCAAGAGTTGGCCTTCACCCTGGCCGACGGATTCCACTATGTCGAAACCTGCCTCGACCGCGGCTTGCCGGTCGATGCCTTCGCGCCGCGGCTCAGTTTCTTCTTCAATGCCCATAACGACCTCTTCGAGGAGGTGGCCAAATATCGCGCGGCGCGGCGGATCTGGGCGGAAGCCATGCGGCACCGCTACGGTGCCCAGCAGGAGGCGTCGTGGAAGCTCCGCTTCCACGCCCAGACCGCGGGCTGCACCCTCCAGGACAAACAGCCCGAGGTCAACCTCATCCGCGTCGCCTACCAGGCCCTGGCGGCGGTGCTGGGGGGATGTCAGTCATTGCACACCAATAGCATGGACGAGACCTTGGCCCTCCCCTCCGAGCACGCCGTGACGCTGGCCCTGCGAACCCAGCAGGTGCTGGCATATGAAACCGGCGTCACCAACACCGTGGATCCGCTGGGCGGCAGCTACTTCGTCGAGACGCTGACCCGCCAGATGGAGCGACAGGCGCGCGACTACTTCGACCGGATCGCCGCCCAAGGCGGCATGATCCGGGCCATCGACAACGGCTTCATCCGCCGGGAAATCGCCGAGGCCGCCTTCGCCTACCAGCAAGACATTGACGCCGGTCGGAAAATCATCGTCGGCGTCAACGCGTTTCAGGAGCCGGAGGAAAAGCCGATCGAGACACTGGTCATCGATGCCGCCGTCGAGCAGGAACAGGTAGCGCGGCTGCGTGCCATGAAAAAGCGACGAGAGGCCGGAGAGGTGCGGCGGCAGCTAGAGGCGGTGCGTCGGGTCGCCGCCACGCGGCAAAATCTCATGCCGGTGCTGTTGGACGCCGCCGAGGCACGCTGCACCGTCGGCGAGATCATGGCGGCCCTGGTCGATGTCTTTGGCCGCTACGATGGCTCGGTCCGCTGGTAACAGCTCAGCGCAGGTATAACAGCAGCACCGCCAGGTCAGCGGGATGAATGCCGCTAATCCGGCTAGCTTGGCCGAGGCTGGCCGGCCGCACACGCGACAGCCGCTCGCGGGCTTCCGCCCGCAGCTGCGGCACCGCCGAGTAATCGAAGTGTGGCGGGATCGGCTTCGATTCCAGCCGTGCAAAGCGCTCGATCTGTGCCGCTTGGCGGTCGATGTAGCCGGCGTACTTCGTCTCCAGCACGACTTGCTCGATGACTTCCGGGGAGGCGGGCCAACTCCGCAGGGACGGCTCCACCTCGCAGAGCCGGTGCCAGTCGACATCAGGCCGCCGCAACAGATGCTCCAGGGTGTCGGTGCCGTGCCGCTTGCAACGGAGGAATTCCGTCAGCTGGGCAATGGCCGCCTCCTTGCGTTGCAGCCGCTCCCAGGCTTCGTCGCTGACCAGGCCGATGCGTCGGCCGAGCGGCGTCAGCCGACGGTCGGCATTGTCGTGGCGCAGGAGGAGGCGGTATTCGGCCCGTGAGGTGAACATGCGGTACGGCTCATCGACGCCGCGCGTCACCAGGTCGTCGATGAGAACACCGATGTATGCCTGACTGCGGTCGAGGACCAGCGGCGGCTCGCCCTTGATTTTCAGGGCGGCGTTGATGCCGGCCATCAACCCCTGGGCGGCCGCTTCCTCGTACCCGGTGGTGCCGTTGATCTGCCCGGCAAAATACAGGCCAGCGACCCGCTTCGTCTCCAACGTCGGCCACAGCTGCGTCGGCGGGGCGTAGTCATACTCGACGGCATAACCCCAGCGCAACACCTCGGCTTTCTCCAACCCCGGAATCAACCGCAGCATCGCCGCCTGCACGTCGTTGGGCAGGCTGGTGCTGATACCGTTGCAATAAAACTCGAGCGTGTTCCGACCCTCGGGTTCGAGGAAAATCTGATGCCGTTCCTTGTCGGCGAAGCGCACCACCTTGTCTTCGATCGACGGGCAATACCGCGGCCCGCGGCTCTTGATCTGTCCGGAATACATCGGCGCCCGATGAAGGTTCTGCCGGATCAATTCATGGACCGCCTCGTTCGTGTAGGTGATGTAACAATCGAGCTGCGGCTGCGTGATCCGCTCGGTGGCGAAGCTGAAAGGCCTTGGCTCGGGGTCTCCCGGCTGGGGCTCGGTCTTGGAAAAGTCGATGGTTCGGCCATTGAGCCGGCAGGGCGTGCCGGTCTTGAACCGGGCCAGCTCAAAGCCGCAGGCCGTTAGACTGTCGGACAGGGCTTCGGCGGATGGGTCGCCGGCGCGGCCGCCCCGGGTCTTGGTTTCGCCCATGTGCATCAGGGCCTTGAGGAAAGTCCCGGTGGTGAGGACCACGGCTTGGGCGCGGTAGAAGAGGTCGCCGCGGGTCACGACCCCTTCGACGCGGCGATGCCCGTCGTCGTCGCGGATGCGGAGCGCTTCGACAATTTCCTGGCGGAGCGTGAGGTTGGGCTGTGCCTCGACGCGGTGTTTCATGGTGAATTGGTAGAGCTTCTTATCGGCCTGGGCGCGGGGCGAGTGCATGGCCGGGCCTTTGGTGCGATTGAGCATGCGGAATTGGATGCCGGTGGCGTCGATGACCTGAGCCATGGCGCCGCCCAGGGCGTCGATCTCGCGGACGATCTGCCCTTTGGCCACTCCGCCGATGGCGGGGTTGCAGCTCATCTGGGCGACGGTGTCGGCATTGAGGGTCAGCAGGGCCGTGCGCAGACCCAGGCGCGCCGCTGCCAGGGCCGCCTCCACGCCGGCGTGCCCGGCCCCGACGACCACCACGTCGTAATCAAATGTCAGGCTGGCCATGCAAAACCGATGTCGCACTCACGACGCCGCCGCGGCCGCGGCCTTCGGGCTGGGTATCCGCGTCAAGGCTGCGGCGAGCACTTCGTCGATCTGGCTGACGAACACGAACTCCACCTCCTGCCGCACCTGCGCCGGCAACTCGGGCAAGTCCTTCTCGTTTTCCTTGGGAAGGATCACTCGACGGATGCCAGCCCGGTGGGCAGCCAACACCTTTTCCTTGACTCCGCCGATGGGGAGGACCAGACCGGTCAGGGTGATTTCGCCAGTCATGGCGGTATCGGAACGGGCGGGGACGCCGCTGTAGAGAGAGGCCAGGGCGGTGACCATCGCGACGCCGGCGGACGGGCCGTCCTTGGGAACGGCGCCGGCGGGGACATGGATGTGCACGCCGGTCTGGCTGAACTCTTTGGGGTCGATGCCCAGGCGATCGGCGTGGGCCCAGACGAAGCTCTGCGCCGCCAAGGCCGATTCGCGCATGACGTTGCCCAGCTGGCCCGTCAGCCGAAGGCGTCGCCCACGCGGCAGCAAGCTGGCTTCCACATACAAAACTTCGCCGCCGCTTTCCGTCCAGGCCAGGCCCGTCGCCACCCCTGGCGGCAACGCCGAGCGGGCCAACTCGGGCCGGAAGCGCTCCGGCCCGAGATATTCCGGGAGGTCGCCCGGCAACACCGTGATCGGCTCGGTCCGCCCCGAGGCGAAATGGAAGGCGGCCTTGCGGGCCAATCGCCCGAGCATCTGTTCCAACTGCCGCAAACCTGCCTCTCGGGTATAGCGGCTGATGATCCGCCGCAAGGTATCGTCGGGGATCGTAAGCTGCTCCGGCTTCAGCCCGGCCTCGCTGAGCCGCCGGGGCAGCAGGTAACGCCGGGCGATGATAGCCTTCTCTTCTTCGCTGTAGCCGGCCAGGCGCAGCACCTCCATGCGGTCGAGCAGCGGCTTGGGAATGGTGTCGAGGGTATTGGCGGTGGTAATGAAAAACACGCCGGAGAGGTCGAACGGCAGGTCGAGGTAGTTGTCGCGGAAGGAGTGATTCTGGGCTGGATCGAGGATTTCCAGGAGGGCGGCGGCCGGGTCGCCGCGGAAATCCCGGCCCAGTTTGTCCACCTCGTCGAGCATCAGCACCGGGTTGTTGACCCCGGCGCGGCGGATGGCCTGGATAATGCGTCCGGGCATGGCCCCGATGTAGGTTCGGCGGTGGCCCCGCAGTTCGGCCTCATCGTGCAGGCCGCCCAGGCTGGCACGCTCGAACTTCCGCCCCATGGCCCGGCCGATCGACTGGCCGAGCGATGTCTTCCCGACGCCGGGCGGCCCGACGAAACACAGGATCGGGGCCTTGGCCTGCGGATTGAGCTTGAGTACCGCCAAGTGCTCAAGGATGCGGTCTTTGATCTCCTCCACGTCGTAGTGGTCCTCGTCGAGCACCTGGCGTGCTTGCGCCAGGTCGATGGTATCGACGGTGCGTTTCCGCCACGGCAGCTCCAGGATCAGCTCCAGGTAGGTGCGGGTCAGCTGGAAGTCCGGGGCTGCCGCCGGCATCCGCTCCAGGCGATTCAGCTCGCGTTCCGCCTCCTTGCGCACCTCGTCGGGGAGGTCGGCTTCCGTGAGGCGTTTCCGCAGCAGATCGATTTCCGCCTTTTCGGGGGGCTTTTCGCCCAGTTCGTCCTGGATGGCCCGCATCTGCTGGCGGAGCATGTAGTCGCGCTGCTCTTTGGTCATCTCGCTCTGGGCCTGGCTGGCGATCTTCTGCCGCAGTTCGAGGACCTGGACCTCGTAGGCGAGGTAGCCGTGCAGCAGGCGCAGGGCTTCCAGGCGGCTGTTGGCCTCCAGCAGGGCCTGCTCCTTGGCCACTTCGAGGCTGAGCATGGAGCCGAACATGTAGGCCAGGCGGAGCGGATCGCCCGCCTGGGAGACCAGCTGCTCGAGGTTGAACTGCCCTTGGGGCTGGGCCAATTCCAAGGCCCGCCGGGCCATCTCGAGCACGGCCCGGAACATGGCGTCGACCTCGGTGCCTTTGTCGTCCGGCGCCGGGAGGGCCTGCACCCGCGCCTTGAAGAAAGGCTCCGTCTGCTCCATTTCGAGGATCCGGACCCGCTCGATCCCCTGGACCAGGAGCTCGACGGTCTCGTCGCTGCGGGCCATTTTCTTCACCACGGCCCGCGTGCCGACCGTGTACAGGTCGTCGGGACCGGGACGATCAACGCTGGCATCGCGCTGGGCGACGGCGACGAAGGTTTTGTCCTCGCTGCTGAGGGCCGCTTCGATGGCGGCCAAGGAGGCGGGCCGACCCGCGGCCAAGGGCATGAACAGGTACGGGAAGAGAACGGTGTTTTTCAGCGGCAGCACCGGGAGGGTGAGAACGGTGCCGGGAGACGGGTCGGGCGGCATCAGGCACGCTCCTCCTTGCGGATGCGGATCAGCAACATGCCGTCGCGGTGCTCCACCACCAGCCGCGACCGTTCCAGGTCGCCGGGAAGCTCCAAGGTGCGTTCAAATCGGCTGTAAGCAATCTCCATCAACCAGCAGCAGCATTCCTCCTCCACTCCCCAATCGCGGCGGACGCCTCGCACCGTCAAGCGCGAGCCGACGGCGCTGACCTCGATGTCCTCGGGCCGAACGCCGGCCAAATCGTATTTGACCAGCCAGCCATCGCGGGTGCGATAGACATCCACCGAGGGATGCCACACCCAATCGGTGGACGAGTAAGCCGGGGGCTGAAAGAGAGATTGCATCCGGCGGATGACGTCGGCAGCCATGACGGCGAAACTCCAAGTGCAACGAGGCGAGCATTTGCGGTCGAGAGTGTAAACGTTGTCAGTATACGACAGGCGGATGGCCGGGGTCAAAGGCGGTGGCCGCGATGGACGTCCCTCGCGGAACTGCGGGCCGCGGGAGCGTCGGGGAGCGGCGATTGATGGCTTCGCGCTCCTGTGAGGTCTGAGACGCATGCTCGGCACACCGCGAGCGCGAGACGATGAATCGGCGGTGCGAAACGAGGACTTGGCGGAAGCGGAGAAAAAACGTCGCCTGGAGCGATCACCCCGCCCCAAAAACGATCGGTGCGCCCGCCGCGGTCGCCACCGGGCTGCCGCGGCGGCAGCGGATGGTACAATGCTCCTGGTGGCTCGGCTCGCGGCCGGGCATCATGTCCAGGGCGGGGTCATGGCCAACGTCTTTGTCTCAGAACATCCGCTCGTCAGCCATCAGTTGACGCTCCTGCGGGACCGGAGCACGGAGCCCCAACTGTTCCGGGTGCTGGTGCGGGAGCTATCGCGGCTGCTGTTTGCCGAGGCGACGCGGGACTTGCGGCTGCTGCCGCGACGGGTGGTCACGCCGTTGGCTGAGCACGTCGGTCACCGGATTGCCGAAGCCATCGGTCTGGTCCCGATCCTCCGCGCGGGCTTGGGCATGGCGGAATCGATCCTCGACATGGTGCCCTGGGCGTGCGTCTGGCATCTGGGGTTATACCGGGATGAACAGACGCGGCAGCCGGTGACGTATTACAACAAGCTCCCGCCGACCCCGAACTTCGATTTGGCCGTGGTCGTGGACCCGATGCTGGCCACCGGCGGCTCGGCGGTGGCGGCCATTCGCATCCTGAAAGATTGGAACGTGCGGCGGATCAAATTCCTGGGTCTGATCGCCGCTCCGGAAGGCGTGGCCGCCTTGTCGCGTGCCCACCCCGACGTGCCGATCCACCTCGCCGCCGTGGACAGCCACCTCAACGAGCAATGCTTTATCGTTCCCGGACTGGGCGACGCGGGCGATCGGCAATTTGGGACTTCGTGAGGGAGGGGAACCGTTCGGGGCGATGCGGCGCAAGGCCGCTTATCCGGGCGCTCTCTTGACAGGCAACCGGCGAGGCGCGAGAAAGGACGAAAACGCCCGGCGAGGGACGCAGCATGACGATCAAGTTCCACTGTCCCCACTGCAAGACAGGGCTGGTGGTCAAAGCCAATTTGGCGGGCCGACGCGGCCAGTGTCCCAAGTGCAAGCAGCCGGTGACCATCCCGGCCTCCGGAGCGCCGCCGGCGGACGTGGAGGGATCGGCGGCCGCTGCCCTGCGGGAGCGGCCGGCGCCGGCGGCAAAAGCACCGCCGGAGAAGGCCGATCGGCCCGTGAAAGCGCCGGCCAGCGGACAGGGGGAGTCCAAGGCCCCGGAATCGGCCCCGCCGCCGGCGGCGCCCAGCCGAATCGATTTCCGGTGTCCGCAGTGCGATGAGCCGGTACAGGCGGAGGTCGCCTTGGCGGGCAAGCAGATGCCTTGCCCGCACTGTACGCGGATCATCAGGGTGCCGTTGTTGGAGAAGCGTCCGCCGACGGATTGGCGGGCGTTGGCGGCCCAAGCGGCGGCGGCCCAGGCCGCCGCCGCTTCCGCCGCCGCCGGAGCAGCCGCGGCCCCCACCGCCCCCCGGCCAGCAGCCGCGGCCGAACCCGAGGAAGACGACGCCGAAATCGAGGAACTGGAAGTCTGGCTGCGGCGGCGACGCCGCCGGTTCGTGGCAGCCGGGGTGGCGGCCGCTGCCTTATTGGCTTGGCTAGGCTGGCTGGGTTGGGACTGGTGGACGCTCCGCCGACAAGAGTGGGCCCTGACCGAGGCTTTGGCCATTGCTGAAAAATTCGCCAATCCGGGGGACCAAGGGGTCGCCCTCCCGGTGGGAGCGCCGGTGCGCGAGGCCCTGGCCGGCGTTTACAAAGCCGCTGGGGAGTGCTATCTCGGCCAGGAGCGCGCCCCCGAAGCCAAGCAGCGGCTCAGCCAGGCACGGGCCCAGTTCGCCTCTGAGACCCAAGACCCCAGCGGCGCGGGCGAGGCCTTTCTCATCCAGCTGGCCCTCAGTCAAGTCGAGCTGGGCGGGGACGAAGCCGACGTCCGCAAGGAACGCCGCATCCCCTGGAGCGCGGTCCGCGATGAATTGCGGCAGACGCTCCAGTTGATCCGGACGCCGGAAGCGCGGCAAACAGCCATTCGGGAAATCAGCCGACGTTTGATTGAAAAAGGCCACGCCGAGTTAGCGATTGCCCTGGCGCGCCGACCAGGCTCGACCGCCGAGGCGCCTGACGCCCTGGCGATTGTGGGGTTGGAATTGCTTCGGGCTGGCCGACGCGACCAGGCCGAGGCCGTGGCTGCCGAGGCGAAAAAGTTGTTTCTCAGTCCGCTGCTGGTGACGATGGAGTCGGAGCCCGCAGAGCCGGCGGCGCCCCCAGAAGGAGAGGCCCCGGAGGCGGTACCGCAGCCCGCCAGTCCGGTCATCGGCTTCCAGCGCGCCCCGCTGCCGGCGTCATTAGTCGCCCTGCTGGCTGTCCTCAACCAGGCCGATCAGCAGATCGCACCCAATGGCAATCCCCAGGATCAGCTCGCCTGGACAATCGGCACGGTCGAGGGCTTGGCCCGGCAAGGGAAATGGGACGAAGCGAGGAAACTGGCCCAGAGCGTGTCAACCTCCGTCCCCGATCAGATTCGGCTGTTTCTGGCCATCGCCACCGTCGCCCTCGATCAGAACCCGGGCGATGCCCGCGACCTGCGGGAGGCCCTCCGACTGGCGGAAGGGGTCCGCGCATGGCCGGCGCGCGCGTCCTGGTCCCTCCTCCAACTGGTGCAGCTGTCGGCTCGAGCGGGGCTGACCAACGAGGTGGAGAACGTGGTGCGTTCCATTCCCGATGCCTCGTTGCGCGGCTGGGCCCAGTTGGAGTTATTGCGGCTGCGCTTGGCGGGCACCCACGGCACTGCCCCGGAGACGTGGGCCGAGGCTGTCGATCCGCAGTCGCCGGCCCACGCGCTGGCCTTCGAGGCTCTGGCGCGACACAACGCGGCTTATGGCAGCCGCAGTGCCCTGAAAGCCGCCTTGGGCTGGCAGCCGGACGAAATCAAGGCCCTCGGGTTGGCGGGCGTTGCTCAAGGGATGCGCTCGGCCAACTGAGCCGGTCACGCACGTCGGCAGCATCAGCGATGGTGGTCACGGCGCGGTCACCAATTCTTCGACGTACGTGCTGCTGAAGCGGTAACTGCTCCCTTCTCCTTGGTGGCCGGAGAGCGTCTTGTCGATCTGCATGCGGGCACGCCGCAGGCAACCGGCCTGGAGGTCAAAGACTACTTCTCCCTCGGGCTGCATTTGCAGCAGCGGGATGCGGTCGGCGACGGCCTCGGGCTGGGTCTTGAGGGTTCCCGCAATGGTGATGGTGGCCGTGCCATCGGCCAGCGCCTTGCAGACGTATTGCTGCTGCGCCTGATACTTCTCTCCGGTGCCGTGCGGCGGCTCGAGGGTGATGGCATAGTCGCGGTGCCACGATTGGCCGGCCTGGATCGAGCCGGCAGGCAAGATGAGCACGAAGGGCGGCTCGCTCTCGTAGCGGCTCGCCGGTCCATGCTTGCTTTCGACCACCTCCATCACTCGACCACGCGGATCAACCTTGAGGGTTGCCAGCACGGGACCGACGTATTTGCTCAACTGCTCCCGCATCTGCGGATGGCTCTTGTCAGGGGCGGTGGAATCAAAGGCGATCGTCTCACCGCTGGGGGTGGTGGCCGCCAGGCGGAGTGATTGCAGCGTCAGTTGCAGGGTGGCGACGCCGTGGTTATCCACGGCCAGGACCTGCCAGCGCTTGACGTGGTTCAGTTTGGTGGCGGTCTGGGTGGTAGTTCCGTTGACGGTTTCGACGGCGGTCGTCGTTTGTTCGACGCGATAAGTGAGCACTTGGCCGGGCTTCCAGCAAAACTGCGGGGTCTGGGCGTCGGCGGCGGTGGCGCTGAGGCCGACAAGCAATGCCGCTAGGGGTGGGCGCATGGCAAACCTCCCACGACGAGGGCCTTGTTCTCTGCCATGCCCGTCGAGCCGGGCAGGGGCGGGTTTATAGCGGGAGAGGCGAGGGAAGGCCAGAGCAGTTGGCCGGAGCTCGCGCGAGGATGGGAGACACTCACTGGGCACTCGGGGAGCGCGAAACGATCCGCCAGGAGCGCGAACCGAGGAATTGGCGGGAAAATGGGAAAAACCACCGCCCGACGCGCTGCCCCACCCGAAGCCATAGGCGCGGCCGGCCGGCGCGGTGGCGGCCGCCGCCGGACGGCGCCACCGCCAAGGGCCGAGGCTGGTCATTTCGGCGGGAGCGGCCCGGCTCAGAAATCAAGCAGCAAGCCGAAGTTCACGCCCTGGGCCCAGAAGTTCGTCTGACGGAAAAGCGGCAACGGCTCCGGAGGACCGCCCGCCAAGCCAAATTGGAAGCTGGTTGGCACCAGCCGCGGGTTGACCACCCGGTTTACCTCCGTGCCCGTGCGGATGACGTTGCTCCAGTAGAGCAAGGTGTAGCCGCCAAACAGATGGATGTTCCGCGTCAGGTTGACACCGACATTCAGCGTCCCTTCAGGAATCACCGAGTTGCGCTCCTGGGTAAATTGGCCGATGTTGGTGGCGACGGCCAAAAGCCCGCCGGGGACCGTGACCTGAAACGCCTCGAAGCCCGACGGGATCAGCAAGGTCGTGGCGCCGTCGATGGTCAGGCGTTGGCGGGTTCGCCCAATGGCGATCTTGAAGCCGAGGTTCAGGAAAAGGCGCTCCCCCGTCCACTGAAGGCGATAGCCGACCTCGCCGCCGCGGAACTCGTTCCGGGTCTGAAAGCTGTCGATGATGTTCAGCGAATTGGGCCAGAAGACGGCTTGGCGATTGAAGGCGGCCAACCCCCCCGGCAGGACGTTCGTGGTCTGGGAAATCAACATCGTCTCGTCGAGTTCCAGGTAGCGGACGCCAACGAGCAACCCGCTGTTGTACAAGCGGGGGGTGGGATTGATGATGCCATCGGCGTTCCAGCCCCACAACGAGATGCCATTGGCCACGCTGACGGCGCCGGAGAACGAGTTGGGGACGGCCACCGCCTCGATGGTTTCGCTGCGGGTGATGGGGTTGTAGACGGGCCGCGCCAGCAGCGGGACGCCCGCCTCGTTGGAAGCGACCAGGAAATGGTCAACGTCGCGGTTGAGGACGAGGTAACTTCCTTCGGCGCCGACGAAATTGGAGAGGACCCAGAAGCCGGCGGTGAAGCGGCCGCCGTAGTGGCGGGAGTCGTCTTCGGGAACGCCACCGTAGACCACCCGCGTGTCGTAGGAGCCGAGGATTCCCTCGAAGGGCAAGCCGCGGACACCGGTTGAGCCGATGGGGCTGGTGGTGATGGGGGCCGGCGCTGGTAGGGGGGAGCGGCTGAGGATCCAGTAGAGGAACTCGGCGCTGGCCCAGACGAGCGGACCGCGGTCGACCGGGTAGAATTCCGCCGGGGCATAGACGTTATCGTGCATCTCCTCGGGGAGGGTCATGTCGGGGCCGAAGGCGTTGCGTTCGGCATTGGGGGTGTAGTGTGGGCCGAAGGCGTTGTTGGTGGAGATTTTCACGGGGGCGGGGCCCGCAGCGGCGCCGCTGCCGAGGTTCGGCACCGGGCCGTCGCCCGCCAGCATCCCTGCCCCCGACGGCGGCATCGTGGGTCCGCCGCCGACCGGTCCGGGGCCGGTCGGCGGCACGACGCCCGCCTCTGGTCCCAGCCCCCCCTGGTTCGGTGGAGCACCGGTCCCTGTCCCCGGTCCGAACGTCATCGGAAATGGTTGGCTCGGGGCTGGGTAACCCGGCGGCACGGCCTGGGCCAAAACCAGACCCGCGCCGGCCAATGACGCGAACACCGCTCCCACCACACCATAGCGCATGAGTGGACTCCTGACCCGCTCGTCGCCCCTGCACGGGCTGCCGGACGGAGCCTCCCGATGGGTGATCGGGAGGCTGTTGGGCCTCATGGTAGGATTAATCGGTACTTTCGATAGCCTCCATGAGAAATCGCGCCAAAAAGTCGCCTTTTGATTGAAGCCCGGCAAGCTCAAGGCGTGCCCGAGGCCGAGGAAACCCCAAACGCCGGCAAGGGACGTAAGTCGCAACAACGAGGAAAAACCGCCTTTACCCCTCCCGTGGAGTTTGCCTCGGCGCTTGGCGGCCACCTCGGCATCAACCCTCGCCTCCGTAGGCTCAATAACTGTGGGAGCATATAACGTGCTGTGACATCGATCTCCGACCCAGGGAAAGCCATGCCTTCAGGCCCCGTAGCCTTGGTGACGGGCAGTGGCAGGCGACGAATTGGCGCCTGCGTCGCGGAAACACTGGCGCGGCGGGGTTACGCTCTGGCGATTCACTACCGGCGTTCCGCGGCCGATGCCGAAGCCTTGGCCCACGAGCTGCGGCAGCGCGGCGCCGCCGCCCGTACTTGGGCCGCCGATCTCAGGGACGAAGCCGCCGTTCGCACCTTGATTCACGAGATCGTCGACCATTTCGGCCGGCTCGACGTGCTCGTGCATTGCGCCGCCCTGTGGGAATCGAAGCCGTTGGAGGAGGTGACGGCGGACGACGTCCGCCGTCACCTCGACACCAACACGCTTGCCACCTTCCTCTGCTGCCAACACGCCGGCTTGACGATGGTTCGACAGGCCGAAGGAGGAGTAATCATCCTGCTCGGCGATTGGGCGGAGGCCCGGCCGTATCCGCATTATGCCGCCTATTTTGCCTCCAAGGGCGCCATCCCGGCCCTGACGCGCTGCTTCGCCGTCGAGTTGGGCCGGCGCAATCCGCGCGTTCGGGTCAACGCCATCCTCCCGGGACCGGTCATGCTTCCTCCTGATCTGCCGGAGGCGGAGCGGCACGAAGCCATCAGCGCCACGCTGGTCCAGCGCGAGGGGCGCCCCGAAAATGTCGCCCAAGCGGTCTGGTACCTCATCGACAACGATTTCGTGACCGGCGATTGCCTCCGCGTCGACGGCGGCCGGACGGTCTGGGCGCAGGGCTTCTGATGGCGGAGGGACCACCTGCCGTGCATACCGTGGACCGCCAACTGAACAACCTTCGCCAGCTGGGGGGCGATGACCTGCTCCGAGAAGTGGTCGGCCTGTTTCTTTCCACCATGCCGGCCCGCCTGGAGGCGGCCCGGATGGCCGCGCAAGCGCGCAACTGGGGGGAGTTGGCGAACGCCCTTCACTCGCTGCGGTCCGCAGCGGGCAATCTCGGGGCCCTGGCCGTTCAGCAATCGGCCCAGCAGCTCGAGGATTTGATCCACGCCGGTCGCGTCGCCGAGGTCGCTTCGCTGCTGGAGCAGCTCGAACGAGGCCTGACCGAGGTCCTCGCTTATCTCCGGACCCAGGCTGGCGGAGGGACGTGCCGCTGATGAAAACCAGCGGAGACCGCGCTCGCTCGGGGCAGCCGGTTTTTCCGCTGCGAGGAAGTCAATCATGGTCGGCAAACCGAAGGTCTTTGTCACCCGCGTGATCCCCGAGGCAGGCCTGGCCCTGATCCGCGAGGCGTGCGAGGCCGACGTCTGGAGCGGCGAGCTGCCGCCGCCCGAGGCGGTGCTCCGGGCTAAGGTCGCCGATTGTGACGGCTTGGTGTCGTTGCTGACGGACCGGATCGATGCAGCCCTGCTGGACGCAGCGCCCCGCTTGAAAGTGGTCAGCAACTTCGCCGTCGGCTTCAACAACATCGACGTGGCGGCGGCGACGGCACGAGGCATTTGCGTGGGCAACACCCCCGGTGTTCTGACCGATGCCACCGCCGACATGGCCTTCTGCTTGCTCATCGCGGCTGCCCGCCGGGTGGTCGAAGGGCACCTCCATGTTCAGGCGGGCCGGTGGAAGACCTGGGAGCCTTTGGGCCACCTTGGCCAAGACCTCGTCGGCCGAACGTTGGGCATCGTCGGCATGGGTCGCATTGGCTTGGCGATGGCCCGGCGTTGCCGCGGCGGCTGGGGGATGCGCGTCCTCTATCACGACCGCATCCGCAATGAGCAGGCCGAACGGGAACTGGAAGCGCAATTGGTGGACCTCGATACCCTCCTTCGGGAAGCTGACTTCGTCTCCTTGCATGCCGACTTGAACGAGCAGACCCGAGGGATCATCAACGCAGCCGCGTTGCGGAAAATGAAACCGACGGCAATCCTCATTAACACGGCCCGCGGGCCGCTGGTCGACCAGAAAGCCCTGACGGAGGCATTGCAGACCGGAATCATTTTCGCTGCCGGCCTGGATGTGACCGACCCGGAGCCACCCGATCCCGACGATCCACTGCTGCGGCTGCCCAACGTGGTCATCGCCCCGCACATTGCCAGTGCCACCGTCCGCACCCGCAATGCCATGGCGGAGATCTGCGCCCGCAACCTGCTGGCGGGACTGCGGGGCGAGCCGTTGCCCGCCTGGGTCAATCCTGAGGTGGCCGGCCGCCGCCGCTGACGGCCGGCTGAAACGCTCCGAAGTTCCTCATGTCAGCACCTTGACCGGCATCAATTGTTTCCGGGCCGGCTCCCAGCGGGCAACGGCCCGGAGGTGGCCCTGCCCATCGAGCACCGCCCATTCCTCCGCTTCCGCCACGCGTGCGGCGACTCCCTGCCCGTGGACCAATCGCTCAATTTCCGGCGACGACAAGGTGATCGAGGGCAATTCAGACACAGCGGCAATCAGGGGGAGCAGCGCGGCCTGAGCCGTCGCCGCGTCGGCATCGAGGGACAAGGCATCAGTTACGGTGAAGGGGCCGACCTGGGTGCGCCGCAGCTGGCGGATCAGCCCACCGCAGCCGAGGGCTTCGCCCAGGTCTCGGGCCAGCGAGCGAATGTAGGTCCCCTTTCCGCACTGCACCTCGACCTCGAGCCGCGGATAGGCGTAATCGAGAATGCGAATGGCCTCGATGCGGACGCGGCGCGGGACGAGGTCCACGTCCGCGCCATGTCGAGCCAGGTCGTAGGCCCGCCGTCCCGCGATCCGGGTGGCGGAAAACCGCGGCGGCACCTGTTCGATGTCGCCGACAAACCGCGCCAGCGCGGCTTCGACCACTGCTCGGCTCGGCACCTGCCCGACCGGCACCGGAGTGATGGTGCCGTCGACGTCATCCGTGTCGCTGCGTGCTCCCAAGCCGATTTCCGCCCGGTACGTCTTCGACATCCGCTGCACGTACTCGATCAGCCGGGTGGCCCGGCCCACGGCGAGCACCAGGACGCCGGTGGCGAGCGGGTCGAGGGTGCCGGCGTGGCCGACGCGGGTGCGTCGCGGGAACCAGCGCTGGGCGCGGTCGACTGCTTCCCGGGAGGTGAGGCCCGCGGGTTTGTCCACGACCAGGATCCCTTCGCACGAGGCGGGCATCGGTGGGTTCCCTCGCATGGTCGGTTCGATGCTCGGGCCGGGTCGGCTGGCACGTTGGCCGCTGCGCCTTCGCGGTCGCCGCGCGGAAGGGGCCTGGTTCCGCGCTGCCGAGGTGCGCCGTTGGATTTAGACTATGAGGCGGAGATTTGTTGTGGGACCGGCCGAGGTACAGGCCGTGGCCGAGCTTGTCCGCCGCGCGGGGGCGGCTTTGGCCGTGCCGGTCGCGTGGGGGTCGGCCTGAAGGCCGACCCCCGC
>JANWYO010000026.1 GCA_025055215.1 Gemmataceae bacterium
GTTGCCCAAGATGAGCGGGCCGGGGCGGAGGCCCAAGGGGCGGCCAAATGCGTGACCGCCTTGGTTCTCAAGCACGAGGGTCAACATGCGGAGGCCCGATCCCTGCTGGCGGAGGGCCTTGAGCAAGCCGCCGGTTCCCAAGCCGCGTGGTATGCCTTGGCACGGCGAGCGCACCAGGAGTTGACCGACCCGAAGGCTTACTTTGTGCCCCGTACCGAGGCCCAAGTGGCGGCCAGACAGTACTCGGCGGCGCTGGAAACCTTGAACGAGGGCCTGAGAGTTTTCCCGAACCGCGGCGAGCTGTTGGCCTTGAGGAGCCAAGTAAGGCTGGAGGGGGCGAAGCAACAACTCCGGCGCCGGCTCGCGGCGACGGATGAAGCGGTCACGCTGATCCGCCAGGATGCCGCGGCGGCCATCGCCGCCGGGGCCGTCGCCGAGGGCCATTATGCGGCTGGCCGACTCGCCGAAGAGTTGGGCGACCGTGCCGAAGCGGAAAAGAACTATCGGGCGGCCTTGCAGGCGCACCCGGCCAATGACGAGGTGGGCACGCGCTACCGGGTCGCCTTGGCGCGGGTACTGCTGATGCCGCGGCGACCGCCGCCAGCTCCGGTGGCGGAGCCGCCCCGCGTCGGCCATGCACCGCTGCTGCCTGGTCCCGACGAGCTGAGGTCCGCGCTGGCGCTTTTGTTGGTCGCTGCCGTCGCCGACGATCCGCCGCCGCCCAATCCCAGCCTCGACGAAGCACTCAAGCTCGCCGAAGAGGCCATCCGCCAAGGCAATGCTGAAGGGTATCTTATCAAGGCCCAGGTCCTCGCCCGCAAAGGGATGTGGACCCAGGCACTTCAGGAGTACGTTCAAGGATTGCAAAAGCTCCCGCAGCCACCCGCCTATTACGCCGACGGTCTGAAGTTCCTCATCGACAACCACCCGGCTTTCCGCCGACCCGACAGTGTTCAGCCGCCCAGTCCGCTGCTGGCGGAAAAATACTTTGGCGCTGGCCTGACCGCGTTCTACGCCCGCAACTATGCCGAGGCTGAAAAACAGTTCATCGAAGCCGTCCGCTACTACTCCCAGGACGCGCGGTATCTCTATTTCCTGGGGATGGCCCGCCTGATGCAGGGGAAGCGGAGTTATGCCGCGGAGGACTTCCGGGCGGGGGCCATGCTGGAACAGCAGAACCGTCCCTCCCCGGCGGTGGTCAATGCCAGTCTGGAACGGGTTCAGGGACCGCTCCGGCAGACGCTCAACAGCTACCGGCCGTGACGGCGTCGGGAGTGCCTTGTCCCAAGTTGGCTGATAACGTAAACTGGCCTCAACGCTCGCAGAGGCCCGTGGCTGGACCCAACCCGCGTGGAGACGAAACCTGTATGCTCGCTGTGATGGCTGGCTGGCGACCTGGCAAGTCGACCGCGACCATTTCGGCGGGTCGCCTCGCCGAGATTGCTGCCGGCCGTCCAGCGTTCCCGGGTCCGTGAACGACACAGGCACCGACACGCACCCGGGCTTGTTGCCCGGGTTTTTTTGTCCCAAGATCCGAGGAAGCCCATGCCGCCGACGCCGTTGCACCTGTCGAGCCGTTCTCGCCGCACTACCGAGCAGCCGATCAGCTGGTTGATTCAGCAAGCGGTGGAAAACCGCGACCTCATCAGCCTGGCCGCCGGTCTGGTGGATGAGGAGACACTCCCCGCCGCCGAGGTGGTCCAGGCGTGTGAGGCGATTTTGCGCGACGGCCCGAGGGCGCGGGCCGCCCTCCAGTACGGCACCACGCAGGGGCTGGCGAGCCTGCGGCAGCAGCTGCTGGAGCGCCTCCGGGCTGCCGACGGCCTGACCCCCGCCGACCACAAGCTGGCCGCCTCAGATGTCGTGCTCACGACCGGCTCGCAGCAACTCCTTTACCTTCTGGGCGAGACCCTGATCGACCCAGGAGACCTGGTGATCGTCGAGGCACCGACCTACTTCGTCTTCCAGGGAACGCTGCGGAGCCTGGGCGCCCGTATCCTTTCGGTGCCGGTCGATCACGATGGTTTGGATGTCGAGGTGTTGGCCGAGCTATTAGATCGGCTGGAACGCACCGGGGAGATCCATCGGTTGCGATTCATCTACGTCTGCGACTACTTCCAAAACCCCACCGGTCGCACCCTTTCCTTGCCCCGGCGACAGCGGCTCGTGGAACTGGTGGAGCGCCACAGCCGACGCCAGCGGATCCTGATCGTGGAGGATGCCGCTTATCGCGAGTTGCGCTACGATGGGCCCGACCTTCCGAGCATCAAGAGCTTCGATCCAGAGAATCAGTACGTCGTCCTCGCCCAAACCTTTTCCAAACCGTGCGCTCCGGGGCTGAAAACCGGCTTTGGCGTCCTGCCCCGCGACCTGATGGAGCCGGTCCTCCTGCTGAAGGGTAATCACGATTTCGGATCGAGTAACTTGCTTCAGCACGTGCTGGATGACCTCCTGGCCAGTGGTGCGTATGACCGGCACGTGGCCCGCTTGCGCCGGGCTTACCGCCGCAAGCGCGACGCGTTGACGGCGGCATTGGCGGAGCACTTCCCGGCGTCCAGTGGAATTCGTTGGACGCGACCGGACGGCGGTTTGTACGTCTGGCTGACGTTCCCCGAAGGGACGGAGACCGGGCCAAGCTCCGCCTTGATGCGGGCAGCCCTGCGGGAGAACGTGTTATACGTGCCGGGAGAGTTCTGTTACGACGGCAGCTCCGGGCCAGTGCCGCGACATGAAGCGCGCTTGAGCTTCGGCGTGGCGTCGGAGGAGCAATTGCGCGAAGGAGTGGCCCGGCTGGCCCGGGCGGCAGCAGCCGCCCGGGCCGAGCGAAGTGAGCTGGCGGCAATCGAGCTCTAGCTCGGCGGTCGGACGGGCTTAGAACGCCCCGTAGCGAGTGTCGGGTTGCCCGGGAGAGGCTGCGGGGTCATGCCCCGGCGGCTGCGGCCCGCCCGCGGTCGCAAGTGCCCGTTGCGGCGACGCGCGGAGCGACCGGCTTCCGTTGCCGACCGCGGAAACCAGACCGGCGGCCACCACCTCGCAGAAGCACTTGACCAAGTCGGCATCGAGGGCGCCACTGTCCGCGTCCCGCCGCAGGATTTGCAAGCACTGGGCATGCGGGATGGGGCCGCGATAAGGCCGCTCACTGGCCAAGGAGTCGAAGACGTCGGCCACCGAGAGGATTCGCACCATCAGCGGAATGGCGGCGGCGAATAGGCCGTCCGGATAGCCCCCGCCGTCCAACCGCTCGTGGTGCCAGCGGATCATCGGCACCGCGTCCTGGACGGAGCGCAGCGATTCGACCATCCGCGCCCCCTGGAGGGTGTGCTGTTTCATGATCTCGAATTCGTCGGGCGTGAGCGGCTGCGGCTTGTCGAGGATGGCATCCGGGACGCTGATCTTGCCGATGTCGTGCAATAAGGCGCCCTTGCGGAGCGTTTCCCATTGGTCTTGGGGCAGGCCGAACTGGGCAGCCAAGGCCAAGGCATAACTTGCCACCCGCTCTGAGTGACCGTGCGTGTACGGACTCTTCGCTTCGACCACCCGGGCAAAGGCGAAAACGACGGCCTCGGCCGAGTCACGCTCATCCACCAGCCGCTTGATCCGCAGCAGGGACCGGCAGCGAGCGATGACCTCCAGGCATTGGAATGGCTTGGTGATGAAGTCGTCGGCCCCTAACTCCCAGGCCCGCATCTTGGCCTCGAAGGCGTTCTGGGCGGTGATGATGATGATCGGAATGAGCCGGGTCGCAGGCGCTGACTTGACCCGTCGGCAAACCTCGTAACCGTCCAATCGCGGCAAGTCGAGGTCGAGCAGGATGAGGTCGGGGGGATGTTCGGCAATAAAGTCGAGGGCCTCGACACCATCCGCCGCCACGGCCACCTGATGGCCCTCAGCGAGAAGGACATGTTCCAGAAGGGCCGCATTCGGAGGGTTGTCGTCCACGACCAGAATGCGGTGGCTGTGACCGGGTGGAGAGTGCATGACGCCAAGCTTCGCTCAGTGGGCTCGTTCCGACTGGGACCGACCCCAATGTAATATTGGCGCCTCAGTGAATGCAACATAAATGCTTCCCCCGGAGCATACCCCCACGGGGGCCTTCAGGGGGCCGCCCATCCGCCAGGGCTACCCCTCTCCTTGACCTGTCGTCGGGCAAACAGCCGGGAACGCAGCGTCCATAGCGACGTGAAGCCCTGGGCCCATTGGCTGTCGAACCATTCAAGATTGCTCTGGCTGGCGAGTCGGCTGTCGTAGACGCTATACGGACTGCGCCGGCCAAGCACCGTGCAACTCCCCTTATACAACTTCAGTCGCACCTCCCCGGTGACATATCGCTGGGTCTGGGCGAAAAAGCCGTCGAGCGATTGCCGCAAGTCGTGGAACCACAGCCCCATGTACACCAATTCCGCGTAGCGACGACTTAGCGATTCCTTCAGGGCGATCAGCTCTCGACTTTGGACCAGGCTCTCCAGGTCGCGATGGGCGGCCAGCAGGATCGTCGGCGCCGGAACCTCGTAAAACTCACGGCTCTTGATGCCGAAGAGCCGGTCTTCCACCACGTCGCTTCGGCCGATGGCGTGTTCCCCACCGATCTGGTTCAGCTCCCGAACGAGCGGCAACAGCTCTAGTCGGTTGCCGTTGAGGCTGCACGGCACGCCGTTTTCAAAGCCGATGGTGAGGATGGCCGGTGTATCGGGGGCTTGTTCGGGGTCGCGGGTGAGGACGAAGATGTCGGAAGGGGGAGCGTCCCAGGAATCGACGAGGTCGTCGAGGTAGAGGCTGACGCCCCAAAGGTTGCGGTCCACCGTGACCGCCCGTCCGTGTGGTTCCTCGATCGGCAACCGACGGCGGCGGGCGTAGTTCAGCTTGTCTTCCAGGCTGCGGAGGTTCCAGTCGCGCACCGGCGCCAGGATTTCCAAGCCGGGGTCTTGGGCCGCAATGGCCACCTCCATGCGGACCTGATCGTTCCCCTTGCTGGCCGCACTGTGGGCTACGCTGGTGCAGCCCTCTTCGTGGGCCATGTGCACCAACTCCTGAGCGATGACGTAACGCCCCAGTGCCGAGCCGAGAAAACAGCCGCTTTGGTAGACGGCATTGGCCCGCAAGACGGGCAGGGCAAAATCGTGCAGGAAGGCCGCCCGCCGGTCGAGCACCTGGGCGGCGCTCGCCCCCAGCTCCAGGGCCAGCTCGGCCAATTCCTCCATGTACACTTCCTGCCCGAGGTTGACCGACAGCGTGCGCACGTCGTAGCCCCGCTCATGGACCATCCAATGCAAGGCCAGCCGTGACTCCAGATCACCATTGAATGCTAAGACGGTGCGCGGCACAGAGACCTCTCAAGGCGAGTCAGGGAACCGCTGGTTGTCTGCTAACCAATATAAGAGTAGCGGATGCCGCGCGGGAGAAGGCCAACCGCGGACCCGCGAGGGCCCGCGGCGCCCGGTCCGTGAGCGCTCCGTTGCGGGGTTCCGGGGCCGATGGCCACGCGGCGGCGGGGACGGACCGGCCGATCGCGGCCCGGCTCAGCGCCGGGCCGCGGGTGGGTGCTGGACTTGGTGACGGGAGTTAGCCGATCCCTCGAACCTTCGCTGGGGCCTCAGCATTTGAGCCGGTCGAGGACCGGGGTCAGATCGCGGAGGAAGACATCACAGGCCGAGGCCCAGGCCGCGCCACTCGCCGGCGAGCGGTAACACTTCTGAAACAGCAGAAAGAACTGGCGCAGCACCTGAACGAAGCGACGATGCACCTCGCGGAACCTGGCCCGTCGCTCCGCTGGGCTGAGGTTCGCACCACGAAACAGCCGCCGTAACACCGCCCAGACGCTGGTATCGAGCTGCCGCCGCAAGACGACGATCTCTCCATACAGGTCGCCGGCCGCCGCCAAGGCGCGCGTCAGCGGCTGGTTCTCGGTCACGGGATCGACCCACTTTTGGGCCACGGCCACCACCTCATCGAGGATGGTAACGGTCTGGTTGAGGACTTCGAGCGGCTCCATGCGAAGCGCCGAGCGGAGCAGGCTGGTGCGGTAAGCCTCGCAATCGTTCAACAGCACGATCAAGTCGTTTTCCAGGGGAGCGTCCTGGGCCACCAGCTGCGAAGGAAGGAGATCGAGGACCGTCTTGGCGTACCGGGGCCGGCCCTGCGACCCACCAGCAAGGGCCCGACTGTCGGCCGTGGAGGCCTCGGCGAACGACTCGTTGGGCTCCCGGGCCTGTGGTCCATTCGCTTCCAGGTTCATGGGCGGCTTCCTCCTCGGGCCTTGTGGGCCGGGGCGCGGCCGTCCTCGGCCGCGCCGGCCAGCGTGACCTCAGCCTTCCGTGGGACTGCACAGGCTGCGGACCGTCTGCACCAGGTCCTCCGGATTGAAAGGCTTGGTGATATAAGCGTTGGCACCCAAGAGCCGGGCCCGCATCCGGTCGGCGAAACCATCCAGACAGGTGAGCATGACGATGGGGATGTCGGCCGTTTCGCGGTTGGCCCGGATGTGCCGACAGATTTCAAACCCATCCGACCCTGGCAAGAGAATGTCGAGCAAGATCAGCTGGGGCATGCCGCGGAGGATGGTGTCGGCGGCTTCCAAGCCGTTGGCCGCCGCCACCACCCGGTAGCCGTGCCGTTCCAAGGTCATGGCCACCAGCTTGCAGATGGTGGGGCTGTCATCGATGACCAGGACGCAGGGCCGGCGCGAGGCGCTGCGTCGATCGCTCCCTTCGATGGCATCTTCGACGGCAACCTTGAGCCGCGCCAAGTCCTCAACCCGGGCCCGGAGCTTGGTGTCGTCGGGGCGCAACCGGCAGGCCGCCTGCAAGGGGGGCACGGCGGCATCGACGTCCTTCAGGTTGAGGTAGGCCAGGCCAAGGTAGAAATAGGTGTCGAAGTCGGTCTTGCGCTGGAGGACATTTTCGTAGCGCTCGATGGCGGCATGCATCGGTTCGGGCCGGACCTCGGGATTGAGGAGCAAGCTGTGCACGTCTTCCAAGGTCAGATAAGCCCCGCAGTGGCGGCAGCGCGCTTGCGGGGCTTCGTCCCCTGCCAGGCACAAGGGACACTGCCAGGCGGGCCGGTGGGCCTCGATCTCGGCTTGGCAGAGGCGCACCCCTTCACGGGCTTGCTCGTGTTGGGGATTGATGTCGAGCACTCGCTGCCAGTAGGCCAAGGCGTCTTCGGGAGAGTCGGCCAGCTCGGCGAGCCAGGCGAGGGCCTGCACATTCCGCGGGTCGATCTCGACGATTTCCTTGAGTTTGGCGCGGGCCGTCTCCGTGCTCCCGGCCTTGGCCTCGGCGAAGGCGGCTTGAATGCGGGCGTTCCGCAGGGCGGCGCGAGCCTGGTCGTTGCCGGGGTTGATGTCCAACACGCGTTGCAGGCATGCCAGCCGCCCTTGAGGGGACTCCGCCACTTGGGCCATCAGGAGCCAAGCCTCCTCGTTGTCGGGCTCCAGCTCGGTCACTTCCAACAACAGCGGCAGGGCCTTGGCCGGATGACCGGAACGCACCTCGGCGGCGGCCGCTTGCAGCCGCACCTCTTTCATTCCCTGGCGGGCGCGATCGTTGCCGGGGTTGATCTCGAGGACACGGCGCAGGCACATCAGGGCGTCTTGGGGTGTTTCCGCGACACCAGCCAGCCAGAGCCACGCCTGCTCGTTGCCGGGATCGATTTCCGTCAGCTGCTGAAGGAGCTGGCGGGTAAGCGCTTTGTTGCCGGCTTTGGCCGCTGCGATCCCATCGCGTAGAAGGGTGTAGTTGCTGACACGGGACACGTCGTGGGCTCTTTCCAACGGGGGATGGACCTGCCCTCCGTGGACCAACGGTCTCTGGCATCCATGGTATCACAGCCGTGGCTGGAATGCATCCTACTTCCCGTGCCACGCGATCCGGCCTGAGGGCCAATCGGGGTCACGAAGCGGTCGCCATCACCGCCAGCTGCGTCTGGCTTCGGACCTGTTCTTTTTCCAGATAGGCGCGGCCTTTCTTGACCTGGATGTGGTCCCAGGGTAACAGCTCCGTCATCGGTCGCGGCCGCTGGGCGTACCACGCCGGGTCGATGCCGAGGTCGGCAAACGTTTGCCACCAGAGTTCCGGGCGAAAACACTCGCTCCAACCATCCAACCGGCAGCCACGCCGCCATGCTTCTTCCAGGGCCACCGCCACCCGCCGGTCGCCCCGGGAAAGCACCCCCTCCAAGAGACTGCACTCGATCGAGTGCTGCTTCAGGCGGACCGAGCGAATCCGGCAGCGGTTCCTCATGTAGCGGCCGGCCCACTGGAGGTACTCGCGGGTTTGCATCCCGTTCCACTGGTAAGGGGTGTGCGGCTTGGGGACGAAATTCGACACCGAGGCCGTCACCTCGACGTACCCCCCGCGGAC
>JANWYO010000193.1 GCA_025055215.1 Gemmataceae bacterium
CCTGGACGCGCTCTCCCATGTCGCGCCCGCTTTGGTGGTTTTTGTCCCCGACGGTCCCTTCCCTTGGCACCCCGGGCCGGGCGGCGGCCGCCCCCCCCCGACTCGCCGGCGGCCGGCCTCAGGCTCACTTTTCCGGCCGCAGCAGCGGAAACAGGATCACGTCGCGGATGGTCTGCGTGTTGGTCAGGAGCATCACCAACCGATCGACGCCAATCCCCAGGCCGCCTGCCGGCGGCATGCCATGCCGCAAGGCGCGGAGAAAATCCTCATCCATGCGGGCCATCGACTCTTCTTCCGGCAGGCCGGCCAATTGAGTGCGGAACGTCTCCTCCTGCGTGATGGGATCGTTCAGCTCGGTGTACGCATTGGCCAGCTCCATCCCCTGGACGTACAGCTCGAAACGCTCGGCGATCGCCGGGTTGTCCCGCTTCCGTTTGGTCAGCGGGCACAGCGACGCCGGGTAGTCATACACGAAGACCGGCCCCTCGAGGTGGTGCTCCACCTTTTCCTCAAACAAGTGATGCACGAGGACGTCGGGGTGTTTGCCGGCCGCCGGCATGCCGGCCGCTTCGGCGGCGCGGCGGACCGCGGCAGCATCGTCCAGGGCCACCCCCACATATTGCCGGAACAAATCAGCATAGGCGACCCGAGGCCAAGGCGGCGTGAAGTCGATGGTCCGGGGGCCGAACGGCAGCTTCAGCCCCTCACCCAGGCTGCGCACGCAGGCGACGATCAGGCCTTCGGTCAGGTCCATCATGGTGCGGTAGTCGCCGTAGGCCTGATACAGCTCCATCATCGTGAATTCCGGATTGTGCCGCGGGCTGATGCCTTCGTTGCGGAAGACGCGACCAATCTCGTAGACCTTTTCCATGCCCCCGACCAGCAGGCGTTTCAGATGCAGCTCCAGGGCGATGCGTTGGTACAAGCGGATGTCGAGGGCGTTGTGATGGGTGACGAAGGGTCGGGCAGCGGCGCCGCCGGCGATGGCGTGCAGCGTTGGCGTTTCGACCTCCAGGTAGCCGAGGTCGTCGAGGTAGCGACGCATGGTGCGGATGATCCGTACCCGCTTCCGCGCCCGGTCGAGCGTTTCCGGGTTGTAAATCAGGTCCAGATAGCGGTGCCGCAGGCGGTATTCGATGTCCTGCATGCCGCCCCATTTATCGGGGTGCGGCAGCAGCGATTTGCACAGAATCGTCAGTCCATCGGCGAAGACCGTCGGCTCGCCCCGCCGGGTCCGGCCAAAGGTGCCGTCCACCCCCAGGATGTCGCCCAGGTCCAAGAGCTGGGCCACCGCCCACCCTGTCTCCCCGACCTGCTTTTGGCCGACCATGACTTGGATCCGGCTGGAGAGGTCCGGCACTCGCTCCACGGTTCCCTCGTGTTCGCCCTTCAGCTCGCGGAGCGTCGGCTCTCCCGAGGAATCTTTCAGATCGAGAAAATGGACCCGGCCACCGTCGCGGCGGCTGACGATGCGGCCGGCGATCCGCACCCGCGGCCGGTCTGCCTCCGGCAGGTCGGCGGGCAGCTTCAGCACCTCGGCGATGGGCCAATGACCGTCGAAGCGGCCGCCCCAGGGGTCGATCCCCAGCGCCTCCAGACGGCGCAGCTTGTCGACTCGGCTCGCTTCCAGGGTGTCAGGATGTTCGGACACGACAGCAAGGCCTTCGGCTGACGGAATGGGCCGCGCGGATGCCACTCCGGGTGAGAACTGGATTCTAGTCACCGGCCCAACGGTGTCAATTGCAACGGCCGTGGCGGTGCAGCGATCGTTGGGAGCCGGGTGGAGCGTTCCGGCGGCGGTTTTTCCCCACCTGCCGCCGATTCCTCGGATGGCGCTCCAGATCGGTCGCTTGGCGCTCCCCTGTGCCCCGCACGCGTCTCCGATCCTCACGCGAGAGCGAACCGCTGCCTCCCTCTCCGCCGCGGCACCACGCCCCGCCGAAACAGAAGGACACCCGGCCGTGGCGGGAGCCGATGTGATGGTCGTGGCAGGTTGCGGCGGCGGGGCATGGCCCCGCCGCCGGGCCCCCGGCCGCGGTGGCCGCCCTCACGGCTCGAAGCCGAGCAGACGGCAGCGGATCGCCCCGTTGAACAGCGCGATCGAACGCACCGGCTCCAGGCCGATTTCTGCGGCCAACGCGGCGTTGCCCGTAAACAACCACACCGACCAACCGGCAAAGCGACGAAGCACCTCTCCCAACGCCCCATATAGCACCCGCAGCTCCTCGTCCGTGCCGATTCGCTCGCCATAGGGCGGGTTGCAGATGAGCACGCCGGGCGGTCCCGCAGGTGGGACCAGGAGGCGGACATCGCGCTGCGTGAACGTCACCAGATGGCCCACGCCAGCGGCGCGGGCATTGGCCCGGGCAAAGGCCACGGCATCCCGGCGGCGGTCGGAGCCAGCGATCGGCGCCGGCAATCGGCGGCCGACGCCGCGGCGCGCCTCGTCCCGCATGGCCGTCCACAGCCCCACGTCGAAATCGAGCCACGCCTGAAACCCGAACCGCTTCCGCGTCAATCCCGGGGGTCGACGCAGCGCCAGCCAGGCGGCTTCGATCGGCAGCGTCCCCGAGCCGCACATCGGGTCGATCAACGGCTTTCGGCCGTCGTAGCCGGCGAGCATCAGCAAGCCGGCTGCCAAGGCCTCATTCAACGGGGCCTTGGTCAGGATGGGCCGATAACCCCGTTTGTGCAGCGATTCGCCGGAGCTGTCCAGGCTCAGGACGGCGTGATTGCGCTCGATGTGCAGGTTGAGGGCGATCAGCGGGGTCCGTACATCGACGTTGGGGCGTCGGCCCCAACGTCGGACACACCAGTCGCAGATGGCGTCCTTGGTCTTCAGGGCCGCGTAATGGGAATGCGTCAGGGCTGAATCGCGGACGTTGCAGTCGACGGCCAAGGTGTGTTCGGGGGTCAGGTAGCGCGACCAATCGACGGTCTGGACGGCGTCGTAGAGTTCGTCCGCGGAATGGACGGTGGCCTGAAGGATGGGGCGGAGCACGCGGATGGCCGTTCGCAGCCACAGGTTGCTCTGGTACAGGAGGGCCTGATCGCCGGCGAAGGCGACGCCGCCGCGGCCAGGCTCAATCTGGTCCGCGCCCAAGGCGCGCAACTCGTCGGCCAGCACGGGCTCCAGGCCGCGAGCGCAGGTGGCAAACAGACGCATCTCCGGGCTGCTCCTGTGCTTTGGGGCCGCACGACGGACCGAAGGGGCACGTATCGTTTGAGGCGGGTAGAGCACTCCAGAGCGCGGCTGCTGCCCGCTCCCCCTGTCGATGTCTTGTTCCGCGCTCCTGATGGATCGTTTCGCGCTCGCTCCATGCCGAACGAGCGTATCGCCTCATGGCGCGAGGGCGAACCGATGAATCACCCCTGCCGCGCCGATTCATCGTTTCGCGCGGGGGCCTCCTGTCCCGATTCGCATCTCGATTTTTGGCCGTCGGCGGGGCACAATACATGGTATCGCCGACATCCACGGCGGGTCGTGACTTCCCCTCGCGGAGCGTCGTGCCGTGACCGGTCCTCGCCCCCGCCCGTCGCCGAAGCCGCCCCGGCCGCGGCGGACCGTCCGCCTGCTGCGGCCACCCAGTCAGAGCGAGCTGGGAATTTTCCGCATCGCTTCCGGCAAACAAGTCATCTATTATGTGTTCCGTGAGATCCCCTGCACGGTCGGCGGGCGAGGTTTTCTCGTCCAGCAGGTGGGCACCCGCATCAGCTGGGCCGTGCGGGTGGGCCGGCCTCAGGATTGTTCCTGCGAGTGTCTCGGTTTTCTCTACGGCAACCGGTGCCGGCATGTGCAAGGCTTGCTGACCCTGATTCGCCACGGGGAACTGTAACGACACCACCACCGACTCCCACGGGGCTGACGGCGGCGGTGGGCCACAACGTTCGGACTCGGCCCAGAGGACCACGATCGTGAGCAACCCTCCAGGTATCCTGGGTGCCTTTGCCCAACACGAGTTTCTGCGCGGCTTGAGTGAGCGCAACCTGATGATCCTGGCCTCGGGCGCCCGCCCGCTGCACGCCAACCCGGGTGAGTATCTCGCCCGGGAAGGCGAATCCGCGCGAGCTTTTTACCTGATTAACGCCGGGCAGGTCAGTCTCGGCATGCACACCCCCGATGGCCGCGTGGTCATTGTCCAAACCGTCGGACCCGGCGAGGTCATCGGCTGGTCGTGGCTCGTGCCACCGCACCGCTGGCAATTCGACTGTCGGGCCGAGGATGAAGTCCAGGGCGTGATGTTTGATGCCGAATGGCTCCGCGAAAAATGCGAGCAGGACCATTCGCTGGGCTATCAATTCCTCAAGCAGATGATCATCAAGATTGCGAGCCGTCTGGAAGCGACCCGCGAGCAGCTCTTGAAAAGCCGGTTCTGACCATGGGGTGGGATGGTCAATTTCTTACGGTGGGTCGGTGCGAGGATTCTTGCGGATGGCACCGAGTCGGCCATGATGCGTGAGTCCGCCACCGTTGCCGAATCCAAGGCCGGCCCCCGCCGGGCCGGCCTTGCAGACCATCACCGGGCCGTTCGCCGCCCTTGCGTTCCGCCTCGGGTTCCAGCGTTCGCAACCGTTGCCACACACCAGCGGCTCCGCTCAGCTGGCCTCCAGCTCACCGATGGTCCAGGGCGCCACCCAGAAATGCCCCCGATCGTGGCTTCGTGACATGGCAGCGTCATCGCCGATCCCTGGACCTCTGAAAGGCACGCTGCACGTGCACGTGGCCTATGATTGGGGGGACGAAGTGGACCTGGAGCTGGCCCAGCGGCTTGTCCCCTCGGAGGTCCGGGCGCTGCAACGCCGCCGACGGACGCCATCGTCGATCGACTATCGGCCGGCACCGCTGCGCCTGCCGTTGGCGCCGGTGACGCTTCGCTTGCCCTTCCTCGGGCCGGTGCAGACCGAAGGGGCCGTCACCCTCTTCGATTTCGGCGCCGCCAGCGTGTCCATCCCGGTGCCCTTCGATCTGCCCCCGGATCGGTTGACGCAGCTGGCCGCTGCCTTGGCCGACCTGGACGAGCTGGCTTGGGACGTGCGGCAAACGGTGGAGCCGCTCTACCGCTTGATGTTGCCAGCGATCCACGATGCCACCTGGAGCGATCTGCGCGAGGAGTACGTGGTGTTTCAACTGCCGCCAGGTGAGTCGGGGCCCGTGCCTGAGGACTTGCTGCACACGCACGCCAGCTGGTTGGCGGGACTCCTGCGCCTGGAGGCGGCCGCTCTCAGTGCCGACGAAGTAGCGGAGGCCGTGCGCCTGCGGCTGAGTTATGGCCCGGGCGATCTGTTCATCGCTGACTGGGCCGCTGCCGTCCTCATCGACGCCGACTGCGCTGAAACCTTGCAGGTGATCGAATTCGCCAACCTGCAATTGCTGGAGCTGCGGCACATCGACAATCGCCTCGACGATCGCTTGGCGGCGGCTCGAGGGCTGATCCAACCCTTGACCCGCTCGTGGCTCCCCTTTTGGCGGACCCATGCCCGCCCCCTCCGCGCCCTGGGGGAACTGAAGGCCGAGGCCGAGGGACTGTTCGAACGCACCGAAAACGTCCTCAAGCTGGTCGGCGACCAGTATCTGGCCCGCGTCTACCGCATCCTGGCGACCCGCTTCCATACCGAAGCCTGGCAGCGGAGCATCCAACGGAAACTCCAGGTGGTGGAGGGAATCTACCAGATGGTGTCGGACCAGGCGGCCACCTACCGCATCGAAGCGCTGGAAATCATCATCGTGTTGTTGATTCTGATCGAGGTCGTGCTGGGGTTTGTCCGTCACTGAGGGCTTGGTCGCATCCGCGGCCCATCACGCGCGATGGTGTTGCGCCTGGGGCCTCGGCGGAGGGTTGAGTTGGGCGCATCGGAGTTTACTTGGACGGCCCGTTGGGTCTTCCCGGTGGTGCGGCCGCCGCTGCGAAACGGCACCGTCACGATCGCCCAGGGGCGGATTGTGGCCATCGAGCCGTACGGCCGGCGCCGGGCTGATCGGGACTTGGGCGAGGCCGCCTTGTTACCGGGATTGGTGAACGCCCACACGCACCTCGACCTGGCGGGACTGCGCTCCCTGGGGGCGGCCCCGGCCGGGCACGGCGACTTCACGCATTGGCTGCGGCGGGTCATTGCGCACCGGCGGGAGCGCTCCGCCGAGCAGGTCCTTGCCGACATCCGGGAGGGACTGGACGAGAGCCTGCGGCATGGCACGACGCTGCTGGGCGACATTGCCGCGGGCGGGCGGAGTTGGGACATCCTGGCGCGGGCACCGGTGCGGGCCGTCGTCTTTGTCGAGGTGCTGGGTCTGACTGCGGCGCGGGCCGCCCAGGCCCGCGCCGC
>JANWYO010000218.1 GCA_025055215.1 Gemmataceae bacterium
ACGCCGACGCAATCTGCGCCGCGTTGAACCAGCAGACCTTTACGGTCGCCTCCGTCGAACAGAAAGACCGCAACGACCATCCGCCGCCCCCGTTCACCACCTCGACGCTGCAACAGGCCGCCAGCATCCGCCTCAACATGAGCGGCCAACGGACCATGCAGACGGCCCAACGGCTTTACGAGGGCGTCAGCCTCGGATCCGAAGGGCAGGTGGCGCTGATCACCTACATGCGCACCGACAGCACTCGGGTCTCGGATGACGCCCTTCGCATGGTGCGCAGCTACATCGATCAACAGTTCGGGCGCCGCTACCTCCCCGACAAGCCGAACTACTACAAGTCGGGCAAAAGCGCGCAGGAGGCCCACGAGGCGATTCGCCCCATCGACCTGGCCTTCACCCCGGCCCGGGTCCAGCCGTACCTGGACAGCGACCAGTATCGTCTTTACGAGCTGATTTACCAGCGCTTCGTTGCCAGCCAGATGACCCCGGCGATCGTCGCCGTCACCAATGTCGAGATCCATGCCGGACCCGGGGTGTTCAAAGCCAACGGCCACGTGGAGAAGTTCGACGGCTATCGACGCGTCTGGCCGGCGAGCCAGCGCGGCGATGTCGTCCTCCCCCCCCTGAGCGCGGGGATGAACCTGGATCGACTCGGACTCAGTGCCCGCCAGCATTTCACCCAGCCGCCGCCGCGCTACAACGAGGCATCGCTGATCAAGACGCTCGAAAAAGAAGGGATCGGCCGGCCCAGCACCTACGCGACCATCATCTCCACCATCACCAAAAAAGGGTACGTGGAGCTGGTCAAGCGCCGCTTTCATGCCACCGAACTGGGCAAGACCGTGACCGACCTACTGGTGCGCGGTTTCCCCAAGGAAATGGATGTCAAGTTCACCTCGCATTTCGAGGAGGAATTGGACGACATCGCTGCCGGCCGCCTGAAATATGAAGACGTGCTCAACGAGTTCTGGGGCCGCTTCTCCGAGGATCTGAAAAAGGCCGAGGCCGAACTCCCCAAGGTCAAGGGGCGGGAGACAGGCGAAACCTGTCCCAAGTGCGGCCGACCGCTTGTCGAGATGTTCAGTGCCAAGCGGAAGGGAACGTTTGTCGGCTGCTCCGGCTGGCGGGAAAAGGACAACCCGTGCAACTACATCAAGCCGCCCGATGGCCAACCGGACCTCAGCACGCTGGAGGTTCCTTGTCCCACCTGCGGGGCGTTGATGACCGCCCGCAGCAGCCGCTGGGGGACGTTTTTGAGCTGCTCCGCTTACAAGGCCGACGGCACCGGCTGCAATACCATCGCCAATCTCGGGCCGACCGGACAGGTTGTGGTCACGTGCAAACCGACCGCGCATCCCTGTCCCGCCTGCGGCCAAGGCCTCCTCTGGCGCCAGGGGCGGAATGGCCCCTACTTCTCCTGCCCCGATAAGGAGTGCAAGACCATCCTGGAGGCCGATGCCACCGGCGAGCAGCCCGTGCCGCCGGCCGACACCGGCATCCTGTGCGACAAGTGCCAGGCCAAAATGGTGATCCGCAAAAGCTGGCGCGGTCCGTTCCTGGCATGCAGTGCGTATCCCAAGTGCCGCAACGCCCGATCGATCAACGCCGAACTGCGGGAGAAGCTCAAAGATATCCTCCCGCCGCCGCCGCCGAAAAAGGCCCTGCCGGAACTGGAGATCGCCGACCGCTGTCCCGAGTGCGGGGCCCCCATGAAGCTGTGCGTTGCCCGCGGCCGGTATTTTCTCGGCTGCTCTGCCTGGTCGAAGACCAAATGCAAAGGAACCAAACCGCTCTCGCCCGAGCAGCAGGCCCGGCTGGAGGAGTTGCGCACGCCGGCGGCGACGTAAGCCGCCTGTCGCCTCCTGCCGCGGCTTGCCCCCAGGATCGCTATGACACGCATCTTCGTCACCGGCGGCTGTGGCTTCATCGGCAGTAACTTCATCCGCTACATCCTTGCTGCCGAGCCGGAAGTGGAGGTCATCAATTTCGATGCCCTCACTTACGCCGGCAACCTCGCCAATCTCGCCGA
>JANWYO010000238.1 GCA_025055215.1 Gemmataceae bacterium
GAGCACGGTGTATCCTTCGCGCCGGAGGTTCAGCCAATCTTCGGCGATGACCCTCTTCCGCGGCGCCTCGCGCCGCGGGAAGCGCCGGCCGTTCACCCAGATTTCCGTCGCCTCCAGCCGCACCACCCGCAAAGGATGAACGACGCTCACCTCGGCCAGCCGCTGGCCTGCGGACCAAAGTTCGACGGGGCCCATATAGACGAAGGGACTGTCCGGGTCCCACAGGCACGGCTCGGGGATGACGACGCGCGCCGCCACCGCTCCGGGGACCGTTTCGGCCGGCCGGGCCGGCCGAAGCGGATAGGCGACCTCCACCGTGCTGCTGAAGCGGCAGCGCGGCCCGACGAGTCGGCCACGCAGCTCGGCCATCGGGCCGGCCACCGCCTCCGGGACACTCAATCGTAACTTCGCCTCCGCGGGTGAAAGATCCAGGTCCTCGATACGCAGAGAGTCATGAAACCTTGCGGGATTCATAGCGGAACCTGCCTGAAGCACGACCCAAGAGTGCGACCCCGGCCCCGCCGATGTGCGCGGGCCACCTCTCGTTCAGGACGGAATTGAACGCTCCAGGCGGTGGTTTTTTCCCCGCCCGTCGCCGCCTCCTCGTCTCGCGCTCCCTGCGTGCCCGGCACGGGTCTTCCATCCTCTGGCGAGCGCGAACCGCTCAAGCCCTCTCCGCTGCCGCACCCCCGCCCCGCCGAAATTCAGAGGGACACCCGATGGGGCGACCCTGCCTTGGGCGCCGGCCTTCGGCGCGATATAGTAGCGGCGAAGAATCCGACCTTTCTCGAGGGTTGCCATGCCTGCGCAACTGGTCTCCCTGACCGATGGCCCCAACATCCTCCTTGACAAGCCGATCATGCTTTTTGGACGTCATCCGGAGTGTGACGTCCAGATCGACTCACGGAAAATCTCGCGGCGGCATTGCTGCGTGGCCCAGGTGGGGGACTATCTGGTCGTCCGCGACCTGGGGAGCACGAATGGCATCAAGATCAACGGTCGCCGGGTGCTCGAGGGGCGGATGAAGGATGGCGACGAACTGACGATCGGGAATCACCGCTTTCGGGTGCAGTGGGGCGCGGCGCCGCGGGCCGCCGGCCGGCCCAAGCCGTCGGGCGGCGCCGAGGTCCAACCCAAGCCCGCCGGCCACGCCGCCCAGGGCCAGCCGCCCAGCTACCAAGGCCCCGTGCCGCCCATCGACGACGCCCTGCTGGAGGATTGTGACGAGCCGTTAGCCATCCCTGAAGACTGTGCCCCGCCCGGGCCCGTCCCGGCGGCGGCTCCCGCCGCCAAGGGCCCGGCGCCGCAGACGCCCGCCGCCAACTCGCCCAACGACGACAGCGTCCACCTCCTCCCCGAGGAATTACGCCTGGCCCCAGGCAGCGAAGAGATCGAGCTGCCACGGCCGCCCGGTCAATAGCGCACGGCGATTTCGTAGGCCCCCGCTCCCGGCGGCACCCGCTCCACGACCGTCGGCCGACCGTCCACCTGCCAGGAGAATTGCCGCGGCAACTCCAGCGTCAAACCCCGGCCTCGTGGGACCACTCGTGTCTGATTGTCAATCCTCAGCGTGATGTCGCGACTGGCTTGGTTCCAAAAGCTGACCACGCAACGGTCATCGGCGATCGGGGCCGAGTCTCGCGGCGCTGCCACAAAGGCTTGGTAATACGCCGTCGATTCGCGCACTACCGGGGCGGGTTTCTGGCTGGTGGTTGCCGGCCTGCTCGGCGTTGGTGACGGTGTCGAGGGCGGCGCCGCCGTCGGGGCCGCGTACAACCCCGGCTCGGCGGGGCAGGCCGGCACCGCTGCCACCGCCGGAGCCACCGGCATATACGTCACCGGAATGGCGTAGTAGTACGACCAGGTAACCGGGTAATAGGCGTAGTAGTACGAACGGCTGACCACAACCGGCTGTGAACGCCAGCCGAAGCCCAAGGCACTCCACGGGGTCGCCAAGACGGCGAGCGTGGCCCAAAGAACCACCCGGCGCGAGGTCATGACTGTTCTCCCCTTGGCAAATGGAATGGCAGCCGCCGACAACGGCGGATCAAACCGGGGAGTAATATAGCGAACCCACGCGCCGGGGTCACAACCACGCCGCCGTCCAAAGACGGCGAGCACGCCGCGCGGACAAGTGCGCCACTGCCGGCATCTGCCCGCGCCGCGTGCTCTTGGGAACATCAATCCCGCCAGGTTGCGCCGCCTGCCGAGTGAACAGCGGTCTAGAAGCGAAACTCCAGGCCGAAGGTACCGCCTTGATACCAGATCAAGGAGTCGGTAAGCCGTACCGTCGGCACATTGACATTGACGGGGACCGTCGTGCCGCCGACGGTGATGGTGGTCTGGAAGTTGGAAAAGGCGATCTGCTCGGCCGGCCGCAGGACGTTGTTAATCATCAGCCAGTTATAGCCCACCCAAAGGCGGACCAGGGTGCCGAGGCGGAGGCCGACGCGGACATCGAATTCCGGGATGAAGGTCAGGCGGCCGCGGGAGCGACTGCCCTCGTTGATGGGGCTGATGAACAGACCGCCCTGGTCGGGGAGGATAAATTGCTGACCGTCGATGACCGAGCGCACCCGGCCATCGCCGCGGAAGCGGGCCGTCTGGTAGATGCCGCCGACGGCGAGCTTGGCGGAGCCGGCGACGAAGACCGGACCCGCGAACCAGTCTAGCGCGGTGCCGATCTGGGCACCGTAGAAGTCGTTGATGGTGGAGATGTCGTCGATGGTGCTGATGTTGATCGAGCCGCGCTGGGTGAGGATGTCGCCCGCGCCGTCGGAGCCGTTGATCTCAAAATTGAGGTTTGCCAGCTGGTTGTACAAGAGCGACTCGCGATATTGCTCGAAGCGGAAGCCGGCCAGGAACTCGAAGGTGAGGTTACTGGTGCCATAGCCACCCGTTTTCACATTGCCCTCGACGCCCCAGAGGCTGTTCTTGAGGCGGCCGATCAAGGTGGCGTTGGAGCCGGGGAGGGTGGTGAGAAAAATGGGCGTGGTGAAGGTGGTGGCCTGGCCGAGGACGTCGGCGGGCACCACGAAGACGTTTTGCAGGCCGGTGTTGAAGTTCAGGCCGCCGAGTTGGTTGGTCTGGCTGGCGAAGTTCAGGACCTCGGGTGCGAGGTAATGGAAGAGGGCCTCGAAGCCCACGTCTCGTTCCGCATCGAGCCAGACGCCGAGGCCGGTGCGGAAGCCACCGCTATAGCCATATTGCTGGTCTTGCCCGCCGGGTGCCCCGCCGGTGACGGCGAGGACGATACCCAGTTGGTTCAGTTGGGTTTGCGTGGGGTTGAGGTCGGGATCGAGCAGCTGGTTGATGACCGGGATGATGGCGACGGTGGAGCTGGAGATGGACACCAGGGGCACGGTCGGGTTGGAGATTTTCCACAAGAGGAATTCGCCCCGGGCCCAGAGGAGGTAATCATCCAAGCCCGCGGGGACGAACGCGCCGGTGACCGGGGCCGACGCCATGCCGACCGGGGCCGATGTCGTGCCCACCGGGGCTGCCGGGAGGCCGACTGGGGCAGGGGCTACCGCGCCGGGACTCGCCGGGGGGAGTGTCGGCGCGGTCGTCATGCCGCCCGTCGTCGGCGCGGTTGGTCCGGGCGTCACCGGCGCCTGGGCCACGGCCAGGCTGCTTCCCGCCACCAGTGCCGCCAACGAGGTCATGAACCCAAGTTTCATGGGAAACTCCTGAAAACACGGTATTCCGTCGCTGCCAGCCTGCCGGCAGGTGCGCGTGGTGCGGCTTGCAAATCGCCGTGACGGGTGTCCGATCTAGGCGGGTCGATCCGCTTATAGTTATCGGCAAAGCCGGTTCGTTCGATCAACTTCGCCTAACAGGTCAAGCCCGATTTCTGCGACTTTTTCCCCCAGCCCCAGCGACCAGCGCAAGGGAGGGCGTCCGCCCGTCACGGCGGGCGGACGCCGGGGTTGGAGGCAATCGCACCCACGGCAACTACTTGGCCGATGAGGTAAAAAGCGCTAACAACTGGTGGTGCCGATAGGCAAAGATGGCTTCGAGATCGGGGAAGACCAGGAAACGGTGGATCAGTGGCTCGAACGGACCTCCGGGAACGGCGTATTCCACGTGGTCCCGCGCCACCGTGCCGCCGTCGCATGGCGTAAAGCGGTGATGATGGACCCAGCGGCGGTACGGGCCACGAACCTGTTCGTCGACGAACAGAGACGGCGGCTCCCAGCGGGTGATCAACGTCTGCCAACGGATCGGCAGGCCGTGCAGACGCAGGCGGTAGTCGATGCGGGTGCCAGGGCGC
Source organism: Gemmataceae bacterium (assembly GCA_025055215.1). Taxonomy (GTDB): domain Bacteria; phylum Planctomycetota; class Planctomycetia; order Gemmatales; family Gemmataceae; genus JANWYO01. The sequence goes on from JANWYO010000238.1 coordinate 4,274, forward strand.
ATCACGATGGGTGGCGGTGTCAGCACCTCAAAGCGGAGCCAGGGCGGGGTGAGGCGGTTGAGGTTGAAGGCGTCGCTGAAAAAAGCGAACACCTCGTCGATGGGGCGAGGGAGCCAGATTTCCCGCTCAAGGGTCCGCAGGCGCACGCGTGAGTCCTGCCGGCTACGGGTGGCGGGGTCCGGGGTCACCTGTCGTCTGGGGCAGAACTCCACGCGGCAGTTTTTCCCGACTCTCCGCCAATTCCTCGCTTCGCGCTCACGATTGATCGTTTTGCGCTCCCTGCGTACCCGGCACGTGTCTCCCGCTTCGCCGAAGCGCGAACCGATCAATCCCGCTCTGCCAGGGCGCTTTCACCCCGCCGAGATCAAGAGGGACACCGTTGGTGGCCGCCACGGATCCAGCGGGCGACACACCGAGCGTCTTAGGGAACCGGCACCGGCGCCGGCAAGGGTTGTGGCAGACCGAGCCGCACCAGCGGCGGCGGCTCGACAGGTGGCGGCGGCGCCAGGACGGGCTGCCAGCCGGAGCCTGCCGCCGGCAGCCCGGAGGCCGCCGGCGGCGGATTCGACGCCGGCAAATAGCCCCACCCCGCCCCGCTCGGCTCGCCCTCCGGGCTCTGTCCACGGACGACCGGCGGTAAGAAAGGCTGCGCCGGCGGCACCGTCTGCCGCACGACCACCCGCCCCGGCGACGACGCCTCCCCGGCTTTGGTATTTTGGGCCAAAAGCGTCGGCGGCCGACGTCCTTGCCGCAGATGTTCCAGCCAGGCCTTCTCCAACTCCTCCACGTTGCGGTAGCGGTAAAATGACATCGCCGCCTGGTCCCAGCCGTAAGTCATCCCGTGCGCCACGAAGTTGAGAAATGTCTGACGATTGCTCTGGCTGACCAGGAAGCTGACGACGGAATATCCCTGGGCGTACAGGACCATCACGTCGGGCGGGTATTCCTTGAGGGCAAACAGCCGGCGCAAGGGCATCGCCCGACCCGTGTGGATGATCTGCCGCACCAGCTGCTCGTGGCGCTGCCGCTCCGGCTCGTCCTCGGACAGGACCGAGCCCCCCTCGTCGGCCCAGCGCGGGACGGGCCGACGAAAGTGGTGGGCAAACACGGTGTGCGTGACCTCGTGCGGCAGGACACTGTTGAGGAGTCGGTCGAGCGATCCTTCGATGTGCATGTGTTGGCTGAGGACTTGGCCGTGATCGAAGGCAAACGACGTGGCGCCGCCAGCACCGCTCCAGGTGACGGTGACGCGGATGGGGCAGGGTTGGGGCCAAGGGGGCATTTCGCGCCCCAGCCACTCCAGGGCCTTGTCGCGGCGGTAGTGCTCCGCGGCCTGTCCGATCTGCTGAGCAATTTGCGGGGTGGCGGCTTCAACCAGGAAGTTGGGCGTGCGATAGCTGGCGCCCATCGACGCCAGCACCGCCAGCAACAACATGATGACGGACGATCGGCGCATGGCCTCTCTCGTAGCCTCGGAGGGGAAAGCAACTGACCAGGCCCAGGCAACCGGCGTCGTTTCCGAAGGGTCCGCGAGTTCACCAGCGCGTCGATCCGTCGCCGATCACCTTTCGGGGAGTTTGGTGCAACTCCCGGCGGACGTGTCTGATGCAAGTCTACAGCAAAACTTGAGCCGAGCCGACCCGTGCGGCCAAGATTTCATCAAGTCGTGGTCCTAATCTGCCATCGGCACCTAGCTTGGGGATTCGGAAAAATGGTGGGCCACCCGCCTCGAAGCATCGAGACGTTGTAAGGATTACCGGGCACCGGCTCGGGCCGGTGCCGGTCGGTCGCGTTGGGGCTGCCCGCGCGGTGCCGGTTGCGGCGCCACCCGCACCAGCACGATCGGCGCCCCTTGCTCATCCCGCATCGGCAACACCACCTCCGCCGCTCGCTCCGTCGGCCACTCTTGCCATTCCGATTGGCCCAGGATGCAAAAAAGCGGCTCGGACGAAGGCGGAAGCTCCTGGGGCGACGGCAAACGCCGGACCGGCCGGCCGTAGTAAAACATGATCCCCTCGTCTTTGAGGCGGAACAGGTAGAGCGTCTGACCCGGAGGAACGGCGGCGGCTAACTGCGCTCCCTTCTCCCGAGGCGCCCGCTCAGCGCTCCGCCGCGGCATTACCACCTCCACAAAAATCACCTTCACCAGCAACCACACCACGACCAACCCAATCACCGCCTCGCGCGGTCGCATCGGCAGCCGCCACGGCTGTCGGACCAGCACCATCACCGCCAAGCCGACGATCCCAGGGAAGAGCGGAAAACTGTGCCGAACGGTGTGGTCAGGCAACAGGGACCAGAAGAGGACATTCGGCCAGGTCCAGCAGTGCAGCGCGGCTAGGAGGAACCGGCCCCGATCATCCCAGCGGGCGGCGAAGCTGGGCCGCAGCGTCGTCCACACCCACAGCGACCAGGGGAGGTTGGCCACCAACAGCACGGCCGGATGGATGATCGCGCCCACGACCGGCCCCACGCTGGTTTGGTGGTTGGTGGCCAGATGCGGCCGAATGGACAAGTAATGCGCCCAGGAGAGGCGTTGCAGCGCCTCGCGGCTGACGGTGCGGTAGAACGTCTCCCAGCCGACGTTGGTGATGGCGGCGGCGGCCCAGGCGAGGCAGAGAGCGACGGCGATGGCCAAGCTCGTGAGATGGCGCCAGCTCCAGAGAAGGCGAAGTCGGCCACGCCACCACAGAAACGGCACCGCCATGCCGTAAAAGAACGCCGGTGCCGTCCACTTGGTCAGCACGCCGCCGGCGAGGCATAGGAGGGCCCCCAGCCACCAGGCGAACGCGGCCGGCAGATCGTCGCCGCTCCCGCGGGGCCGGCCCCAAGCCTCCTCCGCCTCCACGGCCCGGATCAGGCAGCCGATGGCCGCAGCCACCCAGAAGACCTGCACCATGTCGATCTCCGCCGTCCCCGCCTTGTCGAGCCAGACGACGGACACAGGCAGGACCAGGGCCGCCACCAATCCCGCCCGCCTCCCCACATAGCGGCGAAACAGCCCATAAAACAGCAGCACCGTCGCCGTCGCTGCCACCGCCGACGGCAGCCGGGCCGTCCAGGGGCGCACTTCGCCGACCGGCCAGCTCGCCAGGGCAATCGCCGCGTACATCCCCGGCGGCTTGGTCAACAACGGCTCGCCATACAAAGTCGGCACGATCCAATTGCCAGAGCGGAGAAACTCCGCCCCAATGATCGCCCGGAGTCCCTCCGTCCGCCACAAGTCCCCGGCGTTCAGACCGTAGAAAAACAGCAGCACGCACCAGAGCGGCAACAACGCCGGCAGCCATTGCTCCGCTTCCCGGCCGTGAGGCAAGCTGATGTTTCGGACCAGGTGTCGGCCCCAGAAATGAACGGCTTGCAACGCGGGCAGCCACATCGAAACAGCCTCCATGCTGTTCGCCCACCCAGCCGCCGCAACTCGCCGCCGCGGCGGTCAGTTCCGCGGCAGCGGAGCACACGCCAGGCCGAACGTCGCCGCCACCGCCGGGTTGGTCACTTCGCCGCGATGAATGTTGACCCCTTGCGCCAAACCCGGGTCGTCCGCCACCGCGCGGGCCAGCCCCTTGCGGGCCAGTTGCAGCACGTAGGGGAGTGTCACGTTGGTCAAGGCGTAGGTGCTCGTGCGGCCGACGGCCCCCGGCATGTTCGTCACGCAGTAGTGCAGCACCTCATCGACCATGTACGTCGGCTGGCTATGCGTCGTCGGCCTCGACGTCTCCACGCAGCCACCTTGGTCGATGGCCACGTCGATGATGACGGCCCGCGGCCGCATCCGCTTCAGGTCTTCCCGCCGCACCAGGAACGGGGCGCGGGCCCCTGGGATGAGGACCGCGCCGATCAAAAGATCAGCGCGGTCCAGGCTGTCGAGGATGTTGTGCCGATCGCTGAAGAGCGTTGTCACGTTGCGGGGCATGACGTCGTCGAGGTAGCGCAGCCGGTCCAGGTTGATATCGAGGATGGTGACGTTCGCTCCGAGGCCGGCGGCCACCTTGGCGGCGTTGGCCCCCACCACGCCGCCACCAAGGATCACCACGTTGGCCGGCAACACCCCGGGCACCCCCCCTAGCAGGATGCCGCGCCCCTCAAACGGCCGCTCCAGATATTTCGCCCCCTCCTGGATGCTCATGCGGCCGGCCACCTCGCTCATCGGCGTCAGGAGCGGCAGTCGGCCACGCTCGTCGCGGATCGTCTCGTAGGCAATCGCCGTGATTCCCGAGGCCATCACCGCCCGGGTCAACGCCTCGTCAGCAGCGAAATGAAAGTACGTGAAGACCAGCTGCCCCGGTCGCAGCAGCGGCCATTCGCTGGGCAGCGGCTCCTTGACCTTGACAATCAGGTCGGCCCGCTCCCAGATCGTCGCCGCGCTCTCCACGATCTCGGCGCCATGCTGAGCATATTCTTCATCGCTGATGCCGCTTCCCGACCCCGCCCCAGCCTGGATCAGGACCTTGTGACCAGCCCGCGTCAGTTCCTCGACGCCGACCGGAATCATGGCCACTCGGTATTCGTCCGGCTTGATCTCTTTCGGGACCCCGACCAGCATGGCACCTCCCCCGCCCCAGGCGTCGCCCCATTCTGGGAAAGCCCCGGCCCCGAATCAAGACCAAGACCGATGCGGCTGCACCTGTCGATTGCGGCGGGGTAGAACGCTTCAGACGGCGATTTTTCCCCGCCCCCACCGATTCCTCGTCTCGCGCTCCGGATTTGTCGTTTTGCGCTCGCTCGACACTCGCTGGGCACACGAATCGAGCGCGAAAGGTTGAATGGAGTGGGATTGGAAGGCGATCACCCCGAGGTTTCGATCGATCGGATGCGCACCTGGGTGTACCACTGCCGGTGGCCTTTCAGCCGACGATAATTCTTTCGCCGGCGGAAGTGCTGCACGTAAATCTTGGTGCTGGGATGGTCGACCACCTCGGCCACGATCCGCGCCCCGGGCACCGTCGGTTGGCCAATACGGGTCTGGTCGCCGCTCTGCACCAGCAAGACACGGTCGAACTCGATCCGACTCCCCGGTTCGGCCTCGCGGTGATCGACCCGGACGACGTCTCCCTCGCTGACGCGGTATTGATGCGATCCGTCCTCAAAAATGGCGTACATGACCTCTCCCACCTTGCTCGAAAACTCGCAAGATAAAGTACCAAGTCGACTCAATCGCGGCCAGATGAAGGTAACTACGGCACCACCCGGATGATTTCGGTCTGTGGCGGGCCGCCGGTGACGTGCACGCCACCAGCGGCGTCGATATATACGTTGACCTCACTGCGGACGCCGAACTCCGGCAGGTAGATGCCCGGTTCGATAGAGAAACAGGTGCGCGGCAAAATGCGGCGCTCCTCGCGGGTCTCGAGGTTGTCCATGTGCGCACCGTTGCCATGGACTTCCTGACCGATCGAATGCCCCGTCCGGTGGACGAAGTAAGGGCCGTAACCAGCGGCATCGATGACTTGTCGGGCGGCCTCGTCCACCTGCCAACCCTGGAGCGGGGTGCCGGAGGCGAAGGCCCTCCGCACCCGGGCGATGGCGGCGTCGCGGGCGGCGGCGACGACGCGGAACACCTGGGCGTAGCGCTCAGGAATCGCCGTGCCGACATAAGCGACCTGAGTCAGGTCGCTGTAGACCGCGCCAGGGCGGTCGAGTTTTGCCCAAAGGTCAATCAGGACGAAGTCCCCCGCCCGAATCTCCGCGTCCGCTCCCGCGACGGGCGCATAATGCGGGTCGCCACTGTGCGGGCCGACGGCGCAGATCGGAGGATGATCGGTGACCAGCTGGTGCTCGGCGAAGTGCTCGAGAAGCCGCTTCTGCACGGCGGTCTCGCGAACGGTGCCGCGGCGGCTGATCTGCTCCGCGATGAAGCACCAAGCCAGGTCGAAAGCGCTGCGTGTGTGTTCGGCCGCCGCCTGGTGCATCGCCCACTGTTCGTCCGTCCAAACCGCCTCAAACTGCTGCACCAAATCGCCCGACGAAACGACTTCCACGCCCAGACTGCGAACCAACTCGACCGTGCCGGCATCGACGCGAGAGACGTAAGGATTGGCATTGCGGGGGGCGTACTCCATCGCTACCCGACGGGCCTGGGCCAGGAGCGAGGCGACGCCGGCTTCCAGTTCCTGCCAGCGGAGGTAGGTGGCGCCTTCGCCGGGCAGCCCGTCGAGAGCATAAGGCTCGATGCGGTGCACCAGCCGGCGCGGCGTCCCCCGGGCGGGGATGAAATAAAACCATCGGCGGGTGTGGTGCCGGTCGCCCAGGCCGAGGATGCGGCGAGCCAGGGGATTGCTGCCGCGGAAATCGTACAGCAGCCAGCCGTCAATCTCCATCAGGCGCAGGGC
>JANWYO010000281.1 GCA_025055215.1 Gemmataceae bacterium
ACCCACCTGCACCACACGGGCCAGGCGGGCTTTTTCAAGATCGTCAGCCAAGAGGCAGTGGGCAAAGGGGTGCGGCGGGTGACGGCCGTCACCGGCCGCGAAGCCGTCGCTGTCGTCCAACGGCTGGCAGCGGTGGTCGACGACCTGGCCGCCAAATTCAGCTGCAAACCCGAAGAACTGGCCAGTCGGGTGGACAGCTTGCAGGAAGAGTTGAAAAGGCTCCAGCAACAGCTGAGGAAAGGCGCGGCCGCCGACTTGGCGGGCGTCGCCGACCGCCTGTTGGCCGAGGCCCCCGAGGTCCGCGGCAGCAAGATCATCGTAGGCGAAGTCCCGGCGGCGCCGATCGAACAGATGCGAGGCCAAATCGACCGCTTGCGGCAGAAAGCCGGCAGTGCCGCGATCGTCCTCGGTTGGGTCGAGGATGGCCGGGTCATGCTCCTAGCAGGGGTGACGCGGGACTTGGAGGCGAAAGTTAGCGCGGGAGAGATCGTCAAGGAGATCGCGCCCATTGTCGGCGGAAAAGGTGGCGGCCGGGCCGACATGGCCCAGGCGGGGGGCAAGGAGCCGGGCAAACTCGCCGAGGCGCTGCAACGAGCCCGGGAGCGGCTGAAGGACCAACTCGCCTGAGGAAGCATGGCGCGACCAGGAATTGGGGGCGTCTGAACCCCAGGCCATTTCGCCGCCCTGCGGAAACAACCGTGACAGAACCTAAGCTGCGCATTCTGATCATCGGCGCCCACCCCGACGACGCCGACATCAAGGCCGGGGGCACGGCGGCCAAGTGGTGCCAGGCCGGCCATGAGGTCAAGCTGGTGAGCCTGACCAACGGCCAAGCCGGGCACCACCTGATGCCCGGACCGGCCCTGGCCGAGCGCCGCCGGGCCGAGGCCCAGGCGGCGGCCGCAATCATCGGCGCTACCTACCAGGTCGGCTCCTGGCCCGACGGCTTCCTCGACGATCGCCTCGACTACCGCTTGAGTGTCATCCGCTTGATCCGTGAATTTCGCCCCGATCTGGTCATCACCCATCGGACCAGCGACTATCACCCCGACCATCGCTTCACTGGCCTGCTCGTGCAGGATGCTTCCTACCTGGTGACGGTGCCGGCCATCTGCCCCGAGACGCCGCCGTTGGTCGCCAGCCCGGTGATCCTGTATTTTTGGGACAACTTCCAGAAGCCGTGCCGCTTCGAGCCGCACATCGTGGTGGACATCGGTCCGGAGTTCGACCGGCTGGTGGCCATGCTCGATTGCCATCGGTCGCAGTTTTACGAGTGGCTGCCATACAACGGCGGCTACGCCGCTGAGGTGCCGCCGGAACCTGGCGCGCGACGTGCCTGGCTGGGGGAACGGTTGCGGCGGCGGATTCGCCCGTTGGCCGACCGCTATCGCGAGCCGCTGCTGCGTACTTACGGCCCGGAGCAGGGGCGGAGAGTCGAGTACGTCGAAGCCTTCGAGGTGTCAGAATACGGAGCACCACTGGACCCTGCCGCGCGAGCGCGGCTGTTCCCATTTCTACCCGCCGCGGCCCCTTCGGGCGGCATCCAGCGCAAAGAGTGGGTCGACGTGCCCGAGGAATGAGTACGGTGACCCTTAAAAAGGGCGACCGGTTGGTGGAGCGCAAAGAGTGGGTCGACGTGCCCGAGGAATGAGGCCCCCGGCCAAAGGCCGCGGGGCCTCACGCCGGCTCGCTCGGTAGCGGAGTCTTCACCGTCAACACCGGGCAGGTGGCTCGCCGTACCACCTGCTCGGCAATGCTGCCCATCAACAAGCGACTCAGCCCGGTTCGGCCGTGGGTCCCGAGAATGATCAAGTCGGCTGCGGCTTCGTCCGCCACCTGGAGGATGGCTGTCGCCGGGTCGCCTTCCTCCAGCCGGTGTTCAACCGCCACCCCGGCCTCCGGCGGTTGCATGCGTCGCAGCTGCTCCCAGGCGGCCTGCCGCTCCTCGTCCGCGGGAGGCGGAGGCGGCGGGGCCAAGGCCACACCCGAGTAGACTACGCGGGGCCGCTCCAAGACATGCAACACGATGAGGCGGGCGCCACACTGTCGGGCCAAGAGGCACGCCAACTCCCAGGCGCGCTCCGACAGAGGCGAGAAGTCCGTGGCGTGCAGCAGGGTGCGAATCGCTTTCATGGGCCTCATCCTTCGGGCGGTGCCGTGATTCCTCACTCGATTCGAGGCCGACCTCAGGCTCCCGGTCCGTGGCGAGCAGCGTCGCCTCACCGCGTTCCTGACGCGGCCGTCGGCAGGGAAATCTTATCGGCCGGGTGGCCGGCGTCGCAACCGCGATCGGTCGCCGTGAGCGTGCGACCGAAAGGCCCTTGGAAAACGGCCTCGGCGGCGGCGGGGTCGGTGCCAAGCGCCTTGCGGCCGGGCGGGCCGGTGCGTAAAGTCACCGCAGGGCCGAGAGACGGCGAGCCTTCCGCCCGAAACGATATATTGGGCGCATGTAGTGTGGGGAGTCTCTGAGGAGATGCCTGCATGAACGATCCATCCGCGCCGGCGGGTTCGCTGGTCCTGCCCCCCTCCACGGCCCGCGACCTGATGGTGACCAACCCGATTTCCATCAGTGAGACTGCCGGCGTGGGCGACGCCAGCCGGCTGCTGAGCGCCCGCGGCTTTAGCGCTGCCCCCGTGATTGACGAGGCCGGCCGGCCCGTCGGCGTCATCAGCAAGACCGACATCGTCGCTCAGGTTCGACCCCCCGTGCATCGGACATGCGAACTGCCGGAATATTACCTGAAGTCGGACCTCACCGCTCTCCCCGCCGCTGAGGGGGCCGAGGAACAGGTTGCGACGGGCAGCAACGAAGGCCCGCGCGTGCGCGACATCATGACCCCCGCCGTGTTTTCCGTGACGCCTGAAACTTCGGCCCGCGCGGTGGTCGAGCAGCTGTTGGCCCTGAACGTCCATCGCCTTTTTGTCGTGGACCGTGCCGGCGTCCTTGTGGGCGTCATCAGCGCGTTGGACATCCTGCGGCGGCTGCAACCGTTGGGCCCCGAGGGACGGCCATGAACGGCGACATCTACCTTGGCAAAGTCCTCGGCATCCCCTTCCGGCTGCACTGGAGCTGGTTTCTGGCCATCTTCCTGATTGCCTGGACCCTGGCCCGGGGGTTCTTTCCCCGGACCCTTCCCGAGATGGACGGTGAGGGGGGTGTCTTTTGGGTCCTCGGCATCCTGGCGGCGCTGGGGTTGTTCGTCTCCGTCCTGTTGCACGAGCTGGGGCACGCCCTGATGGCACGCCGGCTGGGCGTGCCGGTGCGTGGCATCCGCCTGTTCGTCTTCGGCGGCGTCGCCGAGCTGGGCAGCGAACCGAAGAAGCCGAGCCACGAAATCCTGATCGCGATTGCCGGCCCCCTGGTGACGGTGGCCCTGATTGTGTTTTACGAGTTGGCCTTGGGGCTGATCCTGGCGTCCAGCGGCGTGCACTGGCAGCTGACCGATGGCCTGCTGCACAACCTGCAAGGCGGCAGCCCTTGGGCGGCCGGGGCCTGTGGCCTGCTCTTCTACCTGGGTTTCATCAACCTGGTGGTGCTGCTTTTCAACCTCGTACCGGCATTTCCCCTGGATGGCGGGCGCGTGCTGCGTGGTCTGGTGTGGGCCGCGACCGGCAACTACCTTACCAGCACGCGTATCGCCGGCGGCGTCGGCATCGGCTTCGCATACCTCCTGTTCGTGGCCGGCATCCTGATGGTCCTGGGCGGTAACCTGCTGGGCGGGGTGTGGTTTTTCTTTTTGGGGATGTTCTTGCAGCATGCGGCCCAGTCGAGCATTGCCTATGCCCAGTTGCAGCAGTTGCTCGGCGGCGTGCGGGTCGCCGACATGATGCAGAGTCGGCCGGTGGTCATCGAGGCCGGCACCCGGTTGCGGGACGTGGTGGAGCAATATTTGCTGCGGTTTCCGTACAAGGTGTATCCGGTGATTCGCCAAGGGGATTTGGTGGGCTTGTTGACGTTGCGGGCGGTGCAGCAGACGCCCCGGGAGCGCTGGGACGAGTTGCGGGCCGAGGACATCGCCGCTCCCCGCGAGGCCTTTCCGGTCGTTCGTCCCCAGGAACCGGTGCTGCAAGCGCTGCGGAAGCTGGCGGAGAGCGGCCATAGCCGCCTGCCGGTGGTGGACAACGGGTCGCTGGTCGGTCTGCTGTGTGGCCGAGACGTGATGGAGTTGGTGAAAATCCGCGCCGGGCTCGGCCCCGGGTTCGGCTCACCCACGGCCGGTGCTGGGCCAACCTCGCCCGTGGCCTAGCGCGGACGGTCTCGCCCGGGGGCGGCCAGCGGCTGGAGCAGCGGCGGGCCAACCTCCCGCTGCCGACCCCAAACCTCAACCATCCAACGGAGGGAACCCCAGAAAGCTACAGGAGGCCTCATGTACCCGCTGACCAAGGAGCAGCTGCGGGCGCTGGTCGCTGCCCAGCAGCCGCCGTGTATCTCGATCTACCAGCCGACCCATCGGCAACATCCGGCCAACCAGCAGGACCCGATTCGCTTCAAAAACCTCGTTCGGATGGCGGAGGAATCGCTGCGGCAGCAATATCCCAATCGAGACGTGCGCGACTTGCTGAAGCCGCTCCAGGATCTGATCGCCGATTCGCTCTTCTGGAATCACACGCGCGACGGCTTGGCGGTGCTGGCGTGCCCGGGAACGCTGCGGGTGTTTCAAGTGCAGCGGTCGCTGCCGGAACGGGCCGTGGTCGCCGACAGCTTTCACGTCAAGCCGTTGCTGCGATACTTGCAGTCGGCGGACCGGTTTCAAGTGCTGGCCCTGACGCGCGACACTGCCGCCGTTTACGAGGGAAACCGCTACGCTTTAGACGCCGAGCCGCTGCCCGAAAACTTCCCAGCCCGTCTCGATCAGGTGGTTCGGCCCGAGGAACGCGAGCAAGGAGTGGCCATCGGCAGCGCCAACTCAGGGGTCGGCAGTCCGAAGATGATCTGGGGCCACGGCGAGGGCAAGTACGAAACGGACACGGAGAAATTTTTCCGGGCCGTCGATAAAGCGGTGACGGAGGAGTTTTCCAAGCCGTCGGGCCTGCCGTTGGTGCTGGCGGCCTTGCCGGAGCATCAGGGCACTTTCCGCCAGCTGACGCAGAACCCGCGACTGTGGAGCGAGGGGGTGATCGGCAACCCCACTGCCTGGACCACCGACCAGCTGCGGCAGCAGGTCTGGAAGGTATTCGAGCCGTTTTATCTCTCCCGGCTGGAGAAATTGAAAGAAAACTTCACGACGGCTCAGGCGCGCGAGGCCGGCTCAGGGGACTTGGCCGACGTCGCCCGGGCGGCAGTGGCGGGCCGGGTCGGCATCCTCCTGGTCGAGGACGAACGGGTGGTGCCGGGAATCCTCAATCGCCAGGATGGCTCGATTCGCCCGGCGGACTTGCAGTCGCCCCGGGTTGACGACATGCTCGACGACCTGGCGGAACTCGTTCTCAGCACCGGCGGGGAGGTCGTGGTGGTGCCGGCCGAGCGGATGCCGACCCGAACCGGGCTAGCGGCGATTTTTCGCTATTGACGGTTGCCCCGCCCCGCGTCGGCCCACCGGCTGTCGGCGACCTTGGTCGCCGACAGCCACGATCCGGCCGCCGCGCGGACAGCGATCAGCGACATCCCACAGCGTCATGCAACGAGACAGGAGGGAGCATGCCGGTTAATCCACCGTTGAATCGCAAATTGCGCATGGGTCTGGTGGGCGGCGGCCAAGGGGCCTTCATTGGCCGAGTCCACGCCACCGCCGCCATTCTCGACAACCGAGCCGTGCTAGTGGCAGGGGCGTTGTCGGCAGACCCGGCTAAGGCCAAGGCCTCGGCGCCAGACTACGACATCCCGCCGGAGCGGGCTTACGGCTCGTACCAGGAAATGGTCGAGGCCGAGGCCAAGCGCCCCGCCACCGAGCGTATCGACTTCGTGTCCATCGCCACGCCGAACCACACGCACTTCGAGATCGCCAAGGCCTTTGCCGAGGCTGGCTTCAACGTCATGTGCGACAAACCCATGACGTTCGACCTCGCCCAGGCCGAAGAGTTGGCCCGGATCGTCGAGCGGACGGGGATCGTCTTCGCGCTGACGCATAACTACACCGGCTACCCCCTGGTCCGCCAGGCGCGGGAAATGGTCCTGGGGGGAGAACTGGGCGAGATTAACGCCATCCGGGCCTTCTACATCCAGGGCTGGCTCCGCCGGCGACTCGAAGCCGACAATCAGAAACAGGCCAGCTGGCGCACCGACCCAAAGCGTTCGGGAGCGGCCGGTTGCTTCGGCGACATCGCCACCCACGCCTACAACCTCGGCCGCTTCATCACCGGACTGATCCCCGAGCAGGTGTCGTGCGTCCTCCAGACCTTCGAAGCGGGCCGGCAACTCGACGACTACGGCACGGCAATCATCCGCTACCAGAACGGGGCCTTGGGCACGGTTACGGCCTCGCAGATTTCCCACGGCCGCGAAAATGACCTGTGGATCGAAATCGACGGTACCAAGGCGTCGCTCGAATGGCACCAGGAGGAGCCGAACAAGATGCTGGTGCGGGTCAATGGCCAGGCGCACCGGCTGTATACCCGCGACCCGAACGCCCCGTACATGACGGGCAGCGGCAAGGCATCCTGCCGCTTGCCGAGCGGCCATCCCGAGGCGTTTCTGGAAGCCTTTGCCAACATCTACACGGCGGCGTACGAGCACATGGCCGCCCGGGCCGTCGGTCAGAAGTTCGACGCCAGCCGCAGCCTCTACCCCAACGTGGCGGACGGGGTCGATGGCATGAACTTCATCACGCAATGCGTGGCCAGTTCTCGGGAGAATGGCCGCTGGCTGCCGTTGAAACATCCGCTGTGCCGGGTCTGAGGCGGCGACGCGGGTCATTGGCGGCGGTGGGCTCAGGGCGCGCTGCCGGGGCGGCCGGAGGCCGCGTCGTGCCCGCCCCCCCGCCCGCGGCCCGGCGGGGCGGGCCCCGCGCAACGCGCCACCCCCCCACGCCGCACGCTCAGGGCCACCCCGGCGCGGGGGGTGGGGGTAAAAGCGA
>JANWYO010000295.1 GCA_025055215.1 Gemmataceae bacterium
CGCGCCCCCCCCCCCCCCCCAACCGACGGGTCAAACCTCGATCTCGGCCCGCACCAGGTCTTCAAAGGTCTCCCGACGGCGAATCAGCCGATGCGTGGCGCCATCGACCAGCACTTCGGCAGCGCGGCAGCGACCGTTGTAGTTGGAACTCATCGACATCCCATACGCCCCGGCGCTGAAGATCGCCAGGAGTTCCCCGCGATGCAGGGGCGGTAGCCGGCGATCGTGGGCCAGGAAGTCACCCGACTCACAAATCGGTCCGACCACCTCGGTCTTGATCGTTCCGGGAATGTCGTCCTCGTAATCGGTCGGCGGCGCCGGAATGTCGTCGGCCGGCGCCACCGGCCAGATGCGATGAAAGGAGTCATACAGCGTCGGCCGAATCAGGTCGTTCATCGCCGCATCCTGGATGACAAAATGTTTCCCGCCGGAATCCTTGGTGTACAAGACCCGGCTGACCAGGATGCCGGCATTGCCGACGATGAACCGGCCCGGTTCCAGGATCAGCTTGCACCGGGCCTTTTGCACGGCGGGCACGATCACCTCGGCGAAGGCGCTGGCAGGGAGGGCTGCCTGGCGGCGATAGTGGATGCCGAAGCCGCCGCCCATGTTGAGATACTCAATGGGGTGCCCTTGTTGCCGCAGCGCGTCGATCAGCAGGAGTCCTTTTTCGACTCCTTCGCGGTAAGGCTCGGTCGTCAGGATCGGCGAGCCGAGGTGCATGTGCAGGCCGACGACCTGGACATGCGGATGCCGCACCATCGGGCGAGCGAATTCCAGCAGGCTGTCGATGTCCAGGCCGAACTTTGTCCCCTTGACGCTGGTATCGGTCTTGACATGGGTCTTAGGCGGCAAGGCGGGGTTGACGCGCAAGGCGACGCGGGCGGGCCGGCCCAGCTGGCCGGCCACCTCCGCCAAGGCGTGCAACTCCGCCTCGCTCTCGACGTTGAACATCAGGATGTTGCTGTCGAGGGCGTAGCGGAACTCGGCGTCGGTCTTGCCGACGCCGGCGAAGACGATCTTGTCGCCGGTCGCGCCGGAGCGGAGGGCGCGATACAGCTCTCCCCCGCTGGTGACATCGGCCCCGGCCCCATGCTCGATCATCAGGCGACAGATGTGGAGGTTGCCGTTCGTCTTGACGCTGTAGCAGATCAGGGGCCGGACCGCCGCGAAGGCGTGTTGCAGCTGCCGCAGGTGGTGCAGCAGGGTGGCCTTGCTGTACACATACAACGGGGTGCCGTACCTCTCCGCCAGGCTGGGAATGGGAACCTCCTCGCAATGGAGGATGCGGCGGCGGTAACTGAAGTGGTCCATGATGTCTTATCGTTCGTGGACGCCGTGCCCAGCTAGGTACAGCCTGCGGCCGTTGGGACGCTCGACGCCGCGAGGCGAAAATCGGCCCATGCCCGCGCCGCGTCCGCAGGGGAGGGGCGGCGGTTGTCAGGTTCGTGGCCGTCAGGGAGCGGCGGCAGAAAGCCGTAACCGGTCCCGCCACCCGGCCAATTGTTTGTCCACTTCCGCGGGCGCTGTCGAACCCACGCTGCGGAACGCCCGCAGCGCATTGTCGACCCCTAGTACATGGTATACCTCCGATCCCAGCCCCGGGCGAATGCTTTCGTAGACCTCCGCCGGCAGCTCGGCGAGGCGGCAGCGGCGCTGCTCGCTCAGCCGGACCAGCTTGCCAACGGCTTCGTGGGCCGAGCGCATCGGGATACCGCGGGCCACCAGGAATTCCATCAACGTCGTGGCGTCGAGGAAGCCCTCCTCCAGCCGCGAGGCGATGGCCTCGCGGCGGAAGCGGGTTTGCGGGATCAGGGCGGTGGCCAACTGGACCGACGCCGCCACGGTGTCGAAGGCGTCGAAGACGGCTTCCTTGTCCTCCTGCAAATCGCGGTTGTACGTCAGCGGCAACCCTTTCAGCAGCATCAGTAGCCGCTGAAGGTCCGCCGCCACCCGCGCCGCTTTCCCCCGGATCAACTCCAGCACGTCGGGATTTTTCTTGTGCGGCATGATGCTCGAGCCGGTGCAGAACGCCTCGGGCAGGTCGAGGAAGCCAAACTCGGTCGTCGCCCAGATGATCCATTCCTCCGCCCAGCCGGCCAGGTGCAGGGCGATGACCGAGAGTGCGAAGACGAACTCCAGGGCGAAGTCGCGATCGCCGGAGACGTCGAGGCTGTTGGCTGCCAGGCTGTCGAAACCGAGCTGGATGCGGACACGTTCTCGGTCAATGGGCAGCGAGGTGCCTGCCAGGGCAGCTGCCCCCAGCGGCAGGACGTTCACTCGCCGGCGGCAGTCCGCCAAGCGGTCGCGGTCCCGTTGGTATTTCTCGACGTATGCCAGAAAGTAATGGGCCGCCAGCACCGGCTGGGCACGCTGCCAGTGCGTGTAAGCTGGGAGGACCAGATCTCGATGCCGCTCGGCCGAGGTCAGCAGGGCTGCCTGGAGGGCGTGCAGCTGGCCGTCCAACTCGTCGATTGCCTCGCGGACCCAGAGCTTGAGATCGGTGACGACCTGGTCGTTCCGGCTGCGGCCGGTGTGGAGCTTGCGGGCGACGTCGCCGAGCCGGTCGATCAGCGCTCGTTCAATGTGGGTATGGATGTCCTCCAGTTGAGGGGAGAAGACAAAGGTGCCGCGTTCGATCTCGTCGGCGATGGCGTCAAGCGCCGCGACGATTTGGGCGGCCTCCTCGCTGGTGAGAAGCCCGACGTCTGCCAACATGCGGGCGTGGGCCTGGCTGGCGCGGATGTCCTGGCGGTAAAGCCGGCGATCGACGCTGATCGACTCGGTGAAGGCCTCCACACGGGCGTCGGTGGTGTTGGCAAATCGGCCGCCCCAGGTTTTTGCAGTCACAGGTCGGGTCTCGCTACAGGCTGGTGGAGCGGGGAGAGTCAGGGGCATCGGGGAGGCCGGCCGGCGGCCGGCGGCGCCTGGGCCGTGGCCGCCAACGGCCAACAACCCTCACGGCTTCACCCGCCGCAGCACCGCCAACGCCTGGCCGGAATCGGCCTTGCCGGTGAATTCCACCGGCCGCTGCTTGACCCCACCGGTGTTGACGTTGAAACAGAGCCGCAAGACCTCGTCGGTCAGCTCGTAAATCCCTTCCAACGTCATCCCCTGGTCCGTCGTCAGGTCGATGATCTTCGGGTCGGTGGTGGCGTCGAGCTTGAAGGTAAACTTGCCGCTGTCGTTGACCCGGAGCGAGTTATCCTTGAAGACCACTTTGGGGGGATTGAGCGGGTCGATCGGCAAAGTCTGACCGTTCGCCTCGACTTGCTCCAACGTCCAGGTGCCTTGCAACTTGTCCAGGTCTCGTTGGGTGGCATCCGCCCCCACGTCGGCGGCCAGGGCCAGCACCATCCATCCCAGCGCGAATACGCTACGCATCGGTCGATCCTTTCACTGAAACACCGCCCGCCATGTGAGACGTTCACAGGCCAAGTTCTTTGAGCTGCTTGGGATCGACCGGGGCTGGCGCCCCGGTCATCAGGTCTCGAGCTTTCTGATTCTTCGGAAACGCAATCACGTCGCGGATGTTCGTCGTGCCCGCCAGGATCATCACCCAGCGATCCAGGCCCAGGGCGATGCCTCCGTGGGGAGGTGCACCGTATCTCAGGGCATCGAGCAGAAAGCCGAAGCGTTGCCGGGCTTGTTCAGGAGTCATCCCGAGCACGGCGAACACTCGAGCCTGAAGCTCAGGGTTATGAATCCGGATGCTCCCCCCGCCGCATTCGTAACCATTGATGACCAAGTCATACGCCTGGGCGCGCACCCCCGCCGGATCACGTTCCAATTTCTCCCAATCCTCCTCCAGCGGGGCCGTGAAGGGGTGATGGTTGGCGACCCAGCGTTTTTCCTCATCATCCCAGAGAAATTGCGGAAAGTCCACGATCCAGGCGATCTTGAAGTCCGGCTTGTTCGGGTCAACCAGGTTCAACAGAGAAGCCAAACGGGTACGCAAGTTGCCAAGGGCTTGGCAAACGATCTCCTCCTGGTCAGCCACGATCAACAACAGGTCGCCGGGAGAGGCCCCGAGGGCTTGGCGGAGCGCCTGCTGGGCGGGCGGGGGGAGGAACTTCTCGATAGGCGAGGTCAACTTGTCTCCTTCGACCTTGATCCAGACCAGCCCTTTGGCCCCGAACCGTTTAGCGTGCTCCGTCAGTTCGTCGAGCCCTTTGCGGGAGAACGCCTCAGCTGCCCCGCGGGCGTTCAGCCCGCGCACCTTGCCGCCAGACGCCACCGCCTCGTGAAACACGCGGAATTCGGTCTGAGGGACGACACCGCACAGGTCCACGATCTCCAGGCCATAGCGCAGGTCGGGCTTGTCGGTGCCGTAACGGAGCATGGCATCGGGGTACGACAGTCGGGGCAACGGGAGCGGGATCGTCACGCCGAGGCATTTTTGGAAGATTTCGGCTGTCAGCCCTTCGATGACATGGAAAATGTCCTCGCGGTCCACGAAGGACATTTCCAGGTCGAGCTGGGTGAACTCGGGCTGACGATCGGCGCGGAGGTCCTCATCCCGCAGGCAGCGGGCGATTTGGAAGTATTTGTCATAGCCGGCCACCATGAGCAACTGTTTGTAGAGTTGCGGGGACTGGGGCAGGGCGTACCAGCTGCCGGGGAAAAGCCGGCTGGGAACGAGGTAGTCGCGGGCCCCTTCGGGGGTGCTGCGCCCCAACAGCGGCGTCTCGATCTCGAGGAAGCCACGGGCATCGAGGTAGTCGCGGATAACTTTGTTGAGGCGGTGGCGGAGGCCGAGGATGCGCTGCAACGACGGCCGCCGCAGGTCGAGGTAGCGGTATTGCAACCGCAACTCCTCGTTGGCCAGCTGCTCCTCGCGGCCCTCGAGCTCCTTGCCCTTTTCCCGAACCTTCTCGCGCTTGCGCTCCTTCGCCTCCTCGGTGATCTCGACGACCTCGAACGGTGGCGTGGGGCATCGGTTGAGGACCTGCATGTCCTCAACCTTCAGCTCGACGGTGCCGGTGGCCAAGTCGGGGTTCTCCTTGCCGGGAAGCCGGCGGGCCACGGTGCCGCGAACGGCGATGACCCACTCGCTGCGCAATTCCTGGGCCTGGCGGAACAGCTCGAGGCCGCGCTCCGGCTCAAAGACGAGCTGGGTCATGCCATAGCGGTCGCGGAGATCCACGAAAACGAAAATGTTATGGTCGCGGTAGGTGTTGACCCATCCGTTCAAAACCACGGTCTGCCCAATGTGACTCTCGCGGAGTTCGCCACATGTGTGGGTGCGCCGCCATCGAGGCATGGGAATTTTCCTTGCGTTTTCGGCTCCGCTCAGGGACAAACGACATGTCGGAGATTATAGCGACAGCCGCGCGGCGCCCAAACGCTGCTTGACCGTCGGCGTCAGGACGGGGACGAAGATAGGCCCGCGGCGGGGCGGCGGGCTGAGGCCGCGGCGCTCTTGATCGACCGGGCACGGCTCGGTAAATTAACAAACGTTCACCACAATCGGGCCATTCGCCGGGAGGAACCATGGCTGATCCAACCACCGATCGGGAACTGAGGAATGCCCTGGCCCAGATCGAAAAGCAGTTCGGCAAAGGGGCCATCATGCAGCTGGGCGAGAGCTCGGCACTGGACATCCAAGGGATCTCCTCGGGAGCCCTCAGCCTCGACATCGCCCTGGGCGGCCGCGGCTTTCCCCGCGGCCGCATCATCGAAATCTTCGGGCCGGAATCGAGTGGCAAGACCACGGTGGCCCTGCATGCCGTGGCCAACGCCCAGCGGGCCGGCGGCGTGGCGGCGTTCATCGACGCCGAGCATGCCCTCGATCCCGGCTGGGCCCGGCGGCTGGGCGTCGATCTGGAAGCGCTCCTGGTAAGCCAACCGTCGTGTGCCGAGGAAGCGCTGAAAATCGCCGAAATGCTCATCAAGTCCAACGCCGTGGATCTGATCGTTATCGACTCCGTCGCCGCCCTCGTGCCCCGCTCCGAGGTCGAGGGAGAGATCGGGGAACAGCACGTCGGCCTTCAGGCGCGGCTCATGAGCCAGGCGCTGCGCATCCTTAACCCCGCCATCTCTAAGACCAAGACCTGCATGATCTTCATCAACCAGATCCGCCAGAAGATCGGCGTGATGTTCGGCAACCCGGAAACCACGGCCGGCGGCTTGGCGCTGAAGTTCTACAGTTCGGTGCGGCTCGACATCCGCAAGGTCACAGGGATCAAGGACGGCGAGGAGACCATCGGCAGCCGCATCAAGGCCCGGGTGGTGAAGAACAAGGTAGCGCCCCCGTTCCGCTCGGCCGAGTTCGACCTGATGCACGATCGCGGGATCAGCCGGGAGGGAGACTTGATCGACTTGGGATTGGAAGACCGGATCATTGAGAAAAGTGGCGCCTGGCTCGCTTACGGGGACTTGCGCCTGGGTCAAGGGCGCGAGAATGCCAAGCAGTTTCTCCGGGAGCATCCGGCGTTGATGGACGAAATCAGCGCGAAAATTCTGGAGAAGCGGGGGTTGGCAACTCCGCCGGCGGGCCCGGCCGGCCCGCCGGAGGCGGCGGAGTCTGCCCCGGCCAAAAAAGAGGGAAATCACCGTCGTCAGCCGGCGGCCGCCTCCGAGTAAGCTCCCGACGACGGCGCGACGGTGATCTATCGGTCCAACGGTTGGTGTGCGAACCCCGCGACCCCGGATCGACGACCTAATCCGGTTTTCGGGTTCGCGCTGCGGCCGGACACTCGTCATGACTGCCGAGAGCGATCGCCTGTTGATCAGCCAGATTCGCCGGGGCGACGCGAACGCCTGGACGACCCTCATCGCCCGTTACGAGGGTCGCCTCTTGGCCTTTGTGGATCGTCGCCTGGGCGACCGAGCCGCCAGCGAAGACGTGGTGCAGGAGACCTTCATCGGCTTCCTCAACAGCTTGCCGAATTACGACGACCGCCGCGACCTGCAAACCTACCTGTTCACCATCGCCTCGCACAAGGTGACCGATTACCTCCGCCGCGTCGGTCGCCATCCCTTGCAAATCGGGTCCGACAGCGTCAACGAACTGTTGGACAACCAGCTTGACCCCAAACCGGCGGCTTCCAGCCTGGCACGCAGTCGCGAGCGGCTCGAGCTGGAGGTCGAAGCCGTCCGCCGAAGCTTGGGGCCGCTGATCCGTACCTGGCAGGAACGGGGCGAGTTTTTGCGCGTCAAGGTGCTGGAGCTGCTTCTGGTGCGCGGCTGGAGCAACCGGGAAGTCGCGGACTTCCTGGGCATCAAAGACCAGCAGGTGGCCAATATTCGCTTCGCCGCCCTCAAAAAACTGGCGGACACCATCCGCGAAGTCGGTCTGCCGCCGGATGTTTTCCCGGAACTCCATGCGGAGGACGGCCCGAATCCGGTTGACGACACCTGAGGGGACTTGTTCCAATACTTTCAATAGCGAGTGGCAACGGGAAGAGGTCTTCGGAAGCTTTCATGAAAATCAACCGGGAGCTGCTGCACGCCTATCTCGATGACTTGCTCAGCGAGACGGAGACCGCCCGCATTGAGCGGGAGCTGCGGTCGTCGCCGGCGCTGCGCGAGCAACTCCGCAAGCTCATCGGCGAGCGGGAGCGCGGTGACCATTCGCTCGGGTCGATTTGGCGACGGCATCGCCTCAGCTGTCCGACGCGGGAACAGCTCGGCAGCTATCTGCTCGGTGCCCTGGATGAGGGCTGGCAGGACTACGTTCAGTTCCACCTCCAGACCGTGGCTTGTCCGTATTGCCTGGCGAACCTGGCGGACTTGCAGACGCTCCAACGCGAGGCGCAGCCGCGCGTGCAGGCCCGCCGACGGCGCTTTTTCGAGTCGAGCGCCGGCTATCTCAAGACGATCATTTCCACGCCGAAATAAGCTGGCCCGCTGCTACAGCCCTCGAAGCCAGCCGCTGTTGTAAACGACATCCACCGAGCCATCGGGAAGGAACTGCACCGCCACAACATAACTGCCGTAATTGTAGGCGATGCGCGTCGGCCCCCGCTGGATGATGGGGGTTCCCTCCGGGAGGGCCAGCGGCACGGTGATGGAGCGGCCAGAGAAGGGATGCTGGTAGGTCATCAGGCGCGTGGGCCGCGGTTGCCGCGGGTAGGGCTGGCGCACCAGACCGAACCAAGTCGTCAGTTCTCCCGGCGCCTGGGGATTGGCAAATGGTTGGAGCGTGGTATTCCCCTGAGCATCGACGGGGACGTAACGGAAGCGCGCTTGGGCGGCCTGAGCGGCCGATGGCGCGGCGGCCGCCAGGCAGCCCAAAGCAAACGACGCGATCATCGCCAGTCTGGCCCCCAACCGCAGCATGACCATGTCCCTCCAGGGGGAGAGCGTCCGACGGTGGGCCCGTGAGTCGGGGGTGTGCCGCTCAATCGCAGCAGGGCGGGCAGCAGACACACGGGCAGCAGGGGACGCAACAGTGGCGATGGTGGCACCCGGTTGCCAGGCCGGCCAAGCCGATCATCAGCGCCAACCAGAGCAAGCGAACCAACATGAGCATGCCTCCTGACTCACGGCGCGCTGGTCGGGGCAACCGCAGCGCAGGAACCACCACAGCGGCCGGCTTCAACCGAGAACAAACCTCCCTGGTCCGGGCGAAACCATTCCGCCCGGAGAGCGTCTTCGATAGGGAATATGCCCCATGCGCCGCGGCGGGCAACCAGGTTTTCCCCGATGCTTGGCAAT
>JANWYO010000314.1 GCA_025055215.1 Gemmataceae bacterium
TGTATTGAACTCGCGGAAGGGGGGTCATCGGATCCCGCGGCATGGCACCGGCGTTGGGGCGGGGGGGCCCCAACGCCGACAACCCAGGCGCCGACCACCTCTCGAGGAGCCACCCGCGGCGCTCCCCCTCCGAAGGAGCCCGCCGCCTCAGTACGCCTTGGCAAACACCACCCGCCCCGCCGACGGGCGGCCCGTGAGGATGCAGCGTCCCGGTTCCTCCGGCCGGTCAAACGGACTGCACCGGATCGTCGCCTTCGTCTCGGCGGCAATACGCTCCTCCGTCTCCCGCGTGCCATCCCAATGGGCCCAGAGGAAGCCGCCCGGCTCTTCGATCATCGCCTTGAATTCCTCGTAAGAGTTGACCTCGTAGCTGGCTGCATCGCGCCATTGTCGGGCCCGTTCGAGGAGGTCCTGTTGCATCGCCTTGAGCAACGAGACGATCCGTGCCGGGGCCTCCGCCAACGGTACGCCCGCCTGCTTCGACTCCTTCCCCGGCTGGTCCCGACGTGCCAGCACGCACGCATTCTGGGCCAGGTCTTTCGGTCCCAGCTCCACCCGCACCGGGACGCCGCGCAGCTCCCATTCGTTGAAGCGGAACCCAGGCGATTGGTTGAAGTTATCGTCCACCTTGACGGTGATCGGTTCGTAGCCGAAGAAGTCCTCCCGCGGCCAGTCGCGCAGGGCGGCCGCCAACGAGTGGGCGGCCGCCACCACGTCGCGTCGCTCGGCGTCGGTCTTGCCGATCGGCACCACGACGACGTGGATCGGCGCCAGTCGCGGCGGCACGACCAGCCCCTGGTCGTCGCTGTGCGTCATGATGAGTCCACCAATCAGCCGAGTCGAGACGCCCCAACTCGTGGCCCAGGCGTATTCCAGTTTCCCCTCCGCCGTCTGGAATTGGACGTCAAAGGCCTTGGCGAAGTTCTGCCCCAGAAAATGGCTCGTGCCGGCCTGCAAGGCGCGGCGATCCTGCATCATCGCTTCGATGCACAACGTGTAGACCGCCCCCGGGAATTTCTGCCCTTCGCTTTTTGGCCCCGTCAGCACCGGCATCGCCATCCACTCTTCAGCGAACCGGCGGTAGACGTCAAGCATCCGTCGCGCTTCTTCCTCGGCTTCTTCCCGGGTGGCATGAGCGGTGTGGCCTTCCTGCCAGAGAAACTCCGCCGTCCGCAGGAAGAGCCGCGTGCGCATCTCCCAGCGCACCACGTTGCACCACTGGTTGATGAGCAGGGGGAGGTCGCGGTAGCTCTGGATCCAATTGCGGTAGGTGTTCCAGATGATGGTCTCGGAAGTGGGGCGGACGATCAACTCCTCTTCGAGCTTGGCATCGGGGTCAACCTGGACGCCTTTGCCGGGGACTGCCTTGAGCCGATAGTGCGTCACGACGGCGCACTCTTTGGCAAAGCCCTCGGCCATCTCCTCTTCCTTGGCGAGGAACGACTTGGGGATGAACAGGGGGAAGTAGGCGTTGACGTGGCCGGTGTCCTTGAAGAGACGGTCGAGGGCCCGCTGCATCTTTTCCCAGATGGCGTAACCGTGCGGCTTGATGACCATGCAGCCGCGGACGTCCGAGTTTTCCGCCAGGCCGGCCCGGTGGACGATGTCCAGGTACCACTGGGAATAGTCGCTGGAGCGTGGGGTGATTTTCTCCGCCATGCCCATCCTCCCGCAAGCGAGAAACACTCCGATTATAGAAGACCCAAGGGGAGGAGGCAGCCGGGCACCACCGCCGACCCACAGGGTCGGCGGTCGCCTGAGCCGGGGAGCAGGCAGCCTAAGCCGTCCAGCGCTTCCACTGGAACAAGGGCGGGGCCTGATCGCCGCGTCGGCTCAGCCAATAGTCGAAGAGGGTTCCTCCCAAGGCGACGATCAACAGCAACAGGGTGAGGTGGAACCAGACGGTGGTGCGCAACCCGAACTGGGCCAGGGTCCGGTGCATGCGCAACTCGACGGCCCGCCGTTTCTCGGGAGTGCTCCGCATGTCGGGCGAGACCTGGCTCAACTCGTGCTGGGCCACTTCCAAGATCGCGTTTTCCAGCGGGAAGCCGATCACCGCCTGCATGCACAGGGCGAGAAACGCCAGGACGATGACCGCAGCGAGCAGGATCGAGCGCAGCGGCAGCAACGGCTGGACCGGCGGCGGCACCGCCAGGCGTCCCAGGCTGACCAGGGCCGAGGCCACGGATAGCAGCAGGGCCGCCGGCAGGAAAAGCAGCAGAAATGGCAGCAGCAAATAGCCGTAGCCGACGGTGCTGCTGGCGTCAAACGGCAGAATCACCGGAAAGACCTGCTGCGACGAGGAGCTTCGGTCTTGACGATTGATGTCGCTCCAAACCTCGTCGCTTGGGTTGCTGCCGAAGGCGGCCCCCCAGGCGTTGGTGCTGCCGACGTTCTCGCCATTGGGGTACATACCGTACCAAGGGAAGAAAGTCAGGAGCAAGACCGCCGCCAAGGCACCCGGCGCGATCCACAGCGCCACCCGCCGTTCCAGGGACAAGTTGACCGGAGTCGGGGCCACAGTCGGCTTTGGGGCGCCGTCCGGCTTGGGTTTGGCGGTCGCCCCGCCACCTAGCGGCGGGGGTGGCGGCATCCGCCGCGCGGACTCCGGACCCGTACCCACCCCAACCGACGCCTTGGGCAAAGACGGGACCGTGAAGGCGCCCTCACACAACGGGCACTTCATCAGCTGGCCGGCGAATTGATCCGGCACCTGAAGTTGCTTCTGACAGTTGGGACAAAGAATATTCATGGACGCAGATGCTACGAGTCGCCGATCTGACTGTGCGGCCCCTCCCTCGACACGGCACGCTCATCTACCCGGTTAACCCAGGCGGGGCTGGTTTATCCCAAGCTCCGACTCCGACGTCGCGAAATTCGTCGGCCGCCGGACGCTCTTGCGTCGCCGGCACCCCGCCGGGCCGCGCTGCTTGTCATCACCATACTCACCCGTCGGGACGTCGCCAATCGAAAACAGGCCGTGCTCATGAAAAATTCCGTAACGCGGCTGGCAAATAACGTAGAACGTCGGCCGCGGTCAGGGCCGGCTCCCCCATTGCATCCCGTGCCAAGTCGCCCGCCAGCCCGTGCACATGAACCGCCAGCTGAGCAGCGGCAAACGGATCCATCCCCTGGCCAAGAAACGCCGCGATCAGACCCGTTAAGACGTCTCCGGTTCCCCCAGTCGCCATGCCCGGGTTGCCCGTGGAGTTGACATAAAGGCGCCGGCCGTCCGTCACCACCGTGCCATGACCTTTGAGGACCACCACGACGCCGTAAGCGGCGGCGAACTCAGCGGCGACGGCTCGCCGCTCGGCCTGCACCGTGGCCCCGTCGATCCCCAAAAGGCGGGCCATCTCGCCCGGATGGGGAGTAAGGATCGTCGGAGCAGGTCGGCGCCGCAGCTGTTCGGGCTGCCCCGCCAGGGCGTTCAGCCCATCGGCATCCAAGACCATCGGCCGATTGATCGCCCCTGACAGCGACCGAACCAGCGCCGGCATGGCCCCGGACTGGCCCAAACCGGGGCCTAACGCCACCACGTCGTTGTCGGCGGCGTAGTCCCTGATGACGGCGGCGGCCGCCAAGGCCGCCTGGCCGAGGGTGTTTTCCGGCAATGGGATGGTGGTGTAGCACACTTCTGCTACCGCCACGATCGGCTGAATGCTCGCCGGCACCGCCAGCCGCACCAGCCCGGCCCCACCGTGCAACGCCGCTCGGGCACATAGCACCGCCGCCCCACTCATCCCCCGGCTGCCCGCCACGACCAGCACCCGGCCGAAGGTCCCCTTGTGGCTATCGAGCCGCCGGGGTGGCAGGCTGGGCAACTGCATGACGATTTCCATGTCGTGTCTCTCGAGCAGCACCGCCTTCAGTTGCCGGGGTGGTCCTCTGGATCTGAGCGGCTCGGCGGGCCGATGCCCGGAAGCATGGCCGCCAGCGCAAACGCCGCGTGACACAGCAACACGCCGTCCCAAGGGAGCCTCGGGCCGGACAGCATCTCGGCGTGACTCAAAACATAAGGCAGCGGCAGCCAGACCAACGCCAAGGTGGCGGGCATGGCCTCGGCGCGCCACGGGTAGCTCCAGCGCCAGCCAAGCAGACCGAGCGCCAGCAAGCCGAAGACGGACGCATACAGGCACCCCGCGAAGCACTCCCGCCACCAGACTGGCTCGGTGGCGGCGAAGTCGCCCCGCCAAAGTTTGCCATCGAGGGCCCATTGCCGGCCCAGGAGGAAGGCGGCGGCGGCCTCCAGCCGCCTCCGCCAGAACGCCCCCGGATGCTGCCGCAACTCCGACCAAAACATCTCGCCATAAAGGCGAACACGCTCCGCCCGGGTTTGCAGCTGCACCCATCGCCGGATTTCCTCGCGGCTGGCGTCGGGGAAATCAGCCGCCTTGACCTCGGTGAGCACCGCCATGAGGCTGTCTTCCGACACGGGCCCACCGTGGGCATGGGAGTTGTTGCCGACCCAAAGGTGGTAATAGGCCGAATCGACCACCGGCACAAAGTCGCCAAAAGCCTGATAGTTCCGCACCACCCAGTAACCCAGGCCGTTGACGAAGCCGAGGAAGGCCAGGATGGCAGCTAACCAACCGCGCGGGACGTGGCGCGCCTGGGCCAGATACCATAGCAAGGCAACTACGGCGAACGGCAGGAGGGGAGCGCGCACCAGGGCCAGCGCGGCGAGGCTGAAGCCGAATACGAGGCTTGTGACAGCACCCCCCTCGGCGGCACCGCGGCAGCCCAGCCAGACGACCGCCATCAGCAGGAACGTGGCCCAGACGCCGTCGTTCAGCTCGGCGGTGTTGAGAATCCAAAACGGGTAGACGGCAGCCGCCAGACCGCTCAGGACACCAACGAGCGTGTGGCGGAACATTCGCTGGGCCAGGAGAAAACAAAAGCCAGCAGTCAGTGCTCCAAGGGCGACGTGGAGCCAGCGCTGCACCTGATCGACCGACACGGTCTCACCCAGCAACGGCTCGGCGAGGAGTTCGAGCCGGGCACGTAACCAGGGGTAACCGGGAGAGGTGTGCGCCGTGCGCTCCTCCCCGGCTGCAAACGGTGGTAAGCTGCCGAACCAGCGATGCTCTTTGAGGTTGTGGATGAGAGCATCCAGCTCCGTCGGCGGGTCTTGGCCGTGCATCCGGGTGCCAGGGGGCAAGGCCAGGCGGGGCGAGGGATCCTGGACCTGGACGGGGGGAGGCTCGGCGAGGCCAGCGTCGGTGAAGCGGAGGAGATACCAAGCCCGGGAGGCCGTGGCGGCAGCCACGACCAGGAGCCAGCCGAGGAGATTGGTCCAGCCAAAGGGATGCGATGGGGCCATGGCCGCGGCGGCCCGCCGGGCGGCGGGCCGCCGGTCCACAGGCCGCGGCCACGACCCAGCCGCCCGCACCGGCCACCCTTCACCCGGCAGGATCGCCCCTCACTTGCCGCTCAACTCTTTGAACTCGATGTTGCGGAACGTCACCTCCATCGGTCCGCCAGCGTGCAGCTGCCAGGCGATAATCCCCTCGTCCGGCATCTTGGGGAAATCGGCATCGACCGTCGTCAGGCCGTTGATCTTGATCGTGACATGTTTGCCGACGCAGCGAATGTAGTAGTCGTTGAAATCGGCCGGCTTAAGGACTTTGCTGACTTGGTCCTTGGGAGCAGCCTGCATCATGCCCCCGAAGTGCTCGCCGTACAGGCTTCCCCAAAAGCCGCCGCCAATGTCGCACTGCGGACCCTTGACCGCGAACTTGTCCATGTCGAAGAATTCACTGCGGACCTGCACCCCACTATTTCCCTTCCCCTCCTTCAGACGAACCTGGAACTTCAGCTCGAAGTCACGGTACTTCTTCTGGCTGCACAGGAAGGTGTTGAACTTGAGGCCGTCCGGGAAGGTACTGCCGATGATAGCCCCGTTCTCCACTTTCCAATAGGATTTGAGGCCGACCCAGCCGGTGGTGTCTTTGCCGTTGAAGAAATCGCTGGCGGGGTCGGCGGCATGGCCGGTCGGCAGCCCGACCGTGGCCGCCCAGCCGATGAGGATGCCGAGCATCATGGCTGCAATACGCATGGTTGTTTCCTCCAAAGGCCTGGCCCCTCCCCCTGCCGAGCGGCCGCTGGGCAGGGGGAGGGGCGCGGGGGCGCGGTTCAAGGGTTCGAAGAAGGGTCGGGTTCGGAGACCGGCATGCCCGGGGGCATCGGCTCGGAGGCTGATGGGGCCATCGGCGTCTCGGGGGCTGGCGCCGGCTCGCTGGCGGCCGCTGCCCCGGTGGTCGGCGGCGCTTCGGGGGCCTCCTTGCGGGCCCGAGGCTCGGGCGGCGTCGGGGCCCACTCCTCGTCGTGCAGCAACTCCAACGCCGCTACCCGCACCTGGGCAGCTGTAAATCCCAACCCCTCCAGACGGTGGAAGATGGTCGCCAACTCGGCTTGCACGTATGGCTTGGGATCGGCCGGTTGCAGGCCGAACCGCTCACCTCGCCCGGAACCTCGCGGATGGCGGAAGAGCCGCCCCCCACTCAGCTCCTGCTGCACCACTTCCTCCAGATGAGCGTGCGCGTAGGCCGGCACCTTCCGCCGCAACTCCGACCAGCCGAGCGGCCCGGCCGCCAGGGCCGCCCGAATCAACCGGACCACGTGTTCCCTCATCGGCAAATGCCAGTAACGCTCCTGGCTGCTGCGGTATTTCGGAAACTGATAGAGCACGTTGGCGGTGACCTGCCTCTGAAGCGTGTCGTCCAGGTTGCTGTTCCGCAGGGCCACGGGCAGCCGACTGCGGATCATGGACGGCGTCAACGGCTCCTCGCTCCTTTCCAGCACCCGCTGGATCGCGGTCAGCAGGTCCGAGGTTTCCTCGGCCACTGTGGGGGCCGGGCTCTCGACGGCCATCAGCTCGCTCATGGTCTCATCCTGTGGGTCAGTCGGGGAAGCTGCCTTCCTGGACGGCTCACCCCTCGGACAAGGGATTGGCATCCGTTCGCGTCCCATCCTCGCGGACCGAACACGATTCCCACCCCGTTCCGGAGAAGTTAGGGATAGGACCCGAAGGCATCCAGAACAAGGCCGCCGGCGTAACTCCCCGGAAAGCGAGGCGGCCTGGGCGGGCAATCCCACCCGCCCAGGCCCCAGCCGACCCGTCCGACCCGTCAGCGGTCGCCGCCGCCGCTGTTGCTTTCCGTCTCCTGGAGGAGTTTCTCCACGGCTTCCTCTAGGGCGCTGCCGCGGATGTTCTTGTAGCGAATGATCCCCTTCGCATCCAGTACGTAAATGGTCGGGAAGAAGCGGACTTGGTACGTCTCCAGGGTGCCACCCTTGGCGCCGTTGTGCCAGTGGACCCAGGGCATCTCCTCCTTCTCCAGGAATTTGACCAGGGTTTCCTTCTTCGCATCGGCACTGACGCTGAGGAGGACGAACGGCTTCCCTTCCAATCGCTTCACCATCTCGCGTTCGTGGGGGATCATGTCCCGACACGGGCGGCACCAGGTTGCCCAGATGTCCAACACGACGACCTTGCCGCGGAAATCGCTGAGTTTCGCCTTCTTGTCGTCCAGGTCGGTCCCCTCGACGTCCGGTGCGAGTTTACCCACGGCCAGATGGCGGAGTTCGTACAGGATCCCCTTGGCCTCTCGGGCGATCCGGGCCACGGCCCCGCTCGCCTCGCCGTGGTCCTTGAGGATGCGTTCGCAATATCCCTCGGCCCTTCGGGCGAGGGAGTCTGCGGCTTTGGGGTTGCTGTTGGCCAGCCGGTCTGCCTCCGCCTGAAAGAGTTGAGCCAGGACGAGCAGCGCTTGGGCCCCTACCTCGGCGTGCGCCTTGGCCGTCTTACTTTGAGCAACCTCTTCGATCAGCGCCACATACTGGGTCGACAAGGGCGCGCCCTTGGAGCTGGTGAGTACCCAGAGGGCCGCCTGAAGCGAAACGTCATCCTCCGCCGCGTCGGCCAGCTTCAGCGCCGAGCGCCACAGCGGGAAGAGCGGCTCGATGGCCCTGCTTCGGTCGTCAATGGTTTTCGCTTCTTTCAGGGCGGCCCGAACGTCCAGCAACGCATTCTGGAAGTCTTTCTTGATGGCAGCCAACTCCTCCTCCCGGTCTTTAGCGGCCGGCGGATCGTTGCCGCCCGCACGGAGCATGGCCGTCCCAGAGAGCGCCAGGGCCATCGCGAAAACTCCGACTGTCCCCAATCCCCGCATTCCTCGCTCCTTTCGTGCCAATCGGCGGTGGCCGGCTCGCCCCGGGGGCCGATGCCGCGGTGTTGCCGCCTTCCGGCGTAGCAGCCTACAAAGGCTTTATTCTGGTCCTGCCGGCCCACCTGACGCCAGAAAAATCCTGCCCACGATTCGGGTCACCCCGGCGACGTTCCAGTCCTCCAAGGAGACGAGATGATCAGGGTTCTCCAACTCCTCAACGATAGGGTTCGACGCTACATCCCTGCCTTGGAAATGATCGGCGTGCTCATGCGCATTGGCAGCTTTTCGCTTGTGAGCTGGTTGGGGCCAGCCAGCCCATTCCTGTTGGTGTGGATCGTCAACACCGCTGATGCCGTGCTGCTGACGTGGTGCGCCGCGCTAAAGAAGGACCGGGCCTATACCCTCCTCAACGTTTTCTGGGTTGGCGTCGGCGTCGTCGGCATCGTCCGCTCGACCGGATTCACCACGTCGTGAGCGCTCGCTGCGCCGGGGCGGAGACATGAGCAGCAACGTCTGGCTCATGCGCCAACCTGCCCGTTTTTCTGGCTCACGGCGTGACCAGCTGACAGATGGGTCTCGGTCTTTATCGTTGCCGATGGCCCCGAAATCGGTTAGAGGAATAATGATCGGTCGCCGCCGGCGGCGAGGCCGCCGGCGGCCATCAAGGCACCCTGCAACGAAGGAGCAAGGCCATGACTCGGCGGAGCAGCCGTCGTCAGTTTCTGCAGCAATCGGTCCTCAGCGGCGTTGGCTTCTGGGTAGCCGGCGGACTGAGCCGGGCGGACAGCAAATCCCCCAACGAGCGACTGAACTTTGCGTGCATCGGGGTCGGCGGCAAAGGATCGAGCGACACGGACCATGTCGCCGCCCTGGGCAACATTGTCGCGTTGTGCGACGTCGATTCTGACTTCTTGGGGGCCAAGGCCCAGAAGTACCCCAAGGCGAAAACCTACGTCGACTTCCGCAAGATGTTCGACGAGATGGGCAAGGAAATCGACGCCGTCACCGTCAGCACCCCGGACCACACGCACGCCGTGGCCAGCGTGATGGCGCTGCGCTTAGGCAAGCACGTCTACTGCCAGAAGCCGCTGACCCATTCAGTCTATGAAGCGCGGGTGATGCGGGAGCTGGCCGCAAAGATGGGGGTCTGCACCCAGATGGGGAACCAGGGAACGGCGCACAACAGCCTGCGGACGGCGGTGGAAATCATCCGCAGCGGGGCCATCGGCCCCGTCCGCGAAGTGCACGTGTGGACCAACCGGCCCATCTGGCCGCAAGCACCGACCATCATGGCCCGGCCCAAGATCGAGGATCCCGTGCCCGAATACCTGAACTGGGATCTGTGGCTGGGGCCGGCCCCATATCGGCCGTACTCGCACGGCAATGCCAGTGCCGACGGCAAGAAGCGCAAGCGGGGCACCTACCACGATTTCAACTGGCGCGGCTGGTGGGATTTCGGTACCGGCGCGTTGGGGGACATGGGGTGCCATACGGCCAACATGCCGTTCATGGCCCTGGAGCTGCAATACCCGGTCACGGTGGAGGCGGAGTGCGGCGACCTCAACCCGGAAACCTGCCCCAGTTGGGCCACCGTGGTGTGGGAATTCCCCAAACGTGGCGACGGCCCCCATCAGCAGGCGGTCAAGTTTTTCTGGTACGAAGGTAAGAAAAACGGCGTCAAGAACTTGCCCCCGAAAGAGTTGTTCCAAGGAGAAAACCCACCCGGCTCCGGCGCCCTGGTGGTGGGCGACAAGGGAACGCTTTACTCGCCCAGCGATTACGGGGGGACGTTCAAGCTGCTGCCGGCCAAGGAGTTCGAGGGGTACAAGCCGCCACCCCCGACGCTCCCCCGCAACGGCAAAGAAGACGCCGGTCACAAGGCGGAATGGGTCGAGGCGATCCGCAATAAGAAGCCCGAGATCGCCCTGTCGAATTTCGCCTACGCCGGCCTGCTGACCGAGACGATCCTCCTGGGCAACGTGGCCATGCGCGTCGGCAAGAAGCTCCAGTGGGATGGGCCAAACTGCCGCGCCAGCAATTGCCCGGAGGCGGACATCTACATCCGCCGGCCCTATCGGCAAGGCTGGACGCTGTAAGCCATCGTCGCTCCTGTGTGACCTTGGGTCCGGCCCGGCCGGGCCGGACCCAAGGCGCCGCAGGCCCGTGCCATCTTTCCCCGCTGTGGACACCAACCCATGAAAAACCCCCGTTCGTTCTTGACCCTGCTCGCGCTAACGTTGCTGGTGACGGCCCTGACCGCGCAGAACCCCGCCAAGCCCAACCCCGCGTTGGCACCGATCCAGGACGACCCCAAGCTCCCCCGCGTCCTGCTCATCGGCGACTCGATCTCCATCGGCTACACCCTCCCGGTGCGCAAACTCCTGGCCGGGCAGGCCAACGTCCACCGCATTCCCGAAAACGGCGGCCCGACGACCCGAGGCTTGGCCAACATCGATGCTTGGCTCGGCAACGGCAAGTGGGACGTCATCCACTTCAACTGGGGCCTGCACGACCTCAGGCTGGAAAACGGCAAGCCTCAGGTCAGCATCGAAGAGTACGAAAAGAACCTCCGTCAACTGGTGCAACGGATGAAAAAAACCGGGGCGACGCTCATTTGGGCCAGCACCACCCCTGCCCCGGATGCGTCCCTCAACCCGCCACGCCGCAACGACGACATCGTGGCCTACAACGCCGTCGCCAAGAAAGTGATGGAAGAAGAAGGCGTCCGGATCAACGACCTGTACGCCTTCGCCCTGCCACGCCTCAAGGAGATCCAGCGGCCCGCCAACGTCCACTTCACGGACAAAGGCTCGGAGGTGCTGGCGGAACAGGTGGCCCGCAGTATCCAGGCGGCGCTGAAGAAATAGCGACCCCGCCGTGGGGACATGGCCGTCGCCCGGGCGACGCCTGGGGTCCCCGCCCGTGATCGGCCCCAGGCCGGCACCCTTGCTGCTTTGCCCCCCGGCCGTCCCACGCTCACCCGCAAAATGGAGTAACGACGGAATGGCACGCTACCTGACCGTGGCCGTAATCGCCTTGCTCGTCGCCAGCCCCCTGTCAGCCGAAAACTGGCCGGCGTGGCGCGGGCCACGCGGCGACGGCACCTCCACCGAGACCGGCCTGCCGATCCATTGGAGTGCCACCGAGAACATCGCCTGGAAGGTACCGTTACCCGGCAAGGGCCATTCGTCCCCCATCGTCTGGGAAGACCGCATCTTCATCACCACCTGCGTGGAAGACCAGGGCCAACGCCAGCTGGTGTGCCTCGACCGCCGCACCGGTCGAATGCGGTGGCAGCAAACCGTCTTGGAGGCCCCCCTCGAAGGGAAGCACCGCCTCAACAGCTATGCCAGCTCCACCCCCGCGACGGACGGCCAGCGGGTCTTCGTCACCTTCCTGCAAGCGCCGAACGTCCAGGTCGCCTGCTACGATTTCGACGGCCGCCGCCTGTGGATGAAGTCGCCGGGGAAGTTCTTTTCCAAACACGGTTTCTGTAGCTCGCCGATCCTCTACAAGGATTTGGTGATCGTCAATTGCGATCAGGACGCCGAGGCATACATCGTCGCCTTGGAGAAGAGCACGGGAACGGAGCGGTGGCGGATCGACCGGCCCAACCGGACCCGCTCGTACTGTCCGCCACTGATCGTCGAAGCCGCGGGCAAGA
This sequence comes from Gemmataceae bacterium, assembly GCA_025055215.1. Classification (GTDB taxonomy): domain Bacteria; phylum Planctomycetota; class Planctomycetia; order Gemmatales; family Gemmataceae; genus JANWYO01. The sequence continues at coordinate 11,836 of JANWYO010000314.1, forward strand.
CTCAGATGGTCCTCAGCGGCAGCTTGTGCGTCGCCAGCTACGATCCCGACACGGGCCGGCAACACTGGATCATCGATGGCCCCACCGAGCAGTTCGTCGCCAGCCTTGTCTATGCCCATGACGTCTTGTTCCTGACCTACGGCTTCCCGAAGTTGGGAATCATGGGGATCAGGCCCGACGGCCAGGGAAATGTCACCCAAACCCACGTCTTGTACAACGACCCCAGAGGGGGCGGCTATGTGCCGTCGCCGGTCGCGGCCGGCAACTGGTTTTTCAACGTCACCGACAAGGGGATCGCCAGCTGCCGCGAGGCACGAACCGGGAAGCTGGTGTGGCTGGAACGCCTCGGCAAAAGCCATAGCGCCTCGCCAGTGGCCGCTCAAGGGCTCCTTTACTTCCCGGACGACCAGGGAAACGTCTGGGTGGTCAAGGCCAGCGATCGGTTCGAGGTCGTCGCTAAGAATCCGCTGGGCGATGAATGTTACGCCTCGCCGGCGGTATCGCAGGGCCGACTCTACTTCCGAACCCTGCACTCCCTCTGGTGCGTGGGACCAGCGGAGAGCCAATAGCCATGTCCGTGACTTTCCCGCTTGAACGGTACTTGCAAATTCGCTCGGCCAGCGGCGCCAGCTTCTCGCCGGATGGCCGCTTCGTCAGCTTCCTCAGCAACGTCACCGGCGTGGCCCAGGTCTGGCAGGTGCCGGTCACGGGCGGCTGGCCCGTGCAGTTGACCTTCCGCAGCGACAGCGTCCACGGCGCCTGGTACAACCCCCGCCGCCACGAACTGGTCTACAGCATGGACGCCGGCGGCAACGAACGCACCCAGCTCTACCGCCTCCGCGGCGTCGCCGGCAACACCGACCACCGCCTGGGCGACGGCTGGCTCGACGACGACCTCACCCGCCGCCCCGACGCCATCCACACCTTCGGCGGCTTCAACCACGACGGCGACACCATCGCCTTTGCCGCCAACCGCGACGACCCCAGCCGCTTCGACATTTACGTCCAGAAAATCGGCGACCCCACCGCCCGCCTGGTTCAGAAAGGACCAGGCGGTTTCTACACCGTCATCGGCTGGTCCCCCGACGATACCACCCTGCTTGTCCTTCATAACGAGTCCAACTTCAACCAGAACCTCTACCTCGTCGCCGTGGCCGACGGCAAAGCCCGGCTGTTGACGCCGCACCAAGGCGAAGTGCAGTATCACAGCCCCGCCTGGGCCGCCGACGGCAAGGCGATCTACCTGACGACCACGGCCGAAAACCGCGACTTGGCAGCCTTGGCACGCCTCGACGTGGCCACCGGCCGGCTGACGTTCCTCGAATCGCCCCAACTGCCCCATGAAGTTGAAAACGTCGCCGCGTCGCCCCAGGGCCGTTGGCTGGCCTGCCTGCTGAACGTCGATGGCCGTTCTGAGCTGAGACTCCTCGACGTGAAGACCGGCAAGACGTCGACCGTCGCTGATCTTCCGCTGGGCGTGATCGACGGCCTGGAGTTCGCCCCTGACGACAGCCGGCTGGCTTTCACGCTGAACGGCCCGCGCTACAACCCGGACATCTGGCTGATCGACCTGCCCGCGGGCAAGCCGCGGCAGCTGACGTTCGCCAGCAGGGCGGGGATCCCGGTATCCGAGTTCGTGGAACCGGAGCTGATCCGCTACAGGACATTCGACGGCCGATTGATCCCGGCATGGTTCTACAAACCGCCGGTCGGCGGGGGAAACCCCGCCGGTCGGCCACCGCCTGTCATCGTTTACCCGCACGGCGGCCCGGAGAGCCAGTATCGGCCGACGTTCAACAGCCTCTTCCAGTACTTTCTCTCTCGGGGTTATGCCGTGCTGGCGCCAAACGTCCGCGGCTCGACCGGCTACGGCACGGCCTACATGAACCTCGACAACACCATCCGGCGAATGGATGCCGTCGCCGACTTGGCCCACGCCGCCCTGTGGCTGCGCGACCAGCGGCAAGGAGACCCGAAGCGCCTAGCGGTGTACGGTGGCAGCTACGGCGGGTTCATGGTCCTCGCCCAGTTGACTCATTACCCCGAGCTGTGGGCCGCCGGGATCGACGTCGTCGGTATCTGCAATTTTGTCACCTTCCTGGAAAAGACCGGTCCGTACCGGCGCGCCCACCGCGAAGCGGAGTACGGCAACTTGCGGGAACACCGCGAATTCCTGGAAAAGATCAGCCCCATCCACCACGTGGACAAGATTCGCTGCCCGCTGATGGTCATCCATGGCGCCAACGATCCCCGGGTGCCGATCCACGAGGCCGAACAAATCGTCGCCGCCCTTAAGAAACGTGGTGTTCCAGTGGAGTATCTGCGCTACGAGGACGAGGGGCACGGCCTGGCGAAGCTGAAAAACCGCCTCGATGCGTATCCCAAGATGGCGGACTTCCTCGACCGGCACCTGAAATGACGACGCCGGGCTCGGCTTTTGGCCGAGCCTGGCGTCAGGCAGCGGCGGCAGCGGCGCGGTCGGAGAGTTGCAAATCCTCCAGCAGGCTTTGCCGCATGTCTTCGCTTAGCGGCGCGCTCCGCTGCTGATAGTCACCGTGAGCCACCTCCAAAAGCGCCGGCTGGGCGAAATCGGCTAGCAGCTGTCGGCCGGTGGCGTCGAGAGGAAACTGCACCCACTGGGCTGCTCCGAAGCAGCGATCCTCCAACCGACAGGTGACGATCCGGGCCGGATAGCTCGCGTCTCCCAGGAGGAGGCGGATCGCGTCCCCGGTCAGTTCCTGCCAGGCCGCCAGCTCTTCCGCCCACTTGGCCTCGTCGGCTGCTTCGATGATGAGCGTGGCCTGCAGTTCATCGGGCTGGGGAAGGAGCCGGTTGTAAATCTCCAACTCCCGCTGGATCAGTTCCGGATCGGTCAGCCGGGCCACGCGGATCAGTTCCTGCACGTAAAACCACACCGTCTGGCGGTTCTCGAAGCGGAGAGTCAGCTTCGGGCCGACGCGGACGCGGCGGTAACGGTCGAGATAGCGGGCTTGGGCGTCGAAGAATTCCCGACGACGGCCCACGTATTCGCTCAGCGGCAACAGGTCATCGATGGTTAGCGGACACATTCCCCCCTCCTTGGGAGAAGCCGGCTCAGCTGGATGGCTTGTCCGGGCTGGCGGAGGGGCGTGGCTCAGTCGCGGACATCAGGCCATAACTGTAGACACAACCCGCCGCCAACGCGCCGAGCACCGGACCGATCCAGTAGACGGCGTGGTCGGCGAAGGCCGTCGTTTGCAGCCCCGGGACGCTTTTCTCCCAGATCACCGTGCCGAACCAGCGCGCCGGGTTCGTCGCCGCCCCTGTCAGGAAATAAGCGAAAAAGATGCCGGCGCCCCAGGCAGGGCCGGCGGCCAGGCCGTTCAGCCGCGGCCCGCGCGGATCGATGCCCGTACCGAAGACGGCCAGGGTGACGATCCACGTCAACATGAACTCAACGCCGATGCCGCTCAGGAGCATGCCGAAGGTGGGCAGGTGCGAATCCGCGCCACCAAAGGCCGGTAGGTTGAGGTGCGGCGTCCCCAAGCGAGCCTCGCGAAGGACGTCTTCCGTGAACAGCAAGCGGACACCCAAACCGCCCAACCCTGCCCCCGCCAACTGGGCGGCGATCAGCCGGGCCGCTTGCCACCCGTCGAGTCGGTTGAGTACCCACAGGGTGAGGCTGATGGCGGGGTTGAGATAACCGCCGGATTGATGCTGGGTGAAAGCCAGCGCCGCCGCCAACATCAGCCCGTGCGCCAGGGCGACGGCGATCAGGTTCGGCTGAGACGTCTGGCCGGCCACGATCGCTTGGTAGCCGGCGCAAACCGTCCCGGCGCCGACGAAGACGACGGCCAACGTCCCCAGGAACTCGGCCAGGCAGGCCCGGAGATACGGCTGCATCGCTCAGCCTCGGACAGGCGCCCCGACCTCTCCCGGCCCACGCGGAGGCACCGCCGGAGCGCGCGTATCTAAGCCGGAACCCGCCGCCCTGTCAATGGCAATGGGGGCACGCGTTGGTTGAGGGCGGGGCGCTCTCACAATCCTTTAATCGGCCCGGCGGTAGAATGAGGCTGGCGCAATTGGGAGGCTGTGCGTGCGCGTGCTGCTCATCGAAGACCACCGGCCGCTGGTTCGGGCGTTGCAGCAGGGTCTGGAGGAAGAAGGCTTCGCCGTCGATGTCGCTTATGACGGTGAAGTCGGCGACTACAAGGCGCGCACCGCCGATTACGACGTGATTATCCTGGACGTCATGCTCCCGAAGGGGGATGGCTTCTCGCTGCTCAACAAGTGGCGGCGGGATGGGTTGCAAACGCACGTGCTGCTCCTGACGGCTCGCAGCAGCCTGGAAGACAAGGTCCAGGGCCTCGACCTTGGAGCCGATGACTACCTCACCAAGCCGTTTCAATTGGAGGAGTTGCTCGCGCGGCTGCGAGCCCTGATCCGCCGAGGGCATCAGGCGAAGGACCCGGTGTTGCGGCTGTACGACCTGGAAATCGACACCGCGGCCCGCACCGTCAAACGGGCAGGCCAGCCGATCCACCTCACGCCGCGGGAGTTCGCCCTGCTGCGCTTCTTGGCCTACCACCGCGGTCAGGTGGTGAGCCGCTCCCAGATCTGGGAACACCTGTACGACGAAAACGACGAGACGACCTCCAACGTCGTCGATGTCTACATCCGGTATCTGCGGAACAAGATCGACAAAGGCTTTGACCCGCCCTTGATCCTCACCCGCTGGGGCGAAGGTTACATGCTCCGCGGCGAGGAATAGGGGCGCTTCTCCAGCGAGGTGGCCCGGCCGCCGCCGGGTCCCCTCCCCGGCTTGGATCCCGAGCATGAAGTCGATCCGCTTGTCGTTGATTGTCTACCTGTTGCTGCTGTTGGCCCTGGCGTTGGGCGCCGTCTCCAGCTTCGCTTATTGGACCACCGCTCAGACGGTCGAGGCAAGGCGGCAGACGACGCACGATTGGCTCCTGGCTCAGTATGCCGAGCGCGATCGCCGCGAGCGTTTCAAGCTCGACAGCGAGCTGCTGACCCAGGCCCGCGCCTTGGCGGGCCTGGCCCAGACCCAAACCCAATGGCAAAAAGCGCGATTTGCCAGCCTCTTTTCGCTCGGCCTTCTGTCCGCCGGACTGGCGCCCGCCGGCTACGTCCAGGTGCCGCTGTGGCTGGCGGAGGGAGCACGGGGCGCCCTCAGCTATCGCCTCCACCGCATGTTGAGCACCGACGTGCACTTGGCGGAAGAGGAGTTGCCGCATTTCGCCGACGACCCGCAAACAGAGTATTTCCAGGTCAACAGCGAATGGGGCATGCTGTGGAAATCGCCCTCGCTGGGCGACGCCCGGCTGCCGCTCGATGCCCGGGGCTTTGCCCGCCTGCGGTTGTATGATTGGCGTTTTGACGACGTCACCGTGGCAGGTCGGCCGGTGCGGCGGATCATGCTCAAGGTGCCTTTGGCCCGTTTTCGGGTGGTGTGGCTGCCGCCGCCCGGTGGTCGGCCGCCGATGCCAAGCCCGCCGCGTCCGCCGGGCGGCTCCGAGCGCTACCTGGAGGGCGGCGCACCGGCCATCGTCATCCAGTGCGCCACGGACTTGGCCCCTCTCCAGGCGGCTCGCGACGAACTGCTCCGCAAGCGCGACGAAGAGCTGGCCCAGCTCGAAGCCGATGCCCGCGCCACTCTGGTGGCGCTCCGCGACCGACTCCTGCTCATCGGCTTCGCCTGCTTTGCCGCCGCCGTCGGCGGCGGCCTCCTCCTGGTCCGCGTCGGCCTGGCCCCCTTGCGGCGCCTCTCCGACGCCGTCAGCCAGGTCTCGGAGAAAGACTTCCGGCTTCCCTTCGACGGCCGAAGCCTGCCGCGGGAACTTCGCCCGATCGTCGAGCGCCTCAGCCAGACCTTGGAGCAGTTGCGGCGGGCCTTTGCCCGGGAAAAGCAGGCCGCCGCAGACATCTCCCACGAATTGCGCACCCCCGTGGCTGCCTTGTTGACCACTCTCGAGGTGGCCCTGCGGAAGCCCCGGAGCGCCGAGGAATATCGAGAGGTGCTGAGAGACTGCCAAGCGTTGGGGCAACAGATGAGCCTGTTGGTGGAGCGTCTGCTGACCCTGGCGCGGTTGGACGCAGGCGTGGACACGCTCCGCCCCCAATCGGTGAACGTCGCCACCTTGGCCGCCGAATGCGCCGCCTTGGTCCGCCCCTTGGCTCAGGCCCGCCACCTCCAGTTGGAAGTCGATTGCCCCAAACCGATTTACCTCCAGACCGACCCCGATAAACTCCGGGAGATCATCACCAACCTGCTGCACAACGCCATCGAATACAACCGGCCGAACGGCCGGGTCGCCCTCGTTGTCGCCCCCCAGGACCGTGGGGTGTGCCTGGAGGTCCGGGACACCGGGGTGGGCATTGCTCCCGAGGCCCAGGCCCATATTTTTGAGCGCTTTTACCGAGTCGATCCGTCGCGGGAAAACGCCGGCCTGCATGCCGGCCTGGGCCTGGCCATCGTCAAAGGCTACGTCGATCTGATGGGCGGACGAATCGCCGTCGAAAGCGTCGAGGGAGAAGGAAGTACCTTCCGCGTGGAGTTGCCAGCGGCTTGACGGCCGAGTGCGGAGAAGCAATGGAAACCGAGGGAAGGAGGGGCTGCGTGAAAGCCGTCCACGAGGTTCCCGGGCCGACTCCCGGCCGCCGCCCGCTCCGGGGGCCGCAATGTCCGCGTGTTTCCTCCTGGGAGGGGGACGATGCGGACGTGGCACTCATGTTCCGGGTGCAGCGCGACGAACCGGGGGCATTCGCGGAGCTGATCGACCGCTATCGCCCGCGGGTCTTCGCCTGGCTCTATCGCCGCTTGCGCAACCAACAAGACGCCGAAGACATGACCCAGAACGTCTTCTGGCGGTTGTATCGGGCGCGGCGGCGCTATCGACCCACGGCCCGGCTCTCGACCTGGATTTATCACATCACCCAGAACGTCGTTCGCAACGCCCTCCGCTCCCGGCGACGCAAGCCGTGCGTGCCGATCGGAACCTGGCACGAGGCAGACGCCGACGCCGGAGCGTCGGCCGTCCTCTTTTCCCGCAGCGAGGAGCCCTCGCAACCGATCGAGCGTGCCGAACTGAGGCGAATCGTTCGTCGCGCGGTCGCCGGCCTGGCCACCCGACAACGAACCGCCTTGGAGCTGCATCAATTCCACAATCAGACGTACACCCAGGTAGCGGCCGAGTTGGACATGAGCCCGCAGGCGGTCAAGAGCCTGCTGCACCGGGCGCGCTTGCAGCTGCGGAGTGCCCTCGGCCCCGTGGTCGAGGCGCTGGTATGAGTCCGGGAGCGGACACGCCCGGGAGCCGCATGCTGGCACCCCCACGATGCCCGGGCTGCGGCGGGCTCAGCCCCACGGCAGGTGGGCCCGCGGGTTTTGCGGGTTTAGGCGGGCGAATTCTTCCATCAGCTGCCGGCTCCGCTCGTCAGCCGCCGCCGGCACCACCACTTTGATTTCGATGTACTGGTCGCCCCCCTTCAATCCCTGGCCGCGCAATCGCAGACGCGCGCCGCTCGAGGTACCTGGGGGAACCTTGACGCTCAGCCGGGAGCCGCTCAAGGTGGGGACATCGACCGTCGTGCCGAGGACGGCTTCCGTGACGGAGATCGGCACCTCCAAGACAAGGTCGTTGCCTTCGCGGCGGAACCAGCGGTGGGGCTCGACGCGCACCTTGAGGAGGAGATTGCCGCCGCCCGGGGCAAGCCCCTGGAGGCGGAGGGTGTTGCCGTCGTCGATGCCGGCGGGGATTTTGACGTCCACTTGCCGCCCACCGATCGTCAGGCTCACCGTGCCCCCGCGGGCAGCCGTCTCGAAGGGGATGGAGACTTCGGTCTCGACATCCTGGGCCGGCTCGGGGCGGCGAGTGGCGCGGCCGCGGCTGCCGAAGATGCTGGCGAAGCCATCGAAGGGCCCGCCTCGGCCGAAGAAGCCGAAGTTGCGGAGGATCTCCTCGACCTCCTGGGGGTCCGCCTGACGGAAGCCGCCGCCCCCAGCACCGCCCCAGCGGAATTCCGGCCCCCCGCCGGCGCCCACGCCGGCGTGGCCGTAGCGATCGTACTGCCGGCGTTTGTTCTCGTCGCTGAGGACGTCGTACGCCTCTTGAACTTCCTTAAAACGTGCTTCGGCTTGTTTATAGCCCGGGTTCCGGTCGGGGTGGTACTGACGGGCGAGTTTGCGGTACGCCTTCTTGATCTCCTCCAAAGAGGCGTCCCGCTTCACACCGAGCGTTTCGTAGTAGTCCGCAGGCATAAAGGAGCGAGATTCGAGGGACCTTCAGCTATGCCGAGCCACACTGTTATTGTACCCCTCTTGCTCCGTCCCAGCCAACGCCTGGTAAGGGTGCCACCATCGTTTGAGGCACGGTTGAGCGCTCCAAGGGAAGTCTTTCCCTGACCCCCGTCGTGCCGAGTCATCGTTTCGCGCCTGCTGAGCGCGCCGCGAGCGCGAAACGACAAATCTCCCTGCGTCCCCGGCGCGCCTCTCCCATCCTCGCGCCAGCGCGAACCGATCAATCCGTCTCCGCCGCACACCCGTCCCGGTGAAGTCGAGCGGGACAAGCTGGGCGGCGCGGCGGAATCAGTCGGCCGGGCCGGCACGGCGAACGCTTTCGGGGACGAAAGGGACGTATTGGCGGAAATTGTCGCGGAACAGAGCCGCCAACCGGCGTGCCTGGAGGTCGTAGGCGGCGTGGTCGCTCCAGGTTTGCCTCGGCCGCAGCAGCTGTGGAGGAACTCCGGGACACGTCGTAGGCACCGCCAGGCCAAAGTTCGGGTCGGTTTCATACGGGACGTCGGCCAGGCTGCCTTCGAGGGCCGCCCGCAACAGCGCTCGCGTCTGGGCCAGCGGCATGCGGCGTCCCTGGCCGTAGGCGCCGCCGGTCCATCCGGTGTTGACCAACCAAACCGCCGCTCCGTGACGTTGCAGGCGCTCGCGCAACATGTCGGCGTAGCGTGTCGGCGGCAGGGGCCAGAAGGGGGCCCCGAAACAGGCGCTGAAGGTCGCCTGCGGTTCGCGTACCCCTGTCTCGGTCCCCGCCACCTTGGCCGTGTATCCCGAAAGGAAGTGATACTGCGTCTGCTCCGGCGTCAGGCGGCTGAGTGGCGGCAACACCCCGAAGGCATCGCACGTCAAGAAAACAATGTTCGTGGGATGCCCGCCCCGGCCCGAGGGTTCGAGATGGTCGATGTGCTCCAGCGGGTAGGCGGCACGCGTGTTCTCCGTGACCCGGTCCGAATCAAAGTCCACCCGCCGCGTCGCCGGGTCGATGACGGCGTTTTCCACCACCGCCCCGAACCGGATGGCGTTCCAGATTTGCGGCTCTCCCGTGGGAGAGAGCCGGATCGTCTTCGCGTAGCACCCCCCTTCGATATTGAAGATTCCGGTGTCGGACCAGCCGTGTTCGTCGTCGCCGATCAGCCGCCGGTAAGGATCGGTGGAGAGCGTGGTCTTGCCGGTCCCGGACAAGCCGAAAAACAGCGCCGTGTCGCCCGCCGGGCCGATGTTCGCCGAGCAGTGCATCGGCAGCACGCCTTGGCGCGGCAGCAGGTAGTTCAGGACCGAGAAGACCGATTTTTTGATTTCCCCGGCGTAGTGGGTGCCGCCGATGACGATCAACCGGCGCTCCAGGTTGAGCAGGACGAAGACCTCGCTGCGGGTGCCATCGACACCTGGCTCGGCCAAGGCCCCGGGAGCAGCCAGGACGGTCAGCGGCGCCTCCGCGGGGGGCGGCACCTCGGCCCGGATGAACAGACAACGCGCAAACAGGGCATGCCACGCCTTTTCCGCAATGACCCGGATCGGCAGCCGTTGGGCCGGGTCGGCACAGGCCCAGCCATCGACGACAAACACGTCCCGTCCCCGGAGGTAGTCCCGGACCTTGGCCAAGAGACGCTCGAACTGGGCCGGCGTGATGGGACGATTGACGCTCCCCCAATCGACTTCCTGCTCGCTAGGGGGCTGGGCGACGATGTAGCGATCCTGGGGCGAACGACCGGTGCGACTGCCGGTGGAGACCAGCAGGGCCCCGCGGTCGGTCAGCATCCCCTCGCCGCGAAGCAGGGCATGCTCGACCAGGCATGCGGGGGCGAGGTTGGCGTACACGGCCCTGGGAGACGGGATGCCCAGTTCTTCAGGCGTCGATGCCATGGCCGAAGAATCCTCTGCCATGCTGGAAAACGCGGACCGTGCCGCTAGGGCCTGGGGCGTCGGCGGCTCGTCGCCGCGGGCCACCGCTCAGGGGGCGTCGCGAAGGACGGCGACCTGCCCCTGGCGGGCGAAATCGATGGCTTCGGCCAGGATGCGAGCGGCCTCCTGCGGAGCGTGGAAGCCCAGCGAATTCTCCGAGGCGACGAAATCGACCCGCCACTGGGCCTGCCGTTGGCGGGCGCGGGCCGTGGCCAGCGAGGCCTCGGGGCGGCCCGCCCGGCGGGCCGCCCCGAAAGTGTCGTACAACTCCAGCAGAGCAACCTCGGCCCGTTCGATCAACCCCCGGGTCCGATCCTGGATCGTCTTCACCCGCGCCAGCAACTCGGCTTCCGAGTACCGGTGGCAACTCTGGCACGCTCGGGCCACGTCCAGCAGCGGGCTGCGCACCTGGTGATCGCTGATCTTGATGGCCCCTTCCCGGCGATAGGGCATATGACAATCGGCACAAGCGACGCCACTCCGGGCATGGATCCCCTGGTTCCACAACTCAAATTCCGGATGCTGCGCCTTCACTACCTTGGCGCCGGTCTCGGCATGGACCCAGTCGTCGAACGACGCCTCGTCATAGTAACTCTCGATCCGCTCGACTTTGACCCCCTTGTGCCACGGATACGTCACCAGCTTCGCTTCCCCTCGGAAATAATACTCCACGTGGCACTGGGCGCAGACAAAACTCCGCAACTCTTGCCGGCTGGCCAACACGTTCGGATCGTAGTCCGATTCGCGCCCGTTGCGCCGCCAGCGCTCGATGCTCGGCAAGTGCGGCAGCGGCTCGTCGCTCCGCGCCAGGGCCTTGATCCCCTCCAGAAAGCCCGGCCGAGTGATTCGCAGCTGGACCGTCTTCGGGTCGTGGCAGTCGTGACACGTCACCGGATGGTCGACCAGCTGCCGCGCTTCCGCCCACGGCATCGCGCACAGCTTCTGGAAGCCGAGCAGGACGTCGCCTTGGCCCAATCGGCGATAAGCCGGCATCACGGCCGAATGACAATGCAGGCAGGCGCCGGTCTGACGGAATTGCTTGACGCGCTCGCTCTGGTCCTGGTCGGCGAGCATGTAGGCATGCCCACGCTTTTCCCGATAATCAACGCTGAACGGGTAGCCGGCAAAAATCCGCCGCAGCCGGGGGTTTTCCTCCAGCTTGGACACCGCCTCGCTGCCGCCGTGGCGCGTGCGTTCGGTGTCCACGGTCCGCAGGTAGCTGTCGTACTGCCGCGGGAAGTTACGTCCCCACACGGCCGGATCGACGGTATCCTCGTCCAGCTCGACAAGGGGAAACCAGCGTTCCTGGGCCTCCTGCTTCCGCTCCTGAATGTTGACAATCAGCCCCACCAGCAGGAAGGTCCCGACCCCTGTCAGCGTCAGGACGACCACATACCATCCCCAATGGGCGCGCCGGGCCGTTGCTGGCAACGCGTTGGTCATCACCGTTCTCCGTGAGGTCAGCAGTCCGACCCCGCTACTCACCGCGGCGGCCCGTGCCCTGCCCCCTCATGACATCGCACGCAATCGGTCTCTCCAGGGCCGACGATCGCCGCCACCAGATCATGATGGCACTCGACGCAATTCCGGCGCACGACCGCCGCATTCCGCGGACGAATCCGAATCGGCTCAGGGAAATCCCGAAACGTGAAGGCTTTGGAATGCCAGAAGCCATTTTCGGCCTTGACGAGGTATTTCGACACCGGGTCGTGTGGCGTGTGGCAATCGTTGCATACCGCATGGGCGCGGTGGCTGGCGTGATGCCAGCTGTCGTAAGCCTCTCGCATGACGTGGCAGTTGACGCAGGCACGCGGGTCGTCGCGGAAATAGGACAGTCCCTCGGCGTACTGGAAGGCATAGGCGCTGAGACCGAGCAGCACCCCTCCTGCGGCGCTCACCACCCACGGCCAAGCGGCGTGACTCCATTCTGGCCGACTGCGTGGGTCCATGACAAAGGCCCGGCTGAAGGCTGGGGATCCGTCGGGGTGCGCTTCCGACTTGGTTCATTGTACTGTCTTGTCGTGGACCAGACTGACTCCGACCCGCTACCTCCGCCGATTCGCTCCACCCGGTTTCCTGCCATCGATCGTGAAGCCAATCTCCCGACGAAGGCCGTATCTCCCGCGAACCTGCTTGTCCGGCGGGATGGGGGAAATCGCATAGGACTTTGGGACGGATGAAGGGCAGGCCCGCCGCGGAGGCCTCCGGATCCCGGCGGGCCCTTGACCGCGGATGGGGACGACTCGCGGGTTGGCCGCTCCCCGCGGCCGGCCCTCCCCTCCGCGAACAAACCATGCCCGGGCTTGGGTTAAGCTCCAGCCTACCTGGCTCCCTTCAGCCAACGATCGAGCCAGCGGTAGGCCACGTCGCGGGCGTCGTCGGGGAAGTCGTGGCCGCAGTCAGGGTAGTTGGCTGCCAGCCGGTCACCGGCGCCGAGCAATTCGTACACCGGCCGTGCCGCAGCGATGCACTCCTTGACCCCCTCGACGTCGAAATTGCTGTCCTTGAGCGGCGCGCTGGCCAGGAACGGTCGCGGGGCCAGGGCAGCCACGACTTCCGTGAAATCGAACGGCATCTTGTCCGGCTTCATCTCGTAGACCGAGGCGATGCGCGGCATGTAGCCAGCGTGGCTCCAACCCTTGAGATTTCCGCCGTAATATCTCCGGAAGCTGCAAAAACCACAATTCGACACCACGCACTTGATGCGCGGGTCGAAGACGGCCACGAAGATGCTGTTGTGTCCTCCCAGCGAATGCCCGATGACGCCGATCCGCTCCGGGTCCACCTCGGGGAGCGATTGCAGCAGGTCCACGGCCCGCATGTGGTTCCAGATCCCTTTCATGGTGGCGCTGACATACCCCCGGGCGTAGGGATCGACCCGGTAATCGCCGGAGTTGACGTAATCCGGGGCCAGAGTCACATAGCCCCGCTCCGCCAAGTGGACGGCGTAGGCGCGGTCGTGCTTGTCGCCGAACCCGGCCGGCACCCCTTTGCCAATGGTGCTGGTCGGATGCAGGCACAGCATGGCCGGCAGCTTGCCTGAGCGATCCTTGGGCAGAAACAGGTACGCCCAGCAGCGGTCGTCTTTTTCGACGGCGAAGCTGAGCTTGCGCCGAACACATGCCTTGAGATCGGCCTCTTCCACGACTTGCACGTCCAGCGGCACTTTCCGCCCGGGGTCCGGCAATGGCCCCATCACCGCCTGCATGTTCTCCAGAATGTGCGCCCGGCGCTTCGCCCAGTCGGCGGCATGGCGGACCGGATGTTCCCGCCCCTGGTCGTCCAGGTAAACCAGCAGTCGCATCTTGTCGGCATAAAACGGGGCGGCCGCCACCAGGGCCAACGAGCCAAACCACGCCAGCAAAGAAGCCGATTTCATGGAGTCGTCCTCGCTTCAGGCGATTTTTTCCAGGATGCCCATGCTAAAGACCTTGGGATGCTCCCTCCACACTTTTCGATGGGCGCGGACCTCGGCGTAAAAGCGAGTCACCCCCGGCCAGACACCGACATCGTGAAACAACACCAGACCATGTGGCACGACCCACCGCGACCAGATGAGAAAATCCTGGGCCGTGGCTTCGTAAGAGTGGTCGCCGTCGAGGAACAGAAGGCGGATCGGCTCCCGCCATTGGGCACCGATCGCGGCAGAGGTGCCGACGTGGACCGTCACCCAGTCGGTAAGGCCGAGTTGGGCCAGATGGCGTTGGAAGGCCGGCAGGGTGGAGCCGACCGCGGCGATGTCCGCGTCGGCATGGCTGCCGCCGGGCTGATGCTCGGGCGAGCCGCGGAAATGGTCGATGGCGGCAACTTTGTCGCGTCCGCCTTCCTTGCAGCCGGTCGCCAGCCAGCCGGTCGATCGACCCTTGAAGCTGCCGATCTCGACGGTTCGTCCCTGGCCCGGCCAATGCCGGGCCAGCCAGTACAGAGCGTACCCTTCGGCCGGATGCAAAAATCCATCCACCTGATGCAGCCGGTCCCGGCGCTCGCTCGCTTCCCAGGCCGCGGCCAGCGCCCAGTGCATGCGCTCGGCAACTCGGCTGAAGCGGCGCTCTTCGACCGCGGCTGCATAACGGCGAAAAGCTGCCTGGACCCGACCATCCTCTTCCTCCTCGGACTTGAAGCGGAATTGGACCCGGCCATTTTCCAGGTAGGTGCGGTCGAGGAAAAAATCGAAGTGGCTACCGCGGTGCACCCGATAGCGGACCAGCGGCACGGGCAGTTTGACAATGGCCCCCTGGGTCGCCAACTGCTGGCGAAAAGCGCAATCTTCACCAGCCGCCCGCCCGCGCAGGGCCGCATCCAACGGAAACCCGCCGAGCTGGCGCACCGCTTCCGTGCGTGCAATAAGATTGCTGACGATGCTTCCCTCCAGTATTTCCTGCTGCCACGGCGCGACCGGACGATGAAGGTCCACCATCTCAATTTGAGCGCAAACCCCCACGACGCCTGGTTCGCGCTCGAACACCGCCAGGGCGTGACGCGCGAAGCCAGCGGCGTACTGGTCGTCGGCATCAAGGAAGCCAATGAAAGGGGCCCGTGCCAGGCGCAAGCCGGTGTTTCGTGCCGCCGCCGGCCCCTGATTGGCCTGACACACCACCGTCAGGCGGCCGCCAAACCGGGCCACCAGCAAGCGGGCCAGGTCTGCCGAACCATCGGTCGAGCCATCGTCCACGATGATGATTTCCGAAGCCACGCCTTGTTCCTGAACGCTGTGGACGCATGCCTCCAGATAAGCGGCTGCATTGAAGCATGGAATCACGACGCTGAGCTGCGGATCGTCCATGGCGATGCCTGCTCGCAGCGGGCGGAGGGAAGGCGGGGTCGTGGAAATTACCTGGCCCATCTGCAAGCCATGTTAGCCGCAGACTGAGGTGATCGCCAGAGACGCAGCCGGCCCTTCGCCCGCGACTCGGTCGGCGGAGGCGACCGACGGCACTCTCATGGGTCCGGGCCGTATTGGGCCGCGTACCAGCGGATCTGCCGCGCCAGTCCGTGCAGCAGGTCGACTTCCATTGGCGAAGGTCCGGCGCGGCTGATGAGGTGGCGGAGGGCATGCATCAGGGACTCGGCCTTGGGGCCGTAAAGGAAGTGGATGTCTTCCAGGGCGGCGCGCAGATGGGTAAACATGCGGTCCAGGTCGGCGAAGGGGGCGATCTCGGCGATGGGCTTCGGATCGCGGGCCTGGCCGAGCCAGGCGCGGCGCAGTTCGTAGAGGCAAATGGCCACGGCATGCGCCAGGTTGAGGGCCGGATAGCTGGGATCGGTGGGGATGTGGATGAGGTAGTGACAGCGCGTGACCTCGGTATCGGTCAGCCCCGTCGGCTCCGGGCCGAAGACCAGCGCCGCCGGCCCCGCCGCCAGCGCCTCGATCAGTCGCGGCAAGACACGATCCGGCGGGCCGACGGATTGCCGCCGCATCAAGCCGCCGACCCGGGCGGCGGTCGCCGCGACGAAGACGCATTCGGCCAAGGCCGCTTCCAGATCGGCGACGATGCGGGCCGTGCGCAGGATGCCTTCCCCATGGGTGGACCGCTGTCGCGCTTCCGCGGCCAGCGGGTCGGCTTGGGGGGCCACCAGGACCAACTCGCTCAAGCCCATGTTGCGCATGACCCGGGCGGTGGCCCCGATGTTGCCCGCCACCTGGGGCCGAACCAGCACCACGCGGCAGCGGTGCAGCAGGCCGTGGTCGAATTCCGACACCGGTCGCTTCCTCGCGCGGGAGTCGCCGAAGCCGCGCCGTTGGTCGAGCGGTCGCGGAAGCGACCGC
>JANWYO010000336.1 GCA_025055215.1 Gemmataceae bacterium
CCGGGGACATGGGCAGCCGACCGGTGGGCCGGCCCACCGGTCGGCTGCCCATGTCCCCGGCCCCTTCGCGGCGTTCCAGGAATTGGAAATTTTCGACGACCACCACGAGTTTGGAGCGCTTCTGACCGTCTTGACCGGTCCACTGATCCATCCGTAGGGAGCCTTCGACGAAGACCTGATGCCCCTTCCTGAGCGATTGTTCCACCAGGTCGGCTTGGCGGCCGTTTTCGCCGCGATTGAAGACTTCCAGGTCGAGAAAAACCGGCACATCTTCCCACAAACCGCTGACGGCGTTCTTGCGGCGGTTGTTGACGGCGAGGCCGAATTTGGCCACCTTGCCGCCGTTGGGGAAGGTGCGGATCTCCGGGTCGCGGGTGAGGCGGCCGATCAGCATCACCTTGTTCAAGTTTGCCATGGGTGCGTGCTCCTGGGGCTCGGGAACAGGCCGCAGCCGATCGCCGGGCGGCAGGTCCAGCATGTCGCTCAAGTATACATCCGTCCCGCAGTCGGCCGCAAGTCTGCATCCCCACGGACGCCGCCCGCGCCTCAGCCTTTATCGGCGGCTTCGGACCGGCGGCCGCGCCGCGGCCGGGCTTCCTCCACTTTCTCGCCCCCCTCGCCGTTTTCCGAGGCTTCTGCGGTCGCGGCCTGCAAGGCCAGGGCGTTCTCATCTCGCGCCAAAGCCAGCATCGTCTCCTCCAGCTTTGGATGCACCCGCAGGATCAACGTCCGCAGGATCGTTTCGTTGAGCTTAAAGTCACTCTCGATGTCGCGGATCTTCTTGCCATCCACGCGGAAGTAGGTGAGATAGTACAACCCCTTCTTGTGCGGACCGATCGGATAGGCCAATCGCCGCTCATCCCACGGGCGACTCGCCAGGATCTCGGCTTGGTGCTTGGTCAGGATGCGATGCAGCTTCTCGGCCGCGGCCGGCACATCGCCCGCCACCTTGGCCGTGTCCAGCAAAAACATGCATTCGTAGACATTGACTGGCATAAGCAATTCTCAGCAAGTTCAGCCGATGCTGCCTTCCGCGAGGCCCGGTCCCTCGCCGCCGGCACGCGTTCGCCATGCCCGGGTCAGCCATTATATTGATTCATGCACACGTCGATCCCGTGCCGCGCCCAGACGAGCACGGCCCGGGCCGCTCGGTGGATCGCCTCCTCGATGACCGGCTGCTCGCTGGGGCGAAACCGACCCAGGACATGCTCCACGGCGTCGGCGTCCAGCGGGGAGCCGACGCCGATCCGCAGCCGCGGATAAGCCGTCGTGCCCAAGCGACTTTCGATGTCCCGCAGGCCGTTGTGCCCCCCGTGGCTACCCCGCGCCCGAATCCGCAGCTTCCCCAACGGGAGGTTCATGTCATCGCAGACGATCAACAGGTCTTCCAGCGGGCAGCGATAATAATCGACCAGCTGGCGAACGCTTTGGCCGCTGAGGTTCATGAACGTGTCCGGCTTCGCCAACAGCAGGGTCTGCCCCTCGTCGCGGTGTTCGACGACCTCGGCCTGGAAGCGATGCTGAAAGCGGTCGCCCGCCGCCAGGGCGTCGATGACCGCGAAGCCGACATTGTGGCGCGTGCCCTCGTATCGGCGCCCGGGATTGCCGAGGCCCACGATGATCTTCATATCGACGTCGGCTTGGTGCCGCTGGCGCCCAGCGGGGGGTCACCCGGCCAACCGCGGCCAGTGGCCTACTCCGCCGGCTCCTCCTCGGCCTTCGCCCGGCCAATGACCTCCGGCTCCGCCGGGCCCGCGGCCTCGGCCGCTTCCACCTCCGCTTGCGGCGTCTTTACCTGCACCACCACCGCCTCCGGGTCGGCCATCGCCCGCACATCCGGTGGCAAGACCAGGTCGCGCACGTGGATGGCTTGTCCCAGCTGCAGCTCGCCCACGTTCACCCGGATCGACTCGGGAATACGCACCGCCAAGCACTCAATGGCCAACGTGTGCATCGGCTGATCCAGCACCCCGCCGGCGCTCAGCCCCGGGGCCGTGCCACGAACCTCCACCGGCACTGTGACCACGATCCGTTCGTCGGCCGCCACCCGATAAAAATCAACGTGCAGCAACTCCTTGCCCAGGTGGTCCCACTGCACCTCCCGGATCAACGCCTTTTCCACCCGACCGTCTGTCTTAACGTCCACGACCCGCGTCCCGCGCCGCAGGACTTTAGCCAGCTCGTCGGCCGGCAACTGGATGGCCACCGTCTGCTCTTTGTGGCCGTAGATGACCCCCGGGACCATCCCGGTCCGCCGCAATCGGCGGACCGCTTGTTTCCCCATGGCGGACCGTTTGCTCACCTGAATCTCCACCGCACCGGTCATAATCCGCTCCCATGCACCGACAAACCCGACCAGGCAAAAAGGGGAACGCCGCTCTCAAGCGGTGGCGTTCCGTGTCTTCGCGACGGAAAAAGCTATTATTTCAATCTCGTCCGCCTCGTTCAAGAGGGGCCCCCTTTTTGGGATCCATCTCTCGTTCAACGCCGGGTTGAGCGCTTCAGGCGGCGGTTTTTTCCCACCCATGCCGCGTCGATCCATCGGTTTGCGCTTGCCGGGCAGGCAACGAGCGCGAAACGACGGGTTTCCCGGCGTACCCAGCACGGGTTTGTCATCTTCGGACGACCGCGAACCGATCAATCCCCTTCCGCCGCGGCACCCTCGCCTTGCCGAAATCCCGGGGCACGACCTGTCGGAAAACTGCTCTCCCCCTGGCAAGGGGCTTGGGGTATAAGCGGCCGCTCTGGAATCGGTGTTCCAGAGACCAAAGGCCGGTAAGAGAGGAGAGATGGATGAAGGCACGAACTTGGGGCCTGATCACATGGGTCGCCGCGTCGTGGGCGGGCGGCGTCTGGGCGCAGGCACCCACACCGCCAGCTGGACAGCCCGCACAGGTGATCCCCGCGCCGTCGGGGGCGCCGGTGATTCCGGTCTCCGCCAGCTCCGGGAAGCCCGCCGCCGTCGTCAACGGCGAGCCGATCCCGTACTCCGAGGTTGAGAACGTCTTGCGGGCCATGGGGCCGATGTCGCCCACCCCGTTGACGGAAGCCCAAAAGCGCGAAAAGCAGCTTGAGGCGGTCAACATGCTGATCGACGACCTCCTCATGCAACAGTTTTTGCGACAGAATAGCCCGCCTGTCGATCCCGCGGAGGTGGAAAAGCACATCGCCGAGCTGCGGGCGCGGCTGAAGGCACAGAACAAGACCCTGGAGGAAATGCTCAAGGAGTCGAACCTGACCGAGGCCCAGCTCCGGGCCAATGTGCAGAACATGCTCCGCTGGGCGGCGTACGTCAAGGCCCGCGTCACCGACGCCGACGTGCGGAAGTATTACGACGACAACCGCGAGTTCTTCGACAAGGTGACGGTCCGCGCCAGCCACATCGTGCTGCGGGTGCCGGCGACTGCCAGCGAAGCGGAACGCGCCGCCGCCCGCCAGAAGCTCCAGGCGCTGCGGGCTGATATCCTCGCGGGCAAAGTCGATTTCGCGGCCGCCGCCAAAGCCCATTCCCAATGCCCCAGCGCGGCCAATGGGGGCGACATCGGCTACTTCACCCGCAAGTTCATGCTCGACGAAAACTTCGCCCGCGCTGCCTTCGCCATGAAGGTCAACGAGCTAAGCGACATCGTCCAGACCGAATATGGCTTGCATCTGATCCGCGTTACCGACCGGAAGCCGGGGGAGCCGTCGGACTTCGAGAAAATTAAGGAAGAAGTGCGAAGCTTCTACATCGACGAAATGCAGATGGCGATCATGGCCCAGCTGCGCAAGACGGCCCGCATCGAAGTCAATCTGCCCTGACGCGCCCCTTTGCCGCTCCGCGTCAATCCGCGAATGGCCACCCGTACCCTCCTGACCACGCCCGGCGTGCTGAACGCCGGGCGTTTTTCGTTTGTGCCATCTCTGCGGCCAGCCGCTTTGCCTGAGTTTGCACCTTTTGTTCATGCTGTGGCAGAATGTGGGACGATAAGGCTCTGATGACGGGGTGAATCCAGGAACGACGATGGCCGCAGTGACGCTGGTCGTGGGGGGCGTCCGTTCGGGGAAGAGTCGCTGGGCGGAGGAGCTGGCGGCCCGGCAGCCTCCGGTGACGTACGTGGCGACGGCCCAGGCCGGCGATGCGGAGATGGCTCGCCGCATCGCCGATCATCAGGCGCGGCGGGCCAGCCGCCAACCGCCGTGGCAAACGGTTGAGGAGCCGTGGAATCTGCTCCTTCCTCTTCAGGCGGCGGCAGCCGGCACCGTCTTGGTTGAATGCCTGCCGTTGTGGCTGACGAATCGGCTGCTGGGCTTACCGGGCCGAGCGGCCCAGGAGGATGCAGAGATCCTGGCCGATCTAGCCCGGTTTATCAACGCGGCGGGTGCTGCGGCAGCGCGGGTCATTGTGGTCAGCAGCGAAACCGGGCTGGGGTTGATGCCCCCCGACCCGCTGGCGCGGCGCTTCGGCGATTTGCTCGGCATCTGCAATCAGCGGCTGGCGGCCGCCGCGGCGGAGGTCTACGGCTGCGTGGTGGGAATACCGATGCGGTTGAAGTGAGGACGGAGGCGGCCGAGGTCCAGGGAGCCATGCCATGTTGCTGATTGCCAAGCGAGGCGGAGGTTGGTGGTGTCGTCCCCCGCAGCCGCCGCTGCGGCTCAGCCCACCGGGGAGGACGTCACCGTGAGGATAGGGCGCTGGTCCGGGCTGGTGTTATTGGCCGCTTGCCTGTCGGCAGGTACAGCGCGCGCGCAAGGGACCGCCTCCGACATCATCTACTCCCGCCAGCCGGTCTTCCGCATCCCCTTCCAGACCGATCCCGGTGAGCATCGGATCAAGCAAATCCAGCTGCATGTCAGTGCCGATCAGGGGCGCTCCTGGCAGGCGTATGCGACCGCCGCTCCGGACCAACCGTTCTTTCACTTCCAAGCCGAGCGAGACGGCACCTACTGGTTTGCGGTGCGAACGGTCGATGCCGAGGGACGGACCTACCCGGCCCCGAATGAGCCGCTTCGTCCGGGACTGAAAGTGTGTGTCGATACGCAGCCGCCGGCCATTAGCCTCCAAAACCTGCCGCCGCGCGACGGCATGGTGGGTGTCGGCTGGGACATCCGCGACGACAACCTTGATCTGAGCAGCCTGCGGTTGGAATATCGCTTGGCCAATGGCGTGCAGTGGCAGCCGCTGAGTCTGGAGACGGCCACGGCCGTCGGCCATAAGTTTTGGGTGCCCAACACCAACGGAACGCTCGAAGTCAAGCTCCGGGCGCGCGACCGGGCCGACAACTGGGGCGAGGCGCGCACCACGGTGGTGCCGGCGACTGGCACAAGCGGACCAGCGACGCCGCTCCCCAACCCGGTGACGGCGCCAGCGGCGCCGTCACCGGCTGCCGTCCGCATGGTCAATAGCAAGCACATCAACCTGGAATACGACGTTCAGGATGTCGGACCGTCCGGGCTGTCGGCCATCGAACTGTGGTACACCCAGGATGCCCGCAGCTGGCAGAAATATGGCGAACTCAAAGACCCGCCGAAATCCGGCGCCTATCGGTTTGAGGTGAACGACGAGGGGGTCTATGGCTTCACCCTGGTCGTGCGCAGTGGCGTGGGCATCGGCGACCGCCCGCCTCAGGTCGGCGACATGCCCCAGGTCTGGGTCGAAGTCGATCTCACCAAGCCCGTGGTGCAGGTCCTGAACGTGGACGTCGGCCGCGGCCCGGAAGCCGGCAACCTCACCGTCAGCTGGAGGGCCAGCGACAAGAACCTCGGTCGCCAGCCGATCACGCTCTCGTATGCGGAAGACCCGGCCGGGCCGTGGACGCCGATTGCTGCCAACGTGGAAAACACGGGAAGCTATGTCTGGAGGATGCCGGCCCAGGGCGTGCCGTATCGGTTCTTGCTCCGCGTCGAGGCGACCGATCGCGCCGGCAACGTCGGCCAGGCCGAATGGCCGCGCCCCGTGATCGTCGATCTGGCGGTGCCGAAGCCCCTGATTAAGAACGTGACTCCGGCCGCCAAGGCACCCTGACCCTGTCACGCTGACCTCCCGTTCCTGTCGCGACGATGGGGGAGCGGTCGCATCGCTACAATGGCGGCATGGATGCCTGGGAGTTCCTCGAACGCCGCTCGGAGGCTGAGCCTCGGCCGGTGTACGTTATTCACGGCGACGATGATTTTCTTCGGCGCCGAGTCCGAGCCGCTTTGCGCCAGCTGGTCCTCGGCGAGGAGGAGGACCAAGTCAGCTATTCGACTCACGCTGGTGAGGCCGCCGACTTCGCCAGCATCCGAGACCAACTGGCCACCCTGCCGTTTCTCAGTCCGCGGCGTCTGGTGGTCGTGGAAGAGGCGGACCCGTTCGTCAGCCGGTTCCGGTCCCAGCTGGAAAAGTACCTGCACGCTCCGGCGCCGCGGGGAGTGTTGGTGTTGGAGGTCAAGTCGTGGTCCAGCACGACGCGCCTGGCCCGGCTGGTGCCGCCGGAAGCCACGCTGGTGTGCAAAGGGTTGTCTCCCGCTCAATTGCCGGCATGGTGTATCCAGTGGGCCAAGAAAGAGCACGGCAAACTTCTCTCGCGCCCGGCTGCCGAGTTGTTGGTCGAGTTGGTCGGACCCGACATGGGGTTGCTTGACCAGGAGTTGCGCAAGCTGGCGATCTACGTGGGGGACACGGCCCGAATCGATGTCGATGACGTGGACCAACTTGTCGGGCGCAGCCGGTCGGCGGAGGCGTTCAAGATCCTCGACGCACTGGTCTCGAACCGGCCTGGAGAGGCTTGGCAAATCCTGAATCGCCTCTTCGAGCAGGGGGAAGACGAACATCGTCTGCTGGGGCTTTTCAGTTATCAGTTGCGCCGCCTGGCCCAGGCGGCGCAACTGGTAGAGCAGGGGCTCCCGGCCAGTGCCGCGCTGGTGCAGGTGGGCGTGCCCCCATTCGCCATCAAGGGATGCGAGCAGCAACTGCGCCATCTCGGTCGCCAGCGCGCCTGCCAACTTTACGACTGGCTCCTGGAAATCGACCTCGGCATCAAGGGGGCCAGTGCCCTTCCGCCACGCCTGCTCTTTGAACGGCTCCTTGTCCGCTTGGCTGGTCGATGACCCCGCCACGAGAAGTTTTGGATCGCGGCGCTTGCAGTGGGGGGTCGCTCCGCTTACAAGAGCGTAAGCGCAAAGTCGTGATGAGTCGGATGCGCTGCGGCAGTTTTGCAGGAGCTGAGATATGGCCGCGGGTCCGCCGTTAACCATCCAGCAACACATCCTGGAGGAGCAGCGCCGCCTGACGCCGCACGCCAGTGGCGACTTCTCCTGGCTTCTCTCGGGAATCACGCTGGCGGCGAAGATCATCGCCGACCAAGTACGCCGTGCGGGCCTGGCCGACATCCTCGGCGAGGCCGGCGGGCGAAACGTCCAGGGAGAAGCGGTCCAGAAACTCGACGTGCTGGCCAACAAGGTCCTGCTCCACTGCCTGGGCCGGCGCGGCAATGTTGCCGTGATGGCCTCGGAGGAAGACGACGAGCCGATCGTCGTGGCGCGCGACCGGCAGTACGGAACGTACGTCGTCGTCTTCGACCCGCTCGACGGATCCAGCAACATCGACGTCAATGTCAGCGTCGGCACCATTTTTTCCATTCTTCGGCGTGAGATCGATCCCACCGGCCAGCGCGACCCCATGATCGACGTGTTGCAATGCGGTCGCTTGCAGCGGGCAGCCGGTTACGTCGTCTACGGATCTTCGACGATGATTGTCTACACCACCGGACATGGGGTGCATGGCTTCACGCTCGACCCGTCGATCGGCGCCTTCATTCTCAGCCACGAAAACATCAAAATGCCGCCGCACGGTACCATTTATTCGGTCAACGAGGCCAACGCAGACAGTTTTGCAGAGCCGTACCGGCGGTTCCTGGCCGAACTGCGTGCCGGCCAGTTAGGACGAACCTATTCGTCGCGCTACATTGGGTCGCTGGTGGCGGATTTCCACCGGACCCTGCTGAAAGGCGGCGTTTTCCTGTATCCTCCCACCCGACAGTATCCCCAAGGCAAGTTGCGGTTACTTTACGAGGCCAATCCCATCGCCTTTCTCGCAGAGCAAGCGGGGGGCGCGGCCACCGACGGTCGGCAGCCG
Organism: Gemmataceae bacterium; assembly: GCA_025055215.1. Lineage (GTDB taxonomy): Bacteria > Planctomycetota > Planctomycetia > Gemmatales > Gemmataceae > JANWYO01. The sequence goes on from JANWYO010000336.1 coordinate 8,096, forward strand.
ATCCTGGACATCAAACCTGAAAGTCTGCACCAGCGGACGCCCCTCCTCGTGGGGAGTCGGGAAGAGATGGACCGGCTGATGACCTTGCTCCGTGGCTGACATCCCACCGTGCCTCGCGTAAGGAGCCAAAATCCCGATGAGTCTCTCCACCTGGTGTTTCGCGGCCGTGGTCGGATCGCTGCCGGCGCAGGCGGCGGTCCTGCCAGGCCACGGCGAGGTCATTTCCCTCGAGCATTTGATCCCGGCCAACGAGCGAGGCATCCTGTGCCTCGCTCGAGACTCCCAAGGCCGCATCCTCGGCGGGACCACGGGCCGGGCCGCTCACCTGTTCCGCTTCGATCCTGCCCGCAATGAGGTCCGCCACTTGGTTCGGCTGGAGGGAGGGATCGGCTTCGCCTACGGTCTGGTGTGTTTGCCGGATGGCTCCATCATTGCCGGTACGCAGGCCGATCCGACGGGTATCGCCGTCGGCACCGACACAGAGGCGGTGGGGCACCTCTACCGAATCTCCGTTCCGCCTTCCAAGTCGGCCCAGGTGGAAGACCTCGGCGTGCCCGTCCCAGGCCAGGGGATCTACACCCTGGCCTGGTTACCCGCCTCAGAGGAGATCGTGGGCAACACTTGGCCGGATGGTCATTTCTTTACGTACAGCCTGAAGTCGCGCCAATTCCGCGATTATGGACCGATTGCTGGTTACCGCACGTTCGAGACGCCGCGCCACGCCGAGGCCATCAACCGCGATACTGGCCGAAACGTCCGCTATCCGCGGCAGGTGTCGCGCGCCATTGCGGTCGATCCGGCCAGTGGCGCGTACACGGCGGGGGCCAACGGAGTCGTGTACCACTACGACCCAGCGACGCAGACGTTGGCCAAGCTGCCGGTGGTGCTCCCGGCCGTGGCCGGCCGGGAGCCTTGGGCGAGCCTTGACGCCGCCGTGGTCGTCTCGGCCGCCGGCCCGAACCGCGGAGCCACCACCACGCTGATCGGCGGGACGTCGGACGGCTACCTGTTCGAGATGCGAGTCGGGGCAGGGCGGCCGCCCGTGCTTCGGGTCCAGGGAAAAGCCCTGGCCCAAGGGACGATCCAGGCCCTGACGCTCGCCCCGCCCACGTGGTCGGACGCTGCGGCGGCCGATCAGACCCGCATGGTGGTGGTGGGCGTTGGCGGCAATTGGGAGGGGATGCCCCGCTGGTTCGCCCTGCGCCGAGACGCCGACGGTACCACCTTGGAGCCCGGGAACGTCCCCTCGGCCGATGGCCAGCCAAGTACCGTCGGCTTCGGTGCCCTGCTGAGCGATGGCCAAGAGTCCGTCTACGCCGGCGAGCGCGATCGGATTGGGCGACTGGTCCGCTACCGTCGCCCCGGTGCCGCCGGTAGCAAGCCCGCGCGTAAGCCCCCGCCGGTGTCCATGCCGGCGCCTCCTCGCGACGACAACCCGAGGAAACTTGAGTGCACGGTCGTGTTCGCCCCCGCCGGCACGACCACCGACGGCTCGGGCTACACGGCCATCAAAGTCGGCCCCGACGGCAAGGTTTATGTCGGGGCGACTCGGTACGGCGATTACGCCTGGCTCCTTCGCTTCGATCCGGCGTTGAAGCCCACGTTCATGGAGAAAGTCGTCAGTCTCCGGGAGCTGACCGGGGAGAGACTGGCCGGAATCAACACCCAAGGAAAGATTCACTCCCAACTCGTCGTCGGCGCCGATGGCCGAATCTGGTTCGGGAGCAAACAAGCCCACGAGGTCTTCGGCACTCGGCCGGAATATGGCGAGGAGCCGAACGGTTATCCCGGTGGCCATCTGTGCTACTTTGATCCGAAGACCGGCTTCAGCCGAAGCCTGGGCATCCTCAAGAAGCAGGAAGGGTTGATGGGGGGCGTCATCGACGACCGGCGCGGGAAGCTCTACTTCCGCAGTGAACCGAAGAACCACTTTCTCGTCTACGACCTCAAGACCGGCGAGGTGCAGGATCGCGGCCACGTCGGAGCAGCTGCCCGGTACATGGTCATCGACAACCAAGGGGCCGTCTACACCTTGGGTCGCAACGCCACGCTCTGCCGCTATGATCCGGACACCGGCTATGTGGAAGACCTGGCCATTCGCCTGGAGGGCGAGGGAGAGTACACGCCGCCGTACGTCTTGGCGTTGGGGCCGAATGGCCGGTTATATGGGGCAGGGACGACCAGCCCGTGGATCATGGAATTCGACCTGGCGGCCGTCAAGCCGGGGCCGTTCCCCGAAGTGACGCTGCGGCACGTTGCTGCAGCCGCTCCCGCCGGCTACATCGTGCAGGACATCCACGCAGGCACCTTTGGCCTGGACGGCAAATTCTATTACCCGCTGGTTACCGGAAAGCTGGGGCCGAAAGGCACCAGGCTCCGTCAAGATGAGCTGCGCATCATGCGTTTCGATCCGCTCACAAAAACGACCGAGACAGTGGGGGTGCCGGTGGTCGTCGGGTTAGACGAGAGTAAGGTACGCAACGTCTATAATCGGGGCGAGGAATACAAGCTCGACTACATGCAAGGGGCCGCGGTCGGCCCGGACGGTTCGCTGTACCTGCTGGATATTTACCCGCAGCTGAATGTGGCGTGTTTTCCCAAGCTGACCGCTCCCCGTTGAGCCTTTGGTGAATGCCCTCAGCGGTCGGAGGCGGTTCCCTCGATGGTCACGGTCGCGGTGGCTTCCTTGTCCAGGTCGGTCTTGAAGATCAGCTGGCGGCGAAATTCTCCCGCCTTGCCGGGCTGACACTTGATGGTCACCACCTGGAGGTTGGCAGCTGCCGGCGGGGCCTGGGCTTCCAGACCGTCCCCCAGGCCCTCGATGGAGACGATGCGGAAAGGCTTGTGCGAGCTGCGGACCACCACCCGGCGCAGCTCTTCCTTGCCTACGGGAAGCACGCCGAGGTTCAACGTCGCCGGCACTACCGACAGCGGCGCCTGAATGGTCGCGTCCACCAAGACCGGCACCATCGGACTCGCCGGGTCGTTGGTTTGCAGGAAAATGTCCTGCTTCTGCGAACCCTCCGGAGCATCCGGCTTGACGGTCACTTTCAGGCGATAGCCGACCTGTCCAGGTCGGCGATACAGCTCCTCGACCGTGGCGTCGTAAGCGGTCCCTTGCGTCACCACGCCGGTGACGCGCCAATCGAGGACACCCGCGTACTCAACATCGATGGTTTGGCTGGGCGTTTGGCCGCGTTGCACCACACCGAAACTGATTTCCCCGGGGTTAAAGACGACATCGGCCCGGGCATTGGCCGAGACTTGCAGGACGGCGGTGGATTGATAGTGGGGGCCGATGTTGACATAGATGGACACGGTCTTGGGGCCAGTAAACCGGGTCGTGTCCATGACGACATCAATGTAGGCTTTCTCGCGGGACTGGAGGGGATGGGTCGGGGCGGTAACCTTGACGCAGCCGCAGGACGCCCGCGGCGTCCCCATGATCTGGAGAGGCACGGCATAGATGTTGGTGATGGTGAAGCGATGGTGCAATTGGGCCCCGCGGGGCACGTTGCCGAAATCATGCACCGTGCCCGCTGGGGCGAACATCTTCTCCGCCCACTTTTCGACGACTGCTGGAGCGCCTCCCAAGTTCAACGCCACGATGCCCACCGCGACGATTGCGTATCGCATTGCCGTCCGTTCCCCCTAGGGGACTGGTCCCTTCTCTGCCCGACACCGGGCGCGGATTCTACCCTCGGGGGCCGAACGGGTGAAGGCGGGATTTTGGTTGCTCGAGAGGGAAAAAAACGGATAAAAACGGGAACAAGGCACCGCAGGCAAATTGGGAGGCCCCTGATGGCCCCGGACATGGCGGCCCTGGTACGATCCGCCATCATCGACGAACTCGAAAAGCTCCACGCTGCCGTTCGCGACTTGGTTGAGCCTTTGTCTCCTCAGCAGCTGTGGGCCCGGCCGGTCGAGCCCGGCAACTCGGTGGGCCATCTGGTCCTTCATCTCACGGGGAACCTGAACCACTACGTGGGTGCCCAGCTGGGGCACACCGGCTACGTTCGCGACCGGGAACGGGAATTCACCGAAACGAACCACCCCTCCAAGGCGGCCTTGTTGGCCGCCTTGGACGACGCGGTGGCCACCTTTCGCCGCGTGGTCGGTGGCCTTAGCGCCGCGGACTTGGCCGCCCCCCATCCCGAGGCCAGGTTCGGCACCGTCCTGAAGGCCCTGCTCCACTTGCTGACGCACTTTGCCTTGCACCGCGGGCAGATGTCGTACCTTGTTCGCCTGCCGCTCGCGGACGAACGAACCAGCGCTGTGCCCAGCCCTGGAGATGCCCGCCATGGGTGAAGCCCCCACGCCCCTACGACCGGGGGAGCGGCCCTCGCCGCCGGGCACCGATCTGGTGGTGGCATTGACCGGGGCCAGCGGTGCTCCCTACGGCGTCCGATTGCTGCAAGTGTTACTGGCCGCCGGCCGAACGATCCATCTCACCATCAGCCCGGCATTCGTCCAAGTGTTGGGCCATGAGATGGGACGTCGCCTCAGCCTCGACAGGTTTGAGTTGCGCGACCTCCTTGGCGAGAACAACCCTGACAGCGGCAGCGTCCACTACCACAACTTCCGCGACTTCGGCGCGGGCATCGCCAGTGGCTCCTTCCGCACCGCGGGGATGGTCATCTGCCCGTGCAGCATGGGAACCGTGGCGGCCATCGCCCACGGCCTGGGGCAGAACCTGATCCACCGAGCAGCCGACGTCCACCTGAAAGAACGTCGCCGATTGATCCTGGTGCCGCGTGAGACACCCCTTAGCCTGATCCACTTGCGCAACCTGCTCACGTGTGCCGAGGCCGGTGCTGTCATCCTGCCGGCCATGCCGGCCTTCTACACCCGCCCCAACTCACTTCAGGATGCGATCGATTTCATCGTTGGCCGCGTTTGCGACCAACTCGGCGTCGAACATCACCTGTTCCGCCGCTGGGGACACGACGGCTCGTGAGGCGGTCGCTCTCCGCAGCGGCTTCGACAGCCGGGGCTAGGCGGCGGGTCCGTCCCGCACGGGACAAACATCCCCCCGGCCATCGCCTGCGGGAGGGAAATCGTCAATCCTACCTTGCGTGGGTCGGGGCCGTGATGGACAATAACAAACGTCCCACGGATACCCTTGGCGATGATCGGGCGCGAATACCGGAGTAAGGGAACTCACCCCCCATGGGCATCCTGCAACACCTGTCCGCATTGACCTTGCGGCAGCTGACGCGCCAGCCACCGGATCCGGCCGGGGGCGAATCGGTGGGTAGCCCCGGAAACGGCCCGCCGGCATCGCAGCGCTTGGAACGTGCCTTTCACCGCACCAGCGATAACGCTTGGCTGGCTCTGGAAATCCTGTTGGCTGGCGAGGACCTTTGGGAACATGTCCAATCCGGGCCCCGGCGACCCGGCGACCCAGTGTTGCTGCAACTCTTGCGGCGGGCACTCGATTCGGTGTCCCTCCGACTTGGCGGCGACGACGGCTTCGCGGCCGAGCAGCGGCGTGAATGCCTGCGGGAACTGCAATTCGCCAGTCGCGGACGCCTCCTGTCGGGCGGCAGTGTCGAACTGACGGAACTCAACTGGCTGGTCGGCACCTTCACCGGACCGGCCGACGCCACCGAGCTATCCGACGGCGAATGGCAGGCGTTGCGGACCATCGCCGACGAGCTGCGGCGGATGGGCCACCAGCACTTGGCCGAGTTGGTCGGCCGTCGGCCGCGCCAGGGCATTCCCATCCTGGTCACCCTGGTCCGCTACTTCTTCCAACGGGAGATCGAAGCCGACCGCACCCTAGCCGAGCGGCTGGTGGCGGCCTCGCCGGGCTTGACCTCGCCGGCCGAGGCCCACGGCCTGGCTGCCCTGGCGGAAATCGTCTTGGAACACCGGCCCCGCCTGACCCGGTGGCTGGACGAGGTTCGGGGAACTGCCCTCAACCTTGGGGAGCAAGGCTTGCAGCTGGAACCGGAACACGCCGCCGTCGGCAGCCCCATGCTGGAAATCGCCCAAGAGGCCCTCCAGCTTCTTAAAGCCTTGCAGATCGACCAGCGGCCGCTCACCATCCGCGACAGCCTGTCGGTCGACGACGCGGTCCAGGCCAAAATCCAGGAGTTGGCGGCGCGCTTCCGCTCCCTCCCGGACGAGGAGCGCCAACTGTGGCCGGCGCTGATCCACGCCCTCGGCAAGCTGGAAATGGCCGCCGGCATCTTCGAGGCCGCGGAGCAGGATTTTGAGGAGACCACCACGCTGGTCAAGGGAGGGAAGGCCCAGGCCGAGGCCTTCTATCACGCCTTCCTCGCCGGGCTGGAACGGCGGGATTGGACCGAGGCCCTGGCCAACCTGCGGCAAGCCATGCCCCGCGATCCGGGCCGGTTCGCCCTCTTTCCCCTTGAGGAGTACGAGCCGGAACGCATCCTCGGCGCCACCGGTGCCGTGGTCAAGATTCTGTGCCAGAGTCGGGCCACGAATGCTTCCGTCGTCGTCAAAACCCTCTGGCCTGAAAACCTCGACCGCCCCGTCGATGATCTTTTCCGCGATTTGCGGGCCTTGGACGAGCTACAACAACCGGCGCTGCCGCGGCTGCTGGCCTGCGGCTACGTCGACCAAGGTCGCCAACGGCCATTCATCGTCCGGGAATACTTCGAGGGCACCAGTCTGGCCGAGGAGGTGGTCCACCGTGGCCCCCTGACCCCGGAAGACTTGGCCGCCGTCGTCCGGCCATTGGTCGAAACCCTCCGCACCATCCATTCCCGCGGCCTGATCCATGGCATGATTCGGCCGGACAATCTCATCGTGCAACGGACGGAAACCGGCTGGCAGGTCAAGCTCATCGACTTTGGGCTGATGTTACGCAGCAGCCTGATTCATGGCGTCAGCGCCAACCCCGCCGTGCGCTCGCGGACGTTGCTCGGCGAGGGGGTCAACATGTTCCTGGATTATGCCGCCCCGGAACAGCTGGGCCGCGGAGACACCGCCGTAGTCGGACCGGCCGCCGACGTCTATGGCTTCGGCAAGTCCTGTTACTTTGCCCTCCTTGGCACCGCGGAGCCTGACGACGACGACAAGGAACGGCTGCCGGCGTTCTGGCGCAAGCTCCTGGGAGCCTGCACAGCGCGGAGCGTGGCCAAGAGGCTGGCCGATTTCGACGCCGTGGCGGAGCGACTTCAGGAGTTCACACCGGCCGCTCCTCCAGCGGCCCGACCGGCACCGCCGGCGGCCGCGGCGGCCGAGCCGCGGCGGTCGGCCTACCTGCCGCCCGATCTGGCATGCATCCAGCGTGGCTTGACGTTCCACCATCGAGGCGAATGGGAAAAGGCCATCGCGGAATTCACTGCCGCCCTGCAACACAACCCCAGCAACGCCGCCGCGCTCGTCCATCGGGCCGATTCCCGTCGGCAGCGCGGCGAACTCGAATCGGCCCTGGCTGACTACGCCGAGGCCCTCCGCCTCGATCCCGCCAATGTTCTCGCGTGGCTGAACCAAGGCATCGTCCACCGGCAGCTGGGCGACAATCAGGCGGCCATCGCCGATTACACCGAGGCCCTGAAACTCGATCCCGCCAACGCCCTGGCCTACAACAACCGCGGCAATGCCCATGCCGATCTGGGTAACTTCGAGCAAGCCATCGCCGACTATTCCGAGGCCATTCGACTCGATCCCCAATATGCCAAGGCCTACCAAAACCGGGGCAATGCTTACGCCGATCTGGAGGATTACGAGCGGGCCATCGCCGACTTCACCAAAAGCCTGCTGCTCGATCCGAAGCAACCGATCTGTTTCGTCGCCCGGGGAGAGGCCTACCAACTCCAGGGGGACTTGGAACGGGCCATCGCCGATTTCACGGAAGCCTTGCGCCTGGACGCTAATTACACGCTTGCCTACCTCAGCCGAGGCGATGCTTTCCGTCAGAAAGGCGATCTGGACCGGGCGTTGGCCGACTACACGGAAGCCCTAGGGTTAGATCCGACCAATGCCGTGCTCTACTGCCACCGGGGCATCGCGTATCGGCAGAAGGGCGATCTGGACCGCGCCCTGGCCGACCTGACCCGCGCGGTGCGGCTCGATCCGGAACTCGCCTTGGCCTGGAGTCATCACGGCAACGTTTGCCTGGCGCGGGGTGAGCTGGACCAGGCGGTTACCGATTTTACCGAAGCCATCCGCCTGGAACCGGAACAGGCAACCAACTACGTCAACCGGGCGCTGGCCCTGGCGAAAAAAGGGGACCATGTCAGCGTCATCCGGGATTGCAATGCCGCACTGCATCTCGATGCCAAGCTTCCAGTGGCCTGGTTCGTGCGCGGCGTGGCTCATTCACAGCTTCAGGACTTCGACCGGGCCATTGCCGATTTCACGCGGGCCATCCAGCTCGATCCCCGCTATGTGCTAGCGTACAACGACCGGGGACTGGCCCTGGTCCACAAACGGGAATACGACCAGGCCATTGCCGACTACACGGAGGCGCTCCGCCTCGACCCGCGATACGCCGTCGCCTATGCCAATCGCGGCATTGCTCATCGGTTAAAGGGGCAGCTCGACGCCGCCATCGCCGACTTCACCCGCGCCCTCCGCTGCGACTCGAAACTGGTGCTGGCCTACCAGCAGCGCGGTCTCGCGTACCTGGCCAAGGACGACCACGATCGCGCCATCGCCGACTTCACCCTCGCCCTTCGCCTCGACCCGCGCAACAAGGAGGTTTACGCCCTGCGGGACAAGGCCCTCAAAGCCAAGACCGAGGCACAAAAAAGCGACAAGGAACGGCGACGCCTCCAGGGCCAATCTCGAGCGGAAGAGGAGCGACGGCAGCGCGAAGCCGCCGCTTACTTCATCCGCGGAAAGACCCACTTCGACAAGAACGAATACGAGCCAGCCATCGCCGCCTTTTCCGAAGCCATCCGCATCGACCCGCAGGACGCCCAGACGTACCACCTGCGCGCTCAATGCCATTTTGCGACCGACGCCCTGGACCAGGCGCTGGCCGATTGGACCTCAGCGATCAAGCTCAGTCCGCGGAACGCCGAGTTTTACTTGCGGCGCGGCATCGTGCGGCGGCGGCTGGAACAATTCGACGCCGCCATCGCCGACTTCAGCGAAGCGCTGAAACTGGACCCCGGCTTGACCGAGGCCTTCACCCGCCGGGACGAGGCCACGCGGGCGCGCCAGGAAAAGGCGCGGGCCGAGAAAGAGCGCCCCCGCGAGCCGGAGCGGGCGCCCGGAGCCGCGGCCAAGCCGAAGCCCGAGAAGCTGGAAATTGATCGGGCCATCGCCAAGTACACTGAAGCCATCCGCCGCGATCCTAGCAACGCCGCCGCCTTCCGGACGCGAGGCTACTTTCTCGAGCAAAAGGGCGACCTGCAACGGGCCTTGGCCGACTACTCCGAGGCCATCCGCCTCCAGCCGCGCGATGTGGTCAGCTTCCTCTCTCGGGCTAACGTCTACATCACGCTGGGCGAGCACGATAAGGCGCTCCAGGACCTTCGGCACGTGGTCCGGCTTGATCCGGACAATGCCCGGGCCTCGTATCTCCGCGGACTGATTCACATGGCCAAGGATGAGATCGACGCCGCCATCGTGCAATTCACCCAGGCGATCCGCCGCGATCCCAATTTGGCGGAGGCCTACAGCCATCGGGGGCGGGCCTACCGCCTGCGGGCTGAGCACGACAAGGCCATCGCCGACTGCTCGGAGGCGATTCGGCTCGATCCGACCAATGCCCGGGCCTACCACAACCGCAGCATGGCCCGGGCCGCCAAGGGGGAACATGCCCAGGCGCGTGCCGACTACGAAGAGGCGATCCGACTTGATCCGATGCTGGCCCAAGGGTGAGCGGTCGTGCTCGGCAGGTGGCTCGTCCCCTGCCTCAAATGATTACGTCGCGCAACAGAGACACCGCCACGACCTCCGAGCGCATCAGCAAGACCCGGCGGCGGTTGTGCTTGATGCCGGTGGTTCGGGAAGCCACGATGTAGCTCTCCCGGTTGGTGTCGCTGTCACGCAGGTCGTGCAAGTCCGCGTTCCGCACCTCCACATGCTCCGCGTCCCAGCGCTCCAGGGTTCCCAGGCAGACGTAAGGACTGCGCAGGTCGATGACCACGGTCTGTCCTTGAAATTCCTCCAACATCGCCGTGTTCTCCCCAACTGGGCAGCCGTGCTCTTTGGGCGTATTGTATCCACCGGATGACCCGCCCCGACCTGACGAAAAGCGGAAAACCTGTCCTCATGACCCCCGCCTTATCCACGGCCGAGCGCTACTGCCGGGAAGCCTTGGCCCGGCTGCCGGCCCTGCTAGACAAGCAGCGCGACGCCCTTGACCGCGCCGCAGCCCTCTGCACCGAGGCCATCGCCGCGGATGGCCTGGTGCATTTGTTCGGCTGCGGCCATAGCCGGATGCTCTGCGAAGAGATGACCCCCCGCCAAGGGTGCTTCGTCGGCTGGCATACGCTGGTGGAACTGGGGCTGACGTATCACAACATGATCGTGGGACCCAACGGCCTGCGACAAAGCCTCCACCTGGAGAAGACGCCAGGATTGGCCGAGCAAATCCTCCGCAACTTTGCGTTCGGCCCGAAAGACGTGTTGATCGTCATCTCCACCAGCGGCATCCGCGAGGTCATCGTCGAGATGGCCGAGGGGGCCAAGCGCCGCGGCCTGGCGGTCATCGGCGTCGTCAGCCGGGCCCACTGCGAGCAGGCTCGGCCGGCGCTGCCCTCTGGTCGGAAACTGATCGACGTCGCCGACGTCCTCCTCGACAATGGAGCGCCCGTCGGCGATTGCCTGCTGGAGCTAAACGGCACTACTCACAAGACCGGGCCATTCAGCACCCTCGGCGGTGCCTTGGTGATGAACATGCTCCGCTGCGAGGTGGCCCAACGCCTGCTCGACCGCGGCATCCAGCCGGTCTTTCTTCCCAGTCATCAGTTTGTCGGCAGCCCGGATGTCGAGCGGCAGCTGGAGTATTTCTACGCCCAGTACGCTCGGCGGGTCGCACCACTATACGCCCGGCAAGGGGGCTGAGCAGGCCGGGCAGGGGGGGCAAGCGTAGGGCTGGTACCCGGGACAGGGGTTTGGCCTGCGTGCCGGCACGCAGGCCTCAGCTGCCCCACAAGCCGCGGAGCTTCTCGCCCTCGGCCACCCCCAGCGGAAACTTCTTGCTGACCGGATGGTCCGCAATCCCCGCCAACTCCCGCAGCGCCACGTGGATATGCTCCGGCCGGACCCGGATCCCTTTGCCAGGCGCCAAGGCCAACGTGTGCGGGTCGAGCGGCACGGCGAACTGCTTGCCGTCGGTGGCGCCGACCACGCGGTTGCCCTTGATGCCTCGGCCCAAGAACATGATCGAGCCGATCGACCAGTGGTCTTTACCGTTGCCGGAGTTGTAGTTGGGGGTCCGGCCCATTTCGCTTTGGGCGATGACCACCAGCCGATCGCGGATGTGCAACTCCTCCGCCCGGTGCAGGAGATAGCGAATGCCGGCAAGAAACTCGGGGATGAGTTTCATCTGCTCGGGGTCGTTGTTGGCGTGGCTGTCGAATTGGCCGATCGTCAGGTTGGCGGAGACGCAGACGCCGGCCTTGAAGGCCGCCAACGCGATGTCCACCTGTTGCGAGAGGCGTTCTTTCGGGGTGGTCTTCGGGATGTACGGCGCGACCCGTTCCAGCGCTTTCGAGTTGACCTGGGCCGCGTAAAGCATGTTGTCCGCGTGTTCGGCCCGGGGGAGCTGGGGTTGATTAGCCCGAGCCTCCCGACCCGCTCGAAGGGCCTCTTCGATCCGCCGCAGGGCGAAGTCATCGTGGTAAGGCCAGCGGTCACTGCCGTCCACGCCGTCGGCGTTGGCCAAGCGACGTAATGAAGGAAGGTACGGCACCCGCGACATGGCCACCAGATTGCCGGTGGCGGAGTAGTTGCCGAAAGTCAGAAACGCCAACGGGCATGTCGGCCCCTGGCAGGCGGCCACCAAGGCGGCAAACGTCGGGTAGGCGAGGCTATCGAGCTTGCCCGTGGCCATGTACCGGGCCCCGGGGGCATGATTGTTGACCGAGTAATCCAACCCATTCAGAACAAGAAGTTCCCGGCCGAACTCCGTAAAGAAGTCTTCGTTGCTGACCCCGGCCTGGATGTGCGGGCGCGTGGGGGCGAATCGGTGAGCGCCGTGGGTCTGGATGTCGCCTGCGCCGTAGAGGCGATTGATGCCGTTGGTCCCCTTGGGGTCCATCAAGTAGGTGGTGTCCCAGCCGCCGGCGGCGTTGAAGACGACGTAGTAAGGCCCTGCGTAAAAGTTGTCGCGCACTTCCGCCGCCGTCGGGGGCGGGACCCGAAGGGGCACGGCCAACCCCAACCCCGCCCAGGCGCACCGCTTCAAGAACTCACGCCGCTTTTCTCGCATGGCTCACCCCACCCCCGCCCAAAGCCCGTGATTCGGCAAAACCACCTCAGCAGTCGGTTCCCAGCCCGCCCGATCCGGCCAGAGGGTTATTCGTAGAGGAACTCTGGCCGACGCAAGAGGTACGTGACCACCGCCCGCCAAGCCCTGATGGTGTAGTGCGGGTCCGGAGGCGGATTGGGAACGACTTGCCGGCAGAAATAGGCCTCGCGTTCGTCGAATTTGCCTTGTCGGCGTGCGTCGGCGACCACCCCGGCGAACAACTCGTAGGTCCGCGTCACTTCCTCGGAGTCGATGGCATCCCGCCGGCCAAGGAGCAAGTCGTGCAGATGAACGATGGTCCGGCGAATCCGGGCGTCGGCCTCGGCCGACGCTCCGGGCAAGACATTCGGCTCGATCTCCGGGAAGAGGCGGCGCTCCGCCGGTGGCCGGGCAAAATCGCGCAACGTGTTCTTGCAGGCCACGTCGTTGGCCATCATCCGCTGGATGGCGCCCATGGCCCCGCTCGGATCGACCGGGCGCTCCGTGACCTCGCGGGCGTCGATGCCACCGTACAAGACCGCCAACTGGTCGTGCAGTCGGCCCCACGGCTGGCCGAAGATGGCCGCAATCTTGCGTTCCAGCTGCTCCGGCGACAGCAAGCGCACAATGCCGACGTCTTCCAGTTCGGCGCGTCGGGCCGGATCGGTCACAGCGGTGGTCAGTCCGTCCACCCGGTAGAAGTCGGACATGATCCACTCTTTGAAGACGCTCTTCAGGTTGTAGCCGCTCTTGGCGAAACGCTCGGCGATCGCTTCGACCTGTCGCCGTTGCTCCAGGTGTGCTCGAAGGCGGGCGGAATAAAGGGGATCGTCGAGGTCTTTGGGCGGTTGCAGGAGCGAACGCCCTATGAGGACGTAATAGACGTGGCCGACCATGGTCGTGGCGAAGCGGGGATCTTGGGCGGTTCGCTCACCGAGCCATTGCAACGCCCGCCAGCGCTCGCTGGCCGGCAGCGTCTCACCCTCGAAGCCAGCGGGGAACATGTCGGTGTACCATCCCCCTTTGCGTCGGCCGTAGACCCCGTCGAAGCTGTAATAGTCCTGGAAGCAGCCCGCCACGGGGTCGATGCTCTTGTGGCAGACGACGCATTCCGAGGCCTGCATGGTGGGGATGGGGTATTTAGCGGAGACCGCCGCCGCGTCGGAGACGCGGGCGGCGAGTTCCAAGGCGTCGACACCGAGGAAGTGGAGGTAGAACATGCGGGCGCGGAGACGGTTGCGGTTGGTCTCCGTCGTCGGGTAACGCCGCAGGTATTGGAACGTGCTGAGCAGCCCCGCATGGGGATAAAAGCCGGTGGGCGATTCCTGGTCCATCGCCTTCGTCCGGCCCTTGAGGGCCTTGAGCTTGACCGGGATGTACTCGAAAGGATCGTTCGGATTCTTGAAGCGGTCGCGGACCTCCTCGAAAATGCCGTAGCCCCGCGCCGTGTAGGGCGACACCATGATGTAGTCGGCGGTGACAATCTCGGTGAAGGGCCGGTCGTGGCGGACGATGTATTCGATCAGCCGCAAGGGCTCATCAACCAGGGCCTTCCGATAATCGGCGTCGAGTTTGTACCGGGCCTTGGTCCGTTCCTTTTCCGGGACGTGGCTGAGGTCGTGACTCTGGGTCCAGTGTCGTGTGCGACTGAAATGGTCATAGGAGAGGATCGAGTCGGCATCGCGGCTCAGACCGGCCGTCAAGAAAATGTCGTTGAAGCCTTCGCGAAGGCGGTCGTAGAAGGCATCTTCCGTCATGATGCGGTCGAGCAGTCCGGGAAGGGCCACGAAGCCGCGGTCGGTGACGGCGGCGCGCTCGGCATCGGTGGGCAGGCGGCCGACGAGCGACAGGGTCGCTCGCCGCAGCAGCCGCGGCGGGTCGAGCAGCGACACCCCTTCAAAAAACGGCGGCAGGGTAGCAGGATCGACCTTGGAAACGGACGCGGACGGCGGCGCGTGTAAGCGGCGGACGAATTCGGCGAGGAGGCGATAGCCCGTCGAGTCCGGCTTCAGGACTTCACCCCCGCCGTGGTCCAGACTGCCGCTGGCCTTCAATAGCAGCCGCGATTTCCCTTTGTAGCTGGTGCGGGCCATCTGGCAGAAGGCATCGCGGTTGTGTCGCAAGACTTCGTCCTGGGCATGCCCCTGGGCCTTGCGCGGGTCGTGGAGGACGAACCGGCTTTCCTCTGCATCGCCGCCCTGCTTATGGCAGTTCATGCACAAGGCGGCCCCAACCTTGGCCCAGACTTCGCGCTGGAAGAAGTCATCCACCGCACGGGCGCACGGCGGCCCTGGCAGCGGGCGGTTTTCCTCAGCGGGCATAGCAGCGACATGAATGGCCGCCATCCCCACCACTACAAAACACCAACGGATCGCTGACTGCATGGACAATTCCTCGCGTCGCTCGGCCGGCGGCGGGCCGGCCGAGCGTTCTCGAGCCCGAATTCTACCACGATGGCCCGCGTCGAACGCGCGATTTCCAGCCAAATCGCCGGCGAGACGGCGAGGCGGGTAGGGCGGCGCGTCGTTTGGGGTGGCGGGAGTCGCCTGCAACATCAGCGCGGTTTGAGCAGCCTGTCCAGCCCGCGTTCCAGCTCGCGGCGGAGGACCTCTCCGGCGGCACCCTTGCCGAGTTGGCCGAGGGCGGCGCGCAGGGTCTGATCGTCGATACGCGGCTGCGAGAGCGTGCCGCCGATCGGCAGGCGCAGCTTCTTCTGGGCCAAGGCGGCGGCCAACGGGCCTTGGCCGAGCCAGTTCGGCGGGATCGGCATCTCCGCGGTCAACGCCAAGCTGCCATCGAGGCCGACCGAGCCTTCGGTGCGGACGATGACGTCCGGGAAGCGGATTTGCAGGTCGCGGTGGTGGACGCGGCCATGCAGCAGCTGGAAAGGGACCGCGTTGTCGCGCACCAGCGTGGCGTCGGGGGGATTGCGTAGGACCAGCCCGAGTTCGCGCAGCAGCGGACTGGTGGTGACGTGGGCGGAGTGGACCGTCAGCTGTCCGGCCACGTGGGAGCCTCGCCAATCGCTCAGCGGAACGCGGGCAGCCGCCAGGGCAAGGGAAATTTCGCCGTCGGCTTCGGTCACGCGGGCCAGCAGGGGGAGGGCGTAGCCCAAGGCACCCGCACACAGGGAAGGGGTCAGGCGAGCGCGCTCCACCACCAACCCGGGGGCCAGGTGGACCTCGCACGGGCCGGGTACGAGTCGAAGAGAGGGCCCCAAGCGTAGCCGACCGTTGTTCAAGTCGCAGGAGATTGGCCGAACATGTACCCAGCCATCGGCCAGGGTGGCGTCGATGGCGGCCGGACCTGCGCGGAAGCCAAGGACTTCGAGCGAGGTCCAATCGAACCCGAATTCGCCATGGAGGGAGGTCCAAAAGCTCAGCCCGGGTTGGACAGCTTGGCCGGACGCGGGGCTGAGGGCCCCCCGCAGGCGGAAAGGCCGACTCCCTCGTCCTGCGACCCGTATGTTGGTGCCGATCAGGGACGAGAGGGGCGACTCCAGGTGCGCGAGATCGTACTGGATTTGACCAGCTAACGAGGAGTCCGCGGTGAGCATCAGCCGGCGGACCTCACCGGCCGCGGACAGGGCCAAGCCCGTCGTCTGCACTGTCATGGCGTCGATTTGCAGGTGGTCCGCGTTCGAGTCGTAGGCGGCGTGGCCTACCAGGCGCACCGTCGGCCCCCGCCATGCGGCGGCCGACGGACTGCCATACGCCCACTCGCTCAGGGTCGCGTCCAGGTGGACACGTTGCCGAACGCCCGCTGGTTGCAGCGACATCGCGACGGCGACGCGGCCGGCGAATGGATACGCGGGAAGTTCCAACCATTGAACCAGCCGGGCCACGTCCCCTTCGATTGCCCCCCTGCCCGTCAATGACGTGGTCTCCGCTTGGGACTGGATGGCCAAGCGGGGGAAGCTGGCCGTCAGCGTCGGGCAACGGACAAGTACGTCACGCAGCACCATCCCGTGATATATTGGCTCAGCGGCCAGCCGCAGCTCGAGGCTCGGCTCCCGAATGCACACGCCGGGTCGACGGCATTGGAAATCGCGCACCGAGGCTTGAACGTCTTCCAGGACCACTTGAGCGCCGTCCCAACGACTGCGGATCGTAACGACGCCGTTGCCTTGGATGTCCCACGCCAGCGGTCCGGCGAAGGCCGGCGGCAAACGGCGGCGCCACGCCGCGAGGTTGCCTTCCAGTGACACTTGAACATGCGCGACTGCCGCCCGCTTGAGGTCGGGCATCGGCTCGATGAGTCGGGCCGTTAATTCGTCGCCATCGGCCGTAAGACGCACTTGCGCCCCCTCGACGCGGTGAAGGCGACCCCGGTCCAAGCGCGCGGCCAACTTGCCTGTGACCGACAATGTGGCTTCCTGGCCGTGCCAGCCGCCCAGGCCGGCCCAACGAAGCCCCTGAATACGTGCCTCGCCTTCGACGCGGCAGGTTCCCGAAGGGGTTTGCTCCGCGGTCACCACGATGCTGCCCCGCCCCGCGAGTTGCACGTCGCCCAGATCGATGAAGCGCGCCAGCTGACGTGCCAAGCGGTCAAGATCGGCTTGGGCCTCGAATCGGCCGCGGGTCATGGATCCCGCCGCGGTGAGGTGGAAGAACCTGGCGCTGCCTTGCAGCTGGTCCACGACCAAGCCGTCGGGCGCGCCCCCACGCCCCC
>JANWYO010000019.1 GCA_025055215.1 Gemmataceae bacterium
GTGTGCAGGAACTCGGCTTCGAGCCGCGCGTCATCACCGGCGTCTTCCGCACCATCATCGCCTTGATCGGCGACGATAATGTCCCGGGGGTGGAAAAGCTCGACGCCATCCCGGGGGTCGAGCACGTCCACCGCATCCTGAAGCCGTTCAAACTGGCTAGTCGGGAGTTCCACCGGGCCGATACCGTCGTCGCCGTCGGCCGGGTCCGGATCGGCGGGGGTCATCTGGCCATGATCGCCGGCCCCTGCGCCATCGAAAGCGCCGAGGGACTCGACCGGATTGCCGGACAGGTCAAGGCGGCGGGGGCCAACATCCTTCGCGGCGGGGCCTTCAAGCCACGCACCAGCCCGTACGCCTTTCAGGGCATGGGCGAAGAGGGCCTGAAAATCCTCCGCGCCGTTGGCGACCGCCACGGCCTTCCCGTCGTCACGGAAGTCATGGACACGCGCCAGGTTCCCCTCGTCGAACGCTGGGCCGACATGGTCCAGATCGGCGCCCGCAACATGCAGAACTTCGATCTGTTGAAAGAAGTCGGCCAGACCCGCAAGCCGGTCCTCCTGAAGCGCGGCATGAGCGCCACCGTCAAGGACCTCCTCATGTCCGCCGAATATATCCTCTCCGAGGGGAACCCCTGGGTGGTGCTGTGCGAACGCGGCATCCGCGCCTTCGAGGATTCGACGCGCAACACCCTGGACCTGAGCGCCGTCCCTAACGTCAAGGGCCAAAGCCATCTGCCGATCATCGTCGATCCGAGCCACGCGACCGGCCGGCCCGACCTGATCCCGAGCATGGCCATGGCAGCGGTCGCGGCCGGGGCGGACGGCGTCCATATCGAAGTCCATGATTGCCCGGAAAAGGCCCTGTCCGACGGGCCGCAGGCGCTCCTCCCCGAGCAATACGCGGCCCTGATGAGGGACCTGAAGAAGCTGGCGGCAGCCCTGGACCGATCGATTGACTAACGAGGCGGAATCGACCATGCGGAAGAAGCTGATTGCCGGGAACTGGAAGATGTACACGACGGCCTCGGCGGCCCGGACCCTGGCGGAGAGCATCGCCCGGGGCTTGACCGACAACGCCGTCGAGGTCGCCTTGTTCCCGCCCTTCCCCTGGCTGGGGGTCGTGGCGGATGCGGTACACGGCACGACCGTGGCGGTGGGAGCCCAGAATTGCCACTTTGCCGCCGAGGGGGCTTACACCGGCGAGGTCTCGCCGCGGATGATCCTCGACGCGGGCGGCCGCTTCGTCCTGGTCGGGCACAGCGAGCGTCGGCACGGCCTGGGCGAACCCGACCTGTTCCTCAATCGCAAGGTCAAGGCGGCGACGGCAGCCGGGCTGACCGCCGTCTTATGCGTCGGCGAGTTGCTCGCCGAGCGCGAGGCCCGGCAGACCGAGGAGGTGCTGGAGTATCAACTCGCCGCGGGACTGGCCGGGCTGCCGCGCGAAGCCCTCCCCCGGCTGGTGATCGCCTACGAACCGGTTTGGGCGATCGGCACGGGCAAGGTGGCGACGCCGCAGCAGGCCCAAGAGGCCCACGCCTTCATCCGCAAGCGCCTGGCGGCCCACTTCGGCGA
>JANWYO010000024.1 GCA_025055215.1 Gemmataceae bacterium
TGTGGGGGCGCTTGGGTTCCCCGGGCCATGCGCTGTTTTTTTACTTTTGGGGGGGGGGGGCGGCCCGGGGCCGCCCAACGCCCGTCGTTGTCGCCGCGCTGCAAGCTCGTCAGGAGCTGTCGCCGGCCCAGCTGCAAGCCGATTACGAATTCGACCTTCATCTGCCCCACGACGGCGTCCGGGAGTTGCTCTGCGAGTACGACCCGGTCCTCCGCCCCTACGAAGTCAACATTCGGGACCTGGAGGCCTGGGACGATCGGACGGATCCCAACGGAGGGCCGGGGCTGTTGACCGTTCGTCTCCGCGAACCGGTCGGCGACGGTAGCCGCCGAACGCTGTTGGTTCGCTGCTTGGCGACGCTGCCAAGAGATCGTCCGTGGACCAGTCCAGCCTTGCGCTTGGCCCAGGCACTACCGCGCGGCGAGACCCTGGTGCTGCGCGTTCATCCCGACTTGCACCTCGATGACTGGCAACCCGGGGGGTTCCGCCTCGAAGGGATCACCTCCGGGGAGGCGCCGGGTCGCGATCGACGGGAAACGTGGCAGGTACTGACATTGACCGCCGGCCTGGAAGCCGGCCCCTCGCCGGCTCGGCCCGGCGCCCGAATTCGCTGGCTGGGGCCGGCCTACAGCGTCCGACAACTGACCTGGTGGCAGGCACGCGTCGAACGCGAATCGCTGACCGCCCTGATCACGGCCGAGGTCAGTCAAGGGCGCCTGCATCAGCTGTCGTTTCAGCTCCCCGACGGCTGGGACGTCGAGCGCGTTGAGACCTCTCCGGCCGATTTACTGCGTGGCTGGGCACTGGCCAGGGAAAACGGCCGACCGCTCCTGGTGACCGACCTGCACCGTCCCTTGGGAGCTGGAAGCGCGGCCCAATGGCTTGTGGGCTTAAAGCCGGCGTCGCCCCAGCGGCTGGGGCGCTCGACGCCGCAGCCTTTTCCCGATCTGCTACCCCTCGCCGCGCAGCTCCGGGAGGGCGGACTGGCCATCAGCGTCGATCCGCTCTGTCAGGCCGATGTCACCACCGTGGCACCCCCAGGACCGCTGGACAGCAGCCTGACCCGCTGGCGCGGGTCGGGTGTTTCGCGCGGCAGCCTCCCCTGGATCGACCACGACGCAGATTGGTTCTTCCCTTTCCGCGGCACGGCGGTGACGGGGACGCTACGGCTGCGGTCTCGGCCCGTCAGCCTTCGCGCCCAGAGCACCACCCGCATCGTCGCCACCCACCAGCAACTGGCAGTCAGCACGCGCCTGACGATCCAGCCAGAAGCCGGCACCCCCAGCGCGATCGACTGCCTATCGTCCGCGGTCGTGCCCCCGGACTGGCGGTGGGCCACCGTTCGCGGTGGCAACCCCGTCCGCGGCGTGCAGCGAATTGCGGCACTCGAGTGGACGCCCCGCTTGCTTGTGTTGGGTGCTGCCACACCGTGGTCGGCCCTCGCCTCCGCGGCCTGCACGCCGCCTCCCGGCTTCTGGTACCGGGTCTCGTTGACCCGGCCGCTCAGCGAGCGACTGGAGCTGGAGTTGACCGGCGACGTGGCCGGACTTGGGCCGCTGCCTCGCGCGGCGTCTTGCCTGGCAGGGCTGGTCGGCCCGCAGCCGCTTGAAGCCCTCGGCGGGGTCGCCCTCGCAGAGGCCTTCCGCCGTCGCCTGACCCACGAGAAAAGCTGGCCCATCCCGCTGCTGGTCGTTCCCTCGGCCGACGTCACGGATGGTGAGGTGGTCCTGTGGCACGACGACAGCTTGGGCGTTGCCCGACAGGAGGGGCTGCGGGAGGTGCCCTATGTTCCCCGGGCCACGGCCCACCATGCGACAGGTGCCGAACTTCCCCACGCCCGATCCTTTCGTTACAGCTCGCTGCCCCTGGCGCTGACGCTCCAGGGGCAAATGCCGCGCAGCGATCACCGCGCCCGGCCAAGGGTGGATCGTGCCACCCTGACGGTGTACGTCGAGCCTGGCGGCGATTTGCGACATCACTTGCGGTTCCGGATCGTCAATTGGCCCGAACGGCAGTTTCCCTTGACATTCCCGCCCCAGATACGACTGTTGGCAGCCCGCGTAGATGGTCGCTGGGTTGATCGCTTCTCACCCGGCGCCCCGGAGTCAGCCGCGGACGCAGCGGCGACCGTCGTGCTGGGATTGCCCTTGCCCAAGGTGGCCACCAGCGGCTCGAACGAGGTGGAAGTGGTCTACACACTTTCCCGCCCGCAAGGCTGGCTCTGGTCGGTGGTGGACGCCGTCGTCCCCCGCTGGCCGGCACCTGTCCTCGACATGCGGCGGACATGGCGGTTGCCGCCAGGGTGGACGCCACTGACCGACAGCGCGGTGCGGCGCTTGCCCGGCCCTGGCGACGAAAGCCGTGAACGAGACGCTGAGGGACATCTTTCCGCGGCGTTGTTGCGGGCCTGGCCGACCACCGAGAGCTGGGCAGTGCGGCAACGCGATCTGTTGCTCGAAGCAGCTGCTGAGTTTCGGCGTGGCCACCAGGGCGCGGACCCGACCGCGGACCCTGCGACGCTGGGCGAAGCCCTGGACCGCCTGGCGTTCGATTTGCTCCCCGGCCGGCTCACCGTCGTGGTCGACGTCCAGGCATTGCGGGAGGTCGGCATTTCGCCCAGCACCCCGCTGCCGCCGGAGGGGAGACCAGCATCGGGCGGTCCGTTCTGGGAAGGCCTGGGTGTGGTCTACGTTCCCTGCCGTCCCGGGCCCCTGTTGACGAGTCGGCGACAGGCATTAGCGTGGCTGGGCCCCCGACGACCGATCGACTCGTTGCCGCCCTCGGTCGAAGAAGCCGTCGCCGAGGCACTGGCCAGCGGCCACGACTCGTCGGGTCGCTTTTGCACGGTGACGCACTGGTTACAGGGCGCGGCCTCGGTATCGGCCGCCGAGTTCGATCCGTCGCGTGGCGATCCGGGCTTTGCTCCCCTCAGTGGCCTCATCCCCAGCAGTCTGGCTGACGGCTGGTCTGAATGGGCGCCCTTTGCTGGCGATCCCACGCCTGAACGACTTGTCATCGTTCACTCCGAGCGCGTGACAATCCTGGGGGCCGTCCTCGCCGTCGCGCTGGTTGTCATGGTCGGCCAGGCGTACCGCCGGAGCGGCCGCTGGCCGCAAGGATGGATCCTGGCGACGCTCCTGGCGGGAGCGATTCTGGGAGCGTGGTTGCCGTCGTCGCTCCGAGGACCGGCGGTCGGGCTGAGCCTGGTAGCCTTGTGCTTGGCGTTGCTCGGCCTGATGTCCCGGATGTGGGTCGTCCCGCCGCGAACGCAAACCAGCGGAGCGAGTGCCGAGACGGCCGCGGCCGGCAGTTCCGCTCCTCGGCGGCTGACGGTGCTGGCCCTGGTCCTCGGGGGCCTTTGGGCCGGCACTGCCGGTTGGGCCGAGGACCAACCGGCGACGGTTTACATTGTGCCCGGGCCCTCCGGCCGAGCGGCCGACCAGAGTGTGCTGGTGCCGCCCGCGCTTTGGGCCCAGCTTGAAGCCGCTGCCGCCCGGCGGCCCTGGCCGTCGGAGGGCGTCGTGTTTACCGACGCTCATTACGAAGGTCGCGTGGGCGACGGCGTCGCCGAGATCGAGGCGACGCTTGGCGTTTACGCCTTCGGAATGGGACCGGCGCTGGTGACCGTGCCGCTGAGCGGCGTGCAGCTGCGCGAGGCCCTGGTCGATGGGGTTCCCGCCCATGCGACAACACCGCGGGCGGCGACGGAGGGATACGCGCTTCGGATTGCCGGCCGGGGCCGGCACGTCATCCTCCTGCGATTCAGCGTCGCCGTCACATCGGTCGATGACGACCGGGAGCTTCGATTTGGCATCCCCGAGTTGTTTTCCAGCCGACTGACACTGCGGCTACCGGCGGCAGCGCGGGTGCCCACCGTGGTGGGCGCCCGCGGGGCGTCACGCAGCGGACAATCTGCCGAGCCAGAGCCGAAAGCCTCGCTCCTGGAGAGCGATTTGGGCCGGTTGGCCTCGGTGCAGGTGCGTTGGCGGAGCGACGGAGCCAGTCCCGGGAGCGGAGCGCCGCTAGTGCGGACCGAGGAAGCGTTCCTCTGGGAACTGACCGCCGCTTCGGCTCGCTTGCTCGCCGTGGTGGACTACACCGTCGTCCGCGGGACCGTGACCGGTTTCGATCTCAACCTTCCTGCCGGGTTGGAGGTACGAAATGTGGAAGCGGGACCGGCCGGGCCAGCGACCCCACCCAAACTGAAGGAATGGGCCGTGACCGAGTCCCCTGCTGGCCGGCGGTGCCACTTCGAGTTCCAAGGCCCGGTTCGTGGTACCGTCCGGTTGACGTTGGAGCTGTTACCGCGCGCCCCGCTGGGCCCCGCTCCGTTGCTGCCCTTTCCCACCGCCGTCGGAACGCCCGGCACCGGCTTCCTTGCCTACCGGGCGGAGGGGGTGGAAGCGTCCGTGGTCGAAGGTCGCGCCCTCCGGGCCATCGATGCCGAAGCACTCGCCGAAACCTTCGCCCAAGCATTCGCCCGGCGCTGGGAGTCGGCCCGACAGGAGCGCCTATCGCCCGCCACGAAAGCCTTCTGGCGGACGCCCGGCGGCTCACCTTTCCTCCGGCTGCAACTGCGCCAGCGACCCTCCTCGGCCCGGGCTGACGTGGACATCACTTGGCTCGTGGGGCGTCGCCGGGCGGACTGGTCGGCCAACATGCGTCTGCGCGATCCCGAGGGGATCCTCGGACTAGTCGAATGGCAACTGCCGGCAGACGTCACCCTCGCCCAAGTCACCGGCCCGGACATCCGCTCGTGGTCGCGGCGGGGCAACCGCGTGCAGATTTGGCTGCGGCACTCCATCCGCGAAACAACCCTTCAGCTGGCCGGCTGGCGCCCCCTGGCGCCGCCGGCCGAGCAGACGCCGGCGGTCTTCGACCTGCCGCCGACCCGCGTGCTGACCCCGACAGCCGAGCCGATGCTCGTGCAGCTGGCGGGAGTGGACGGGCAAACGCTGACGGCCCAGCGCTTGCAGAACCTGCGGCCAGCGCCGGACCGCATGCTGCCGGGCGTGGATTTGGCTTATCTCAGCGAGGCCGGTCCGGCTACGGGGACGTTCCGTGTCAGCCCACTGCCGCCCGGCCCGCCACCGAAACTGCTGACGTTCGTGGAAGTACGTGGGCCTCACCTGAGTTTTGTCAGCACCTTCGTCGGATCGGCGAGGACGTTCGACCACCGAGCCGTCACGGTGACACTGCGGCGCTGGGAAGGAGACGACGTTCGCTTCGAGGCGACCGGCTTGTCGCAGCCAGCGGAGGCGCGCGAAGGGCAGCGTCAGGGCCTGACCGTCCGCACCTGGACGTTCGAGGTTCCGCCCCGCAGCGCCACGCCCAGCCGCTGGACACTGAGCGGGACAGTGCCGGCCGCTGGCCTGTCGGAGGTGCCGATGCCAGACATCCGTGTCAGCAGTGGAGGTCGGCCGCTGCCCGGGTTGGAGCATTACGTCGCCATTGCAGGCCCGGAACTGAGCGTCGGCCGATGGAGTGGTTTAACGTCCCTGGTTGACCCCGCGGTGGCGCTCCAAGAGCTTTGGCCGGGCGAGGCGGCCCGGCTCCGCCGGGCCGGCGGCGCGGCGTGGCGCGTCACCAGCGACGATTGGCGGCTTCAGCTCCGGCTCCACGAGCGGACCGGCGATCGAGCGCCGCTAGACCTGGTCCTGGCGGAACACGCGGCACGCCTCCCCGATGGCCAGCGCTGGCTCCACCAGGCGACGTTTTGGCTGTACCACGGCGGTGCCGGTGAGGTCCGCTGCCGGCTCCCGGAAGGCGCCCGTCTTCAAACCGCCGTCCTTGACGATCGCGACGTCAGCCCGCCGCCATCGGCGACGACCTTTGCCATCGCGTTACCTGGAACTTCGGGAATTCGACGGCTGGATGTTGTTTGGCACTATGCCAACGGGGACGAACCGTTTGATCGGCCGCGGCTGGAGACGCCCCAGCTGGATGGCCTCGAAGAGACACCACTGCTCTGGACGCTGCATGTGCCGGCTGGATTCCAGGTGCGAGGAGGTTCGGCCGGTGCTCCCCTCCGAGCCAGCGCGGCGGGCCTGGAGCTGCGCCGCGCCGCAGCGTTCCTGCACCTGGCCGACATCCTCGCCCCACGCCTTCGCAGCGGCAGCGACCCGACCGCCGGCAACCTCATGCTGGCGCTGGAACGGCGCTGCCGACGCTTGTGCCGGCAAGCGGAGCAACTGCTGCCGAACGCGGTTCCCGACGCCGGCCCGCAAGGGCAGGCCTTGGCCGTCTGGCTGAGGGAGCTGCGGGAACAAATTGATCGCATGGCACAGCGATATGACCTGGAGAGCCTGCGTCGCGACGGGGGACAGGCTTCCGTCGACCATCACCGGTCGCCCGCGGCTGACGGACTCCCCGAACAAGGAACCCCTGCGTTCTGGCAAGGAAAAACGACCGACCTGCCTCCGAGACCCGTGTTGCTGCCGCTCCACGCGGGAGGTCGGGCCGCGGCGGTGGGTCGCACCGTTCTGATCGTGTTGCTCATCGTCGGCTTGGCCACCCTCGCCTTGGCAACCGGCGCCCGCACCTGGCCGGAGCAGGTTGCGCTCTTGGGTCTGGTAGGAGTGGTACTCGTGGGCCTGGAGTGGCATGGGGTGTTCCTCCTCCCCGTGGTGCTGGCCTTGGTGATCCGAGGTGGGCAAGTGGCGTGGTGGCTGGCCAGCGGTTGGGTTCGTCGGCCGGCCGCGGCGGCGCCAGCTGACACCGCTTCAGCCGCCACTCGGGGCCCGAAGCCGGCTTGACGCCGCTTCGATGAGTTCCTTGAGCAGAGTTCGATGGCAGCGCTCCGGGTCCGTGCAGGCCGACGAACAAAGTAGCGTGATGCTCTGGCCATCGTTGAGCACGCTGGCCAGTTCGTCGATCAGGCCCGTTTGCTGTTGCATTTCCTCGAGGTAACGCCGGCGATACTCCTCCCAGGAAACCGGCGGACCATGTTTACCGTAGAAGTCGGCATGCAGGGCCTTGCTGGGACCGAGCTGCGGGTGCCAGCGGTGCCAGGTTTCGGCGGCCTTGGGCACGCCCCGTGGCCGATAGCGGCAGATCAGGATCCGCCAGCCATCGTCGGGACTGGGCGGATCGTTCCAGCGCTTGGTGTAAATGGGCATGGCAAAGACGGGCCATCGAGCGCGAAAACCCCTATGCTTCCAGCAAGCCCGCACCTCTTAAGCGCGGACCATCCGGATCGCTTGTGCTTGACCTGACATGCAACACGGCCGCGTCCCATGCGTTACCTTCGCTCATACCTGTTCTTTTTCGACCACCCATACTGGTTTGCAAACTTGCTCCTCGGTTCGTTGTGTCAGCTTATTCCCGTGGTCGGTTTCGTCGCCCTGCTGGGGCAAGGGGTCGATCTCCTGGAAGACCGCTGCCGGCGAGGCCGCGGCAGTTACCAGAGCTTCGACATCGAACGGTTCCCCGCCTACCTCAGACGCGGGTTGTGGCCTTTCGTTCGCCTGCTGGTGATCTACCTTCCGTTCGTGGGGCTTTGCTCTTACCTGACGCGGCTGATCTGCGAGGGAATCGGCTCGGAGTATGACCGGCAGCGCGCCATCGAATTGTTGTTGGCGCTTGGTTTCAGCGCCTCGGCGGTCTTCGTGCTGCTGGGTCTGGTCGTCGACCCGTGGAGCTTGCGCTCCGCCTTAGGGCACCAGGCGCAGCACGTTTCTGCCCTCCGCTTCGTATGCGGCTTCGTGCGGCGGGTGTGGATACCGCTGCTGTTGGCTCGGCTCTTCGGGCTCGTGACGGCGCAGGTCGCGCTTCTGGTTGGTCTCTGCTTCTGCGGTCTGGGCATCTATCCAGCGTTGGTCCTGATCGTCTTTGCCCACCATCACCGCCTCTATCAGCTCTACCAGCTCTACCTGCAACGCGGCGGCCCACCGCTGGCTGCTGCCTCGGCCGACTGAGCATCGCACGGCCCCGCGGCCGTCGGTGCCGACGACTTCTCTTGGGCCTCCGCTTCGGTCGATGCCGCGAAACGGCGCAGGACCTCTTCCAGCCGTTCCGCTTCCTCCAGGTGATGCTGGCGAACGTCGTTGACTTCCCACCGGTCTTCCGGTTTGACGTACAGCTGCGGCCGACGATCGGAGCGCACGGGAAGGATCAAGGCCCAGTCGGAAGTTCGCACGGCCCACTCGATTTCGCCGCCGCGCCCCAGGGCAGTGACGGCAAGGTCGCGGACGGCCACTTCCTCACCTTGCAGCAACGGCAGCAAACTTTGGCCTTGGCTCGGGACGGGAGACAACTCGAACAATTCCAGCAGAGTGGGAAACCAGTCGATTGGCTGGGTCAGGGAAGCGACGCGCCATCCCGCGGCCTGCGCCTCGGGGCGGCGCACGATCAAGGCCAGATGAATCAATTCCTCATGAGGCCAGGGACGCTCGTCGAAGAAAAAGCCGTGTTCGCCAAGTCCCAGGCCACTGGCGGCCGTCACAACCACCCAAATGGTATCGCCACAACGCCGATGGAGGGTTTCAACAAGACCTGCCAGCGCCGCGTCGAATTCGCGGACGACAGCTGCGTAACTTTCTTGTAGCCGTCTCAGGGGATCAGTTTCTTCCCCGTCGCCGACTCGCCGAGGTTGCTCGGCCATGACAGGCGAAGGCACGTCCGGCCCCGAGGAGGGGTCATTTCCGATGCCCGAATCAGGTTGCGGCAATGTCAGGGAAGTCTCCAACCATAGTAACGTCTGATCGGACTTAGGAAAAAGCTCGGCGGTGGAAGAAAGGTCCGCCACGGTCACGCGGGCACAGCAGACCGGAATCCCGGCCTGGAGTAATCGCCTCAATAGGCGGGGTGTCATGCCGCCCACGCCGCCGGTGGCGTGGGCGAAGTCAAAGCGATATCGGCCGGTCCAGATCGTTGGCGGCCCGGGTGCCAAGCTGTCCGCGAGGTGCTGGTCGAAGACAATGCCCTCAGCGGCCAGCCGATCGATGGTGGGAGTTGCGACCCAGTCGTTGCCGTAGCAGCCGAGAAAAGCCAAGTGCAAGCCGTGGACTCTCACGATGACGATCTTCATGCTCGGAAGGTCGGGGGTGGATCGGCCTTTAGGTTTCGGCGCCTGCCTCACCGCCGGGCAGCCGCCCGGCGTCGAAGGGACGCTGGTCGCGCTCGGGAGCAATGGCAAACCGTGCGAGTCCCGTCGGAGGACGGCGTCCTTGACCGCTCCACGGGACGGGCCTATAAAGGCAAGGGAACGACGGCCCTGAGGCGTTCCCCATTCTTGCGCATAATGTACGGGCCGGTCGAGGAACTGTCGTTGAACGAGGCCGTGCGGATCAGCGAAGCCCGCTCTCGGGCGCGTCGGTGTGGCGAAGACAGCAGCCCGCGGGCCGCTGAGGGGATCGATCACGAGCGGATTCGGGCCGCGGTCCGCGAGCTGTTGTTGGCCGTCGGTGAGGATCCGGAGCGAGAGGGCTTGCGCGACACGCCCGACCGTGTCGCCCGCATGTATGCCGAGCTTTTTGCCGGCCTGCGGCAGGATCCTCGGCAACTCCTGAAGAAAACGTTTACCCAGAAATACGACGAAATGGTGCTCGTCAAGGACATCGGCTTCGAGTCGATCTGCGAGCACCACCTGCTGCCTTTTATCGGCAAGGCTCATGTCGCTTATCTCCCCAATGGCAAGATCGTCGGGCTGAGTAAGCTCGCCCGGGTGGTGGAAGTGCTTGCCCGGCGGCCGCAGGTGCAGGAGCGGATGACCGAGCAGCTGGCGGACCTGATGATGGAGGAATTGGACGCCCGCGGCGTGGGAGTGATCCTGGAGGCGACCCACACCTGCATGACGATCCGCGGTATCCGGAAGCCGGACAGCGTGTGTACCACCAGTGCCATGCGGGGCACCTTCCAGACCCACCAATCGACTCGGGCCGAGCTGATGGCGTTGATCTACGGCCCGCGGTGACGCCCATGCTGGCGACCTTCTGCCTGCGGCTGGCGTGCGGACTGGCAGCAGCCCTGTGGCTGCTGCCCTCCTCACAGGTGAATCCCCGCTTTTACCGTACCCAGTTCCTCACGATCCTTGGGTTGGTGGCCGTCGCCTCCGTTGTAGCAGCTGAGGGGAGCACCTGGGCCGAATGGGTGGCGTTGGGTTTCGCGGGTCTTGCTGCCTTCGCCGCGTCGGTCTCGTGGTCGCTTGAAGGAGTCCCTGCGGGCCGAGCCCTGCTCGTGGGGACGTTCGCGGCCCTGGCGGCCGGCTTGACCCTTCGCGGTGGGCATGGCCCATCTGCCGACGCTTTTGCCCTCCTCGACGACGCCACATCGGCCGCGGTGTTGGGGTCGGCATTGACGGCCATGCTCATGGGACACTCCTATCTCATAGCCCCCACGATGTCCCTGACGCCCCTGCTCCGCCTGATCGTTGCCCTGGCCGTCGCCCTGGGCTTGCGGATGCTGGTGGCCGGGCTCAGCCTATGGCCGTGGTTCGACCGAGGCTCGCCCCAAGGTTGGGACGGCGAAATCGTGCTATGGCTGCCGGTCCGCTGGGGGGTCGGGTTCGTCGCCCCCTTGGTGCTGGCCTGGATGGCGTGGCAAAGTGCTCGCATCCGTTCCACCCAGTCAGCGACCGGCATCTTGTACGTGGCCGTGGTCTTCGTCTTTCTCGGCGAGCTGACGAGCCAATTGCTCGCAACGCAACCTCCATTCGGATAAGGATGGCTTGGCGTGCGGATCCGCTTTTTCTGTCCTGGTTGTCAGCGACCCGCCCGTGCCGATGCTGGCCAAGGCCTCGAGTGGCAGTGTCCGGCCTGTGCCCACGCGGTCACCTTTCGCCGGGCCGACGCTGACGGAACGCCCCTCTGCCCCCTGTGTGGCAACCACGAACTCTATCGGAAGAAAGACTTCCCCCATTGGCTCGGGCTGACTATCCTGACTCTGGCGTGTCTGGCGTTCCTGGCGTTCAAGGCTGTATACCGGCAATGGACGGCCTGGGCGATCCTGATCGGCTCCGCGGTGGTGGACGGCGTGTTGTACTGGGCCGTGGGTGATGTGGCGGTCTGCTACCGCTGCCATGCCCATGTCCGTGAATTCCCTCGGGTCGCAAACCTGCCTCCGCACGACTTGGGGTTGGCGGAACGCTACCGCCAAGAGCGCCTGCGGCGCGAGCAACTCTCGGCTGAACAAAGACCCCCGGGATAATGCCAACCCGTGGACGAAGCTCAGCGCATGCGCCTGGTGGACGATCTGAAAGGGATTGTCAAGGGGGAGATCCTCTTCGACGAATTGTCTCGGGCGCTGTACAGCACCGATGCCAGTATCTTCCAAGTCACCCCGTTAGCCGTGGTCGTGCCCGAGGATGAGGAAGACGTCCGGGCGCTGGTCGGCTACGCGGCGGCCAACGGGGTCGCCCTCATTCCGCGCGGCGCCGGTAGCGGGCTGGCGGGCGAAGCGCTGGGCCATGGCATCATCGTCGATCTCAGCCGCCACTTCCGCTCCATCCGGCAGATCGGTGCCGACACCGTCTGCGTGCAACCGGGGGTGGTGCTGCGCCAGTTGAACCAGCAGCTGGCCGCCGTCGGTCGGCGTTTCGCCCCGGATCCCGCCGCCGCGGCCCAATGCACCATCGGCGGCATGTTAGCGACGAATGCCTCCGGTCCCCGCGCCCTGAAGCACGGGTACACCCGCGATCATGTCGCTTCGTTGCGCGTCGTGCTCAACACGGGTGACGCCGCTGTCGCCGGCCGGGAGCCACTGGCCCCGTCCGCTGACGCGCGCGGCCGGCGATTTGCGGAAATCGTCCATGCCGTGGCCGAGTTGCTCCGCCGAAACCTGGAGCTGATCGAGGCCTGCCAGCCGCGAAGCCGTTTCAACCGCTTAGGCTATCTGCTCCACGACGTACTCGGCGAGGACTATGTGGACGTGGCCAAGCTGCTGGTCGGCTCCGAGGGGACGCTGGGGATCTTTACCGAGGCGACGCTGCGCACCGTGCCCTTGCCCGCCAGCCGGGCCCTGTTGCTCTACGGTTTTCCCAGTCTGGACGCCGCGCTAAGGGCCGCCCTGCGGACGTTGCCTTTGCGGCCCTCGGCGTGCGAACTCATCGACCGGCGCCTCCTCACCCTCGCCCGGGGCAGCGACGCCGAAGTGGGTGCCCTGATTCCCACAGCGGCGGAGGCGGCTCTGTTAATCGAGTTTGAATCCGATGAGCCGGAGGGTGCTCAAGCCCACGCGCGGGAGCTGACGGCACGCCTGGGTTCGGCCGAGCAAGCGATCCTGCTCGCCGAGCCGGCGTTCGATGCCGAGAGCATCGAACGCCTTTGGCGCGTGCGGGAGGCGGTCCTCCCCGGACTGTATGGCATGCGCGGCGGTGTGCAACCCGTGGCTTTCGTGGAGGACGTGGCCGTCCCTCCCGAGGAGTTGCCCGTTTTCCTCCATCGCTCCCAAGAAATCCTTCAGCGACACGAGACCATCGCCTCATTCCTCGCCCACGCGGGGACAGGGCAGGTCCACGTTCGGCCGTTCCTCGACCTTCGCGAACGGGACCAGGTGAAAAAGCTGTGGAGCCTGGGCGAGGAGATTCACCGGCTGGCACTGGACTTGGGGGGCACGGTCAGCAGCCAACACGGCACGGGATTGGCCCGGACGCCGTGGGTGGCCCGACAATACGGCCGGCTGTACCCGGTGTTTCGGGAGCTGAAGGAGATCTTTGATCCGCGGCGGATTTTCAATCCCGGGAAGATTGTTGGCCCCGAGCCGGGCAGCGTGGTTTGGCCGCTGCGCCGCTGGGCCACGGCCGGGGGCGGAGCGCCTGAGGGCGGAGATGCGGCAGCTGGTGGCGCCCCCGGTCCGTGGCGGCTGCGTTGGCCCCCGGATGCCGTGCTGCACGAGTGTCATAGCTGCAACGGCTGCGGCGATTGCCGGACCGAGGCGCCGGGGCAGCGGATGTGTCCGCTGTTTCGCGCCACCCATGCCGAGGCCGCGACGCCCCGGGCCAAGGCGAACCTGATGCGTCACTTGCTGAGCCAGGCACGTGCGGGACGGCGCCTGACGGCCGACGATGTCCGAGCGGTGGCCGATCTATGCATCAACTGCAAGATGTGTGCCCGGGAATGTGCCGCCCACGTCAATGTGCCGAAGCTGATGCTGGAGGCGAAGGCGGCCCACGCGGCGGAGCATGGGTTGGATCGCACCAACTGGGTATTGGCCCGGAGTGAGAGCTTCGCGGCCTTGGCCAGTTCGTTTGCCGTCCTCTTCAACGTCGGGTTGGCCAGCCGGTCTGTCCGCTGGCTCATGGAGAAGTTTTTTGGGATTTCGCGGCATCGGCGATTGCCTCCTTTCGCTCCTCGAAGTTTCCTCCGCTTGGCCGGGCGCCGCGGTTGGACGTTGCCGCCGCGGCGCGGCCGGGGCGGCCCCCGGCCGCGCGTTGCCTACTTCGTCGATGTCTTCGCCAACTACAACGACCCCACCATCGGCGAAGCCACCGTCGCCCTCCTGCACCACCACGGTATCGACGTTTATGTGCCTCCCGGTCAGTGGGGCAGCGGACTGACCCCCTTGGCGGTCGGCGACGTGGAAGCGGCCCGCGAAATCGCTCAGCGCAACGTCCGCATTCTCGCCAACCTGGCGCGCGAAGGTTACCGCATCCTTTGCTCTGAACCATCGGCAGCCTTGATGCTGCGGCACGACTACCTCGACCTCCTGGACGATCCCGACGCCCAGCTCGTGGCCGAGCAGACCGTGGAGTTGACGACGTTTCTTGACGAGCTGCACCGGCAGGGCAAGTTGCGCACCGATTTTCCCGTTCGGCTGGACCTGCCGATCGGCTATCACATTCCGTGCCACCTAAAAGCCCTGGGCCCGACACCGGCGGGGCCGAAACTCCTCGCGTTGATCCCCGGCCTGCGCGTCGATAAGATCGATGTTAGTTGCTCCGGCATGGCCGGCACCTTCGGGCTGAAAGCGGAAACGTACCGAGTTTCGCTGGAGGCAGGCCGGCCGATGCTCGACCTGCTGCGCCGGCCCCGCATCCTGTTCGGCGCCAGCGAGTGCAGCGCCTGTCGCCTGCAAATGGAGGAGGGCAGCGGCAAGCGCACCTTGCACCCGGTCCAGTACTTGGCTATCGCCTACGGCTTTCTGCCGGAGCTGCTCCGTCGGCTCCAGCGGCCGACGCTCCCGCGGTCCCTGCCATGAACCTTGGTTCCGAGCGCCCACTTGCCACTTGGTCGGTTCGCCTGTTTGCCCGAGCCAAGGACTTGGCCGGCACAGAGACAATCGACGTCGCCCTGCCGACCCCCGCGACCGTCGGTGACTTGCGGCGCCAGCTGGCGGGGCAGTGTCCGAAATTGGCGGGATTGCTGGAGCGCTCAGCAGTGGCGGTCGATGGTGATTTCGCCCGGGATGAGCAGCCTCTAGCGACCGGCGCCGAGGTCGCGCTGCTGCCGCCGGTCAGCGGCGGTTGAGCCGCTGACCGGCTAGGGCCGGCCTACGGCTCGTCACGAACTACCTCGACGGTCAGCGCCATGGTGCGACTCACCCGCGATGTCATCGATTACCACGCTCTTACCGAACAAGTCCGCCGCCCCGGTTGCGGCGCGGTCGTCACCTTCCTCGGCACAGTACGCGACATGACCGACGGTCGTCCGACGGCGAGCCTCGATTATGAAGCCTACCCGGAAATGGCCGAAAAGCAGATGCTCCGTCTTGAGGCCGAGGTCCGTGCCCGCTGGCCGATTGGCGAGATTTGCCTGGTGCACCGTCTGGGTCATCTTTCTCTCGGGGAGATCAGCGTGGCGGTGGTCGTGAGTGCTCCTCACCGCGCCCAAGCCTTCGATGCCTGTCGCTACGCCATTGATCGGCTCAAGGAAACCGTGCCGATCTGGAAGAAGGAAAACTGGGCCGACGGCACCAGCGACTGGATCCACCCGGGAGTCAATCGCTGAACCGGCTTGGAGCGCCTGGGCCTCGGGCACCGTGGGTCACGCCACCGTCCGAACCCCGCTCCGCGGCGTGAGATTCCCGAGTGCGCCTCGAGGCTAACGTGAGTCCCTGGCGACGAAACCCCTGGATTGTCGGCTGTGCAGTCTGGTGGGGCCGGCGCCGCAGGATAAGATGAAGATCGAACACGGCCACGGCCCGCGAGCGTTCCCCAAGCGGGCCGCCGTTCCCGGACACGAAGGAGCGCCATGACCGCTAATCCCTCGACGCACGGCGTTGGTCCTTCGCGCTTGCCCTTGCCTCTCCGGGATGGCTTCGGTCGGGTTCACAACAACTTGCGAATCAGCGTCACCGACCGGTGCAATCTCCGTTGCGTTTACTGCATGCCGGAGGAAGTGACCTTCCTGGACCGGGCGGAGTTGCTGTCGTTCGAGGAGATTGTTCGCTTCGTGCGGGTGGCGGCAAGCCTGGGAATCGACAAGATCCGCCTGACCGGGGGAGAGCCGCTCTTGCGGCGCGACCTGCACCGGTTGGTGGGGATGCTCGCGGAGGTTCCCGGTATCCGAGATCTGGGCCTGACCACCAACGGCATCTTGCTGGCGGAGCAAGCGCAGGCCCTGTTCGACGCTGGTCTGAGGCGGATCAACGTCAGCCTCGACACTCTCGACCCGGTGCGATTCCGTCAGCTGGCGCGGCGGGACGGCTTGGAACGGGTCGTGGCCGGCATCCTGGCTGCCAAACGCGCGGGCTTTGATCCGGTGAAAGTCAACGCCGTCAGCATTCGGGGCGTCACCGAGCACGAAGTTGTGCCCTTGGCTCGCTTCGCCCGGGCGCACGGCCTGGAGATGCGCTTCATCGAATACATGCCGATCGGGGCAGACCAGTGGGAGCGGAACAAGGTGTATTTCGCCCACGAGATCCTGGAGCAGATTGAGCGGGAGTTGGCCCCGCTGGTGCCGGTCGAGCCAGCCGCTCCCCAGGCACCGGCGCAGGAATTTGTTTATGCCGACGGCGGTGGCCGCGTCGGCATCATCGCGTCCGTGTCCCGCCCCTTTTGTCACAGCTGCAACCGACTGCGGTTGACCTCGGACGGAAAGCTGCGGAATTGCCTGTTCGCATTGGATGAACTGGACGTCAAAGGGCTCCTCCGTGGTGGTGCCAGCGATGACGACCTCGCCGCCGTGATCCGCCAAAGCGTGGCCACCAAGTGGGAAGGCCACGAGATCAACACTGCCCGTTTCGTCAAGCCGGAGCGCACGATGCACACCATCGGCGGCTGACGCCTGTTTCAGCCGAGGAAGATGCCGCCGCGGAAGCGGTCGTCGTAGGCGAAAAGGCGGTCGAGTTCGGCGAGGGTCAGGGCATCGAGCAGGCGCAGCTGAGGCTCGGCACCCCGGCCGGGGGCGAGGATCAGGTCAGCACGGCCGTCGCCGTTGACATCGACGCTGGCGACACGGGCCCCGCCGGCCGCCGACGCATCGAAAGCCTGAAACTGGGCGATGGTCGCCCCCGTCCCGCCGCTGACGACGCGAACCTGCGGATTGCCGGTCCCCATGCCCACCAGGATGTCGGCGTAGCCGTCCTGGTTGACGTCGCCGGCGGCCAGGAACAGGCCGCCGGTGTAGGTAGGGGCGAAGGCCATAAAGCTGCGGAGGAGCCGGCCGGTGGGGCCGTCGAAAACCTGCACATGCGGTCCACCGCCAACACCCGGCGCGGTGAGGATGTCGGCAACGCCGTCGCCGCTGACATCGCCGGCGGCGACCCGGACGCCGCCGGCGAACCGGGGATGATACGCCATGAAGCTGCGGAGCTGCCGGCCATCGCGGCCGCTGAAAACCTGCACGTGCGGCCCGCCGCCGGCGTCGGCCCCGGTGATGATGTCGGCGAAGCCGTCGCCGTTGATGTCGCCCGCCGCGATGAAGACACCACCCGAGAAGGCTGGGTCGTAAGCCATGAAGCTTCCCACCGGTCCTGGGAGCGGGGCGCCGGACTGGCCGTCAAAAACACGGATGTGCGGCCCGCCGCCGCGACCGGGCGCGGTGATGATGTCGGGGGTGCCGTCGCCGTTGACGTCGCCGACTGCCACGCGAACCCCGCCCAGAAAGCCGGCATCGTAAGCCAGGAAGCTGAAACGCACCTGTCCGGTGCGGGCATCGAAGACCTTAACATGCGGCCCGCCGCCGGCATCGGCCCCAGTGACGTACCAGGCCGATGAGGCCTCCTCCGGGTCGGTGACGATGAACGACCGGCGGACATTGCTCGAGCCGATGGTAACGGTCTGGACGATGGGTTTGAAACCGGGGCCAGTGGCGGTGACCGTGTAGGTGCCCGGGCGAAGCGGGATGCTGTAGCCGCCGCTGTCGAACGCAGCAAAGCTGCCGACGCCCGCCACGGTCAAGGTGACGCCGCAAAGCCCCTCCCCCAGGTCGTAGACGCCGTTGTTGTTGCGGTCGCGGAAGACGGCTCCGGTCAGGTAGGCTCGATTGTCGGTGGTGGCGGCGCTGTCGATCACGTCATAATTGGCGTACGGCCCCGCGCCACCGCGGACGAGACCGATGCCGACAATCCTTTGCACGGCGAAATTGGGTTCCATCGCCAACAGATGCCGGCGATGGCCCAGGTCAGGCACGCCGTGGTCGACGATGAGGGCCGCTAGCGCCTCCTCCGGCGTGCTGAAGCCAGCGGCAATACTCTCGGACCAGTACGTGATCGGCAGGCTCGTGGCCAGCATGCGTTGCCCCGCGTCCAGCCCCTCGGGAGTGTTGTGCCCGAAGTAGGCGCGGTCGTTCATGTCCTGGGCGTGCTTGCGTGCGGCCTCCACAAGGCGCATGTCCATGGCCAAGGGCTGGGCTGGCGCCACTCGAGAGAGGTCCAAGCCCACGCGTCGACCATACTCGGCCGGATTGGCCCGGATGTCGTTCAGGCGCTCGAGGTAGAGTTGTTCCAACGGCGTGGGCTGGACGCCGGCCAAGAGGAAACGTGATTCGAGCTGTTCGACCTTGGGAGCGAAGGATCGGCAGTGAACGGTCCCCGAGCGTCGGCCCGGCGCGCAGGATGCCCGCCGGGGCCAAGCGCCCCGTGTTGTGCGCCGCATCGGTTGTCTGCTTTCCGTCAGGGGATCGGTGCCGGCCCCTGCTGGGATGCTCGCCTTGGGCGGCAGCGGGCCGGCCAGTCGTGTTCCGGTCCCCTGACGTTAAAGGAGACTGACCGCGAATGCAAATGTCCTTGAGCCTTGAGCGGCAGGATTTGGCAAGGTCGGCGTCAACCTGGTCGGGTGGTGACGGATGTAGCGAGCGATCGTTCGGTCGGAGCGGGCAGCCCCCACAGGGCCTTTCGAGGACACGAGGGAGGCCGATCGCGGGGTGAGGCCTCTCGGGCCGCCCTCGCTGACCGGTCGCGCGATGGCTGGAGCGGGGGAAAAACAGACGGAGAGGTCAGCGCGACTTGGTTTCACCAAGGCCGCGGCCGCACTCCCACGGCAACCTCGGCCACGCCGTCGCGGTCGTGGCGTGGTGGGCTCAGGAAGAAGTCCGACGATCCGACCAGCGTCGCGGCAGGGGGATGGGGAGGCGCGATGAGATGGCCGTGGGTGGGGGCGGCTGCCCCCCCCCCCCCCACGCGGGGGACCAAAAAAAAACATAAACCCCCAAAAGTCGGAGGGCCAGCAAAACGCGGACCGATAACGGGCGAACCCCCGGCACGACAGAGAAAGCGG
>JANWYO010000203.1 GCA_025055215.1 Gemmataceae bacterium
CCAAGAGGGTGACTCGCCCGCATGTGGTTACTTGGCCGCCACCGCCTCAGGGCAGGCGATCTCCCCACGGGACTCAGCGCCGCCGCGGACCGTGACGGTCTTCGTCTGCGTCAGGGTCTGCCCATCGCGGACCAGCTCAGCACGCAGCGTGTAGCTGTAGTCGAAGCCGAGAGGCAGGGCCGGGGTCTCGAAGGTCCGGACCTCGCTGGTCGAAGTCGTGGCCTGACCGTCGATGAACAGCTTGGCCTCGGCCGGGAGCGTCACGACCAGGGTGGCCGGCGCCAAAGCGGCCCCTTCCTTCTTTTCCGGCATCGGCATGGGCTGGGCCGGCGGCGTAGACGGAGCGGGCTGATGAGGAGCGGCACAACCATGCGGCTCGGCGACATAATGCGTCGGGCAGCCGCAGGTCGGCGGACAGTGATGCGTGGGGCAGCAGCTCTGCGGGCAGCAGCCATTGCAGCCGCACCGCCGGCTGAACAGGCCACCGAGGCAACCGCAGCTTCTGCCGCAGCCACCTGCGCGGGCGAGGCACCCGCCGCCACCGCAGCGGCCACAAAACGCCGGCGTCTCGCCGCCCGTCGTCAAGGCCATCATCATTACGAGACTGTACATGTAGCGAACCTCCCAAGAAAAAGATGCCAACCCGGTTATCTCTGCTGAAGGTCTCAAGACCTCCTTATGGGTCAAGCCAACGCTTCGGGAACGTTCTTGCTGCGTGCGACCGACTGGTGAGTTCTCAACGACTGAAAAAATTCAACAGCTCAAGACATCTGTTAAGAATGAATCAGATGGTGAGGATAGTAAAAATACAAAGGAAATTCGTCAAGGTGACTGTCGGAGGAGTTTTCCGCGGCGCGTTCGGGCAACGGAGAACGAAAGATCGCAACAAACGAAGGGAATTAATGTTGCGACTGGAAACGGCACGCCGGCCGTTTCGGCCGGCAAATTCCGCTTAATTCATTTACTCGGTGGAGACGGAGGGATCGGGTCTAAGACTTCGGAATCCTCGGCAGCTGCGCTCGAAGCCTCGGAGGGTGCTGCCGTGGGAGTCCCGCCGCTGGCTTGGGCGGCCGGCGATCGGAAGAAGGCCGCCAACTCCCGGAAGGTCCGCAGGGGCACCTTGCCTCGCAGGGCCTCGTCGGAAAGCTTCGGCAGCTCTGGCTGGGGTCGTGATGGTTTTCGGGGCGCCGGCGGCTGAAGGACGGCGCGTTCGGGCGTCGGTTCGGCGAGCGCGGCTTCGGCGGTCGCAGCCGCTGGCTCCTCCCGCGGCGGTCGACGCTCCTCGTAACCATGCTGGTTTCCTCGCGGTGCCCGCGCCGGGGCACGCCGGCCTCCGGCACCGCCAGGTCGGCCACCAGGCCGCCCACGCCCTCCCCGCTCGGCCACGCCCGCCGGCTGCGGCGGACGCACTGCCTCGCGCCGCTCCGAAGCCGGTTTCCGTTCCGGGGTCGGCTTCCGTTCGGGGGCCTTGCGCGGCGTCCCCGGCGGGATCATCGTCAGCGAAACCCGGTGCCGCTCCTGATCGACCGCCAACACCCAAACCGTCACAACGCTGCCAACTGAAACCGCGTCGTAGGGGCTCCGCAAGAACCGGTTCGCCATCTGACTGATGTGCACCAGCCCGCTGTCCTTCAAGCCAATATCGACAAACGCCCCGAAATCGACGACATTGACGACCGTCCCTCTCAGCTCCATGCCCGGTTGGAGGTGTTCGAGTTTCAACGGGCTTTTCTTCAGGATCGGTCGCGGCAACTCGTCGCGCGGGTCCCACCCGGGCCGACAGAGGGCGTCGATGATGTCTTTAACGGTGGTTGCTCCGGCCCCCAGGCGCGACGCCACTTCCTCGGGCGAGAGCGCCTGCAGCTTCTCCGATAACTCCGCCCTCCGGGTCGGCTCCGTCAGGCCCTGAAGCTCAAAACCCAGCTCGCCCAGGAGCCGCAGGGCAATCGGGTAGCTCTCCGGATGGATCCAGGTTTGATCGAGCGGATTGTCGCCGCCCACGATCCGGAGAAAGCCGGCCGCCTGAAGAAACCGGTTCTCGGTCATGCCCGGGAACTCTTTCAGCTGCTCGCGGGTGCGGAAAGGACCGTGCTGCTGACGATATTCAACCAACGCCCGGGCCAATACTTGGTTCAACCCCGAAACGTACCGCAACAGCGGCATGGTCGCTCTGTTCACGTCCACCCCAACCTGGTTGACACAGGACTCAAGGACGGCCTCGAGCGAGTGCCGCAGCTCCCGCGGATCGACGTCGTGCTGATACAGGCCGACGCCCACACTCTGCGGATCAATCTTCACCAACTCGCTGAGCGGATCCTGGAGCCGTCGGCCAATGGAAATGGCGCTCCGCAAGGCAGTGTCCAGGTGAGGGAATTCC
This sequence comes from Gemmataceae bacterium, assembly GCA_025055215.1. Classification (GTDB taxonomy): domain Bacteria; phylum Planctomycetota; class Planctomycetia; order Gemmatales; family Gemmataceae; genus JANWYO01. The sequence continues at coordinate 2,378 of JANWYO010000203.1, forward strand.
TCGCGGCCAATCGGGCTGACGGCGTAGGCACTCGCGCCGGCTTCGTTGACGAGGGCATACGCGAGGTCGGCCGGCAAGCGGTAACGTATCGGAGGGGGCGTGGTCGGTGAAGGAGCGGCCGGCGCGAGGTCAGCGGCTGGCGGCGTTCCGGGCGCCACCGAAGGCTCCGGTTGGACTGCGCTGGTTGGTTGCGGTTCGGGCGCCGCTGCGGACTGCTCGGGGGCCGCGATCGGTTGCGGTTCGGGTACCGCCGGAGTCACTGCTGCGGCCAGCGCAGCGGGTTGCGGTTGGGGTGCCGCCGAAGGCTTCGACCGGGCTGCCGCCGCCGGTCGGGCCCGCGGCGGCTCCGGCTGGTGGACCCACTCCCCCGTCGTGCTGGCAGCCGCAATCAACTCCGCGATCAGCTCCTCGGTCTCGCGGCCAGCCGTGCCGTTGCCGATGGCTATCACTGTAACCCCGTGCCGGTCAATCAGCTCGGCCAGCCGCCCCAGCGCCTCCGCGCGGCGATTCTGCGGCGGGTGAGGGTAAATCGTGGTATCGGCCAGGAGGTTGCCGGCCTCGTCCAGGACCGCGACTTTGCACCCGGTGCGCAGGCCTGGATCGATCGCCAAAACACGCGTGCCGCGCAACGGCGGCTGCATCAGGATGCTGCGGAAGTTACGGGCGAACACCGCGGCGGCGTGGTCGAGCGCCTCCTCCGTCAATTCTCGACGAATCTCCCGTTCCAAGCTCGGCACCAGCAGCCGCCACAAGGCGTCCTCGACCACGCCTCGCAAAAAGTCGGCATGAGGATGATCGCTCAGAGGGACCAGCGGTGACCGACTGCCACGGCTGTCGAAGAGCGCCCGCCGCACGGCCTCGGTGTCGAACGTCAACTGTACCTTGAGCGAGCCTTCCCGTTCGCCCCGGTTGATGGCGAGCACCCGATGGGCCGGGATGTGCCGTACCGGCTCGGCAAACTGAAAGTAATCCTTGTACTCCAGTCCCTCGCCGTCTTTCAGCGACTCGCTCCGGCTCGTCGTCAGCTTGCCCGTCTCCCACAAGAGGCTGCGAACGGCGGCACGAATGTCGGCCGTTTCTGCCACTTTCTCAGCCAGAATGTGGTGGACGCCGTGGAGGACTTCGGCGCTCGTGGTGAGCCCTTGGTCGGGGTTTACCATGCCGGCCACGACCTCATCGAGGTTGGCGACGGCAGGGTCGCGGTCCCAGATCGCCTGGGCCAGTGGTTCCAGCCCACGCTCGCGGGCCACGGTGGCCGGTGTCTGCTTCTTGGGCTTGAAGGGGAGGTAAAGGTCTTCCAGGCGATTGACCGTTTCGGCCGCCTCGATGGCGGAACGGAGTTCTTCGGTCAGTTTCCCCTGGGTCTCAAGGCTTTTGAGGATGCTTTGTTTCCGCTCGGCGAGCTTCCGCAGGAGGCTGACCCGGGTTTTAATTTTTCGGATCAGGTCCTCGGGCAGACCGCCGGTCCGCTCCTTGCGGTAGCGGGCGATGAAGGGGGGGGGGTTACCTTCGTCGAGGAGCTGGACGACGTTCTCTACCTGGACCTTGCGGAGTTGAAGGTCTTGAGCGATGCGGGACACGTCGAGCGTCATAACATCCTGCACACGCAGAAAGGGCGACGAAGGCCCCCCGATCGGATCGGCTCAGCGCGGACGATCCCTTTTACAGGCGGGCCTACTTTAGAACGTCTGCTGCCGAGTGTCAAGCGAATCCGGGGGAGTTTCCCAAGTTGGAGTCGCTGCTTGCGGCGGGGCGAGCGCGGAGCGATGCATCGACAGGGCGGCGGGTGATGCATCGGTTCGCGCTCGCGGAGTTCCGGCGGGGGGCGAAACAACCAGTCGGCAGGGGGGCGAGCGCGGAGCGACCAGTCGCGCGCGGGGCGGCGCCGGCGACCGCTCGCCTGCCGCACCAGAGCGCTGCGGGTCGAGAAACGCGCCCGGTTCGGGAAATTTGGGCCATTCATGAAAAAAAAGGCGCAAAGTTTGGCGAATAACTTTACGGACCTCCTTGACAGGAAGTTGGAGGGAGTCGAGCATGGACGGTAACTCGTCCGGGCGCTCTCGCAACGTTCGCGCGACAAGGCCACTGAGGGGCTCAAGTCTATGGAAATGGTCTACCTGGTTTGTGCCGCGCTGGGCGGAACCCTCCTGGTGGTCCAGTTTCTCCTCGGTATGGCTGGCCTGGGAGGCGACCACGACATCGAGGGCGGCGATGCGGACCATGATGCCGGCCAAGTCGATGGCCACGCCGAGCATGAGAGCCAATGGTTCGTCGGCCTGCTGACGTTCCGAGCACTTGTCTCGGCGATGACGTTCTTCGGTCTGGCGGGAATGGCGGCCCAGTCGCGGGGTCTGAGCGAGCCCGTCCCCTTGGGGATCGCTGTCGCCTCAGGGGCGGGAGCGATGTTCTTGGTAGCCTGGCTCATGCGATTGCTGCACAGTCTGAAGGCGGAAGGGAACATCCACATTGAGCGGGCACTGGGCCAGCGCGCGAAAGTCTACTTGAGTATCCCGGCCCAAAAGAGCGGCCGAGGCAAGGTGTCGCTCACTTTGCAGAACCGACTGGTTGAGGTGCAGGCAATCACGTCGGGGGACGAGTTGCCGACCGGTGCCGACGTCGTGGTCGTTGGCGTCATCAATTCCGATACCGTGGAAGTCTCCCGTCTTGCCGAGGAGCACACCAGCCATGCTTAATCTGCGCCTGCTGTATGGGGCCGCTGCCGTTCCTTGGGAGGCGTTGATTGCCGTCGCCTTGGGGCTGGTGGTCAGCGGTTTCCTGGTGTTGTTGGTCAAGCGGTACCAGCGGTGCCCGAGCAACCGCATCCTGGTCATTTACGGGAAGGTTGGGGGCGGTAACACGTCGCGCTGCATTCACGGCGGCGCCGCCTTTGTCCTCCCTTTGATTCAGGACCATGCCTACCTGAGCCTGGAGCCGATCCAGATCGAAATCCCCCTGAAGGGGGCCTTGTCGGCCGAAAACATCCGCGTCAACGTGCCGAGTGTCTTCACCGTGGCGATCGGCACGTCGCCCGAGGTGATGCAGAACGCCGCCATCCGCCTGCTCGGTCTGAACACCAACCAGATCAAGCAGCAGGCGTCGGACATCATCTTCGGGCAGCTGCGGCAGGTCATCGCCTCGATGCGGATCGAGGAGATCAACCGCGATCGTGACAAGTTCTTGCACAACATCCAGTCTTCGATTGAGCCGGAGCTAAATAAGATCGGCCTGGTGTTGATCAACGTCAACATCACCGACATCACGGACGAGTCAGGCTACATCGAGGCCATCGGCCGCAAGGCTGCGTCGCAGGCAGTGCAACAGGCGGCGGTGGATGTGGCGCAGCAGGAGAAGATGGGCCAGATTGGCGTGGCCGAAGCCGAGCGGGAGAAAGCGATCCAGGTCGCGAACGCCAACAAGCTGCGGGAGATCGGCACGCGGGAGGCGATTCGGGACCAGGCGTTGCGGATTGCCGAATTGGACAAGGAACAGAAGATCGGGGAGCAATCGGCGGCATTCGAGCGGGAGGCCCGGATCAAGGACGCCGAGCGGGCGATGCGGATTGCGGTGGCCGAGGCCAACGCCAAGGCGATTGCCGGGGAGGCGACGGCCCAGGCGGCGATCGCCGAAGCCCAGGCGCATTTGCAGGTGAAGCAGGCGGAGGCGTACCAACTGGGCGAGACGCGGAAGCGGGAGGCGGAAGCCGCCGTGCTCGAGGCCCAGAACCGCGCCTTGGCGAAGGCGGCCATCGCCGAGGCCGAACGCGTTGAGGCGGAGCGGCGTGCGGCGTTGGAAGCGCCGGCCAAGGCCGAGAAGGCCAAGACCATTGTCGAGGCCGAAGCAGAGGCGGAAAAGCGGCGCATCGAGGCCGAGGGCGAAGCCGCGGCCATCTACGCCAAGCTGGAGGCGGAGGCTCGGGGCCAGTACGAAATCCTGGCCAAAAAGGGCGAAGGACTCAAGCGGATTGTCGAGGCGTGCGGCGGGGCGCAACAGGCATTTCAGCTGTTGATGCTCGAGCACCTCGATCATCTGGCCCAGACGGCCGCCACGGCCATCTCCAACATCAAGTTTGACAAGGTCATCGTCTGGGAGGGTGGCGCTAATGGCACCGGGGCCAGCAGCACGAGTCATTTCCTCCAGAGCATGGCCCGGACCCTGCCGCCGATCATGCAGATCATGAAAGACATTGGCGGGGTGGAGCTGCCGGAGTATTTTGCCCGGTTGACGCCGGAGTCGAGCAAGCCCGACAAAGCGGCGGCGCCGCCAGCGGGCAATGCCGACGCGGCGGCCCGCGCATGACCGTTGAGTCGGGGGGGGGGCGGGGGGCGCCCCCCCCCCCCCCCGGGGGGGGCCCCGCCCGGGCCCACCCCCGCCCCGGGGGCCCGCCCTGGCGGTTTTGGGGGGGGGGCGGGGGGGGCCCCCCCCCCGACCCGAAGGCGCCGCCGGCGATGACGACATCCCGACCGTCATTGACCAAGCACCAGGAGAGCGTTCATGGCGGAGCACTCTCAACCGTGGGTCGATGGCTTGACTTTTGCCGACGTCCTCGCCCGGACGGCAACGGCCCACGCTCCCCGTGATGCCTTGGTCTTTCCGCAGCTGGCCCTTCGCCGTCACTACGCTGCCTTTCATGCCGAGGTCCGCGAAGCTGCCCGGGCGTTGCTGGCCTTGGGTGTGCGCCGGGGTGAGCACCTGGGCATCTGGGCCACCAACTGGCCTCAGTGGGTCGTTAGCCAATTTGCCGCGGCCTCGGTCGGCGCCGTTCTGGTGAACATCAACCCCGCCTACCGCGCTCATGAGCTGGCCTATGTCTTGAACCAGGCCGACATCACCACCTTGATCCTCACCGATCGTTTCAAGACTTCCGATTACTTCGCCCTGCTCCGGGGCATCTGCCCGGAGCTGGCCACCGCCAAGCCAGGGGAACTGCGCTCGCCGGCCTGCCCCTTGCTGCGGCGTGTCATCAGCATCAAGTCCGAGCCTCAGCCCGGCATGTGGACCTGGGACGAATTCCGCTCCCTCGCTGCCAACGTCGCCGACGTCGAACTCGACCGCCGCCAAGCCGAATGCCAACCGGACGACGTCGTCAACATCCAGTTCACCTCGGGCACCACCGGCTTCCCCAAAGGGGCCATGCTGACTCACCGCAACCTGCTGATGAACGCCTTCTACGTCGGCCAACGCCTCGAATTCACCGAACTCGACCGCCTGTGCATTCCCGTGCCGTTCTACCACTGCTTCGGCTGCGTTCTGGGAACGCTCGTGTGCGTGGTGTACGGGTCGGCGATGGTCGTGCCGGCAGAGATGTTCGACCCCTTGGCCACCCTTCAGGCCATTCAGTGGGAGCGTTGTACCGCCTTGTACGGCGTGCCGACGATGTTCCTGGCGGAGCTGGAGCATCCGCGCTTTGCAGAGTTCGACCTCCGCAGCCTGCGCACCGGCATCATGGCCGGCAGCCCCTGCCCCATCGAACTGATGCGGGCCGTGGTGAATCGCATGGGTGCCCGGTCGATGACCATCGGCTACGGCCTGACCGAGGCCTCGCCCATCATCACGCAAACTTGCTCCGACGACAGCCTGGAGCACCGCGTCGGCACCGTCGGCAAGCCGTTGCCCGGCGTCGAGGTTCGCATCGTCAAGCCGGGAAGCCTCGACCCGGTTCCCGTCGGGGAACCGGGCGAGCTGATCGCCCGGGGTCATGGGGTCATGAAGGGCTACTACAAAAAGCCCGCCGAAACTGCCGCCGCCATCACCCCCGACGGCTGGCTGCGCACCGGCGACCTGGCGCTGGAAACCCCGGATGGCTATTACCGTATCACCGGCCGCCTCAAAGACCTGATCATCCGCGGCGGCGAAAACATCTACCCTCGGGAGATTGAGGAATTCCTCTACACCCACCCGGCGATCGCCGACGTGCAAGTCGTTGGCCTGCCGGATGCTCACTACGGCGAGGAGGTGTGCGCCTGGGTGCGTCCCAAGCCTGGTCAGACTCTCAGCGAGGAAGAGGTGCGGGAGTTCTGCCGCGGGAAAATCGCTCACTACAAGGTGCCGCGCTACGTCGTCATCGTGGACGAGTATCCGACCACGGTCACGGGCAAGGTCCAGAAATTCAAGCTGCGAGAGATGGGGATTGCCCGCTTCGGTCTGGAAGCGGCGGCCCAGATCGAAACAGCATGAAACCGGCGACGACCGGGAGAAAAGAGAGGCGGGCGGCCCGCAACGTAGTTTTAGGGCGGCCGCTCCCGAACCGGGGCGGGAAAGGAGGGGGGAACACGGTGCGTGGTCAGTGAGGGCATG
>JANWYO010000109.1 GCA_025055215.1 Gemmataceae bacterium
AGGTTGCCGATGAGATACCTGCCGCGAACGCCACAGCCGTTGCGCGGGCCGCGCTGGGTGTCGCTGGGCGGGGGCCGGCGGGCCCCAGCCCAGCCCCCGAGACCGGCCGCCAGCGTCGCCAAAAAACCTCGGCGTGTTAAACCCATGGCACCACCCCTCGCTTAAAGCTTCAGATGCTCCCGGGCATATGCCAGGCTTTGGGTGATATTGGTGTCCTCCAGGGCAACCTGTTTGTCCAGCGGCAGCGCGCTGACTTGCTGCAACTGGCTGGCCGGGTGCCGGCGGACCCAGGAAAGCCCCCGCGCCAGCTCTCGAGCAGGCACCTGCGGCATCGTCGCCCAGTAAGCCTCCGTCAGGCACGGCACACGCAGGGCGTCGCGGGTGATGACTTCCAGCACCAGTCGGATGTTCGGCTTCGCCTTGCGGAGCGTCCCCACCATCCGCGGCAAGTCGAAGCATCCCTGTCCCAGCGGGATGTCGCCGAGGAGAAAGCCATCGTCGCACTCGCGCACCGCCTGGTCCTTGAGATGAACGGTGAAGGCATAAGGGGCCAGGGCTTCGATGGTCTCGTAGGGGTCATCCAGCAGGGCCACGTTGTTACCGGTGTCCACGCAGGCACCGATGTACTCGCTTTTCACCCGCTCGTACAAGGCCAGGCGCTCGTCGAGCCGCTGGTCTTTGTGGTTTTCAACAGCCAGCCGGACGCGATGCTTCTCAACGATGGGGCGGGCCAGCTCGAGCATCCGCTGCCCGCGGGCAGCGGATACGCGGAACTCCGCCAGGGTCTTGAACTGCTCATACCGCCGCCCGGGGATGATCACGGTGCGGACCGCCAGGGCGCCGACGTCGGCGGCGGTGCGGATTTCGGCCTCGAAGCGCGGCAGGTCGGCCTCGTCCTGCGGCGGATTGACGATACCCTCGATGAATAGCCCGCGTCGCTCCGCGTAGGATCGCAGGGCTTTGACCTGGCCGCGGTCGAGCGTGCCCAGGGCTGCTTGCATACCTCCCGCGCCGCGTTGATGGCAGTGTCGCAGGAATGTCAGCGGCTCGAACAGGTCATCTTTGGGATTCCGCATCAGCTGCGCCCGGCGGCGCAGGCCACAGCTGTAAATGACCAGACCGAGGCTGGATCGCGGCATATCCTGCGACGGCGCCGTTCCGGGCATCGTCAGCGAGGCCGCGGCGGCGCCTGTCATGCCCGCCAGCGCCTGCCGCCGGGAGAGGCGATGGTCCATCATGGCTGGGCCTGCTCCTTTTTCGCTGCTTCGGCGATCCGCTCCATAATCCGTTCCCGCGGCACCACGCCGACCCGTTGTTCCCACGCTTCGTACTGGGCCCGAAGGCGAGCAGCGATGTCCGGGTGTTTCTCGACAAGGTTGCTGCGCTCGTTCGGATCCGTCGCCAAGTCGAACAACTCCCATTTCCCGGTTCGAGGGCCGAAACTGACTTCCTTCACCCGGCTGTCGTTGTAGTAGCGCACCAGTTTCCATCGGCCTTCACGAACGGCACTATTGCCCATGCGCTCCCAGAACAGCGTTGGCCGATATTCCTTGTTCGGATCGAGCAGGAAAGGAACGAGACTATAACCTTCCAACGGAATTAGTCTGCGGCCTTGGTAGGTTTCGGGATAGGTCGCGCCGGCCAGCTCCAGGCACGTGGCCATGATGTCTTTGACATGTCCGTAGCGACGCGTGTCGAGGACACCAGCGGGGATGCGCCGGGGCCAGCAGGCGATGAACGGCGTGCAGATGCCCCCTTCGTGGACGAAAAGTTTGAACAACCGAAACGGCGTATTACCCGTCTCCGCCCACTCGATGCCATAAGTAGCACTCGAGGCCCAGGCGCCGTTGTCGCTGAGAAAGAGGATTAAGGTGTCTTCCCGGATGCCTTGCTTGCTCAAGGCCTCGAGTAATCTGCCGATGTTCTGATCGATGCGATCGACCATCGCGGCATAGATGGCCATGCGTTCCGCTAGTTTGAGTTGCTCCGGCGAGCCGGTCCAGGGCTGGCTCGTGGGATCGCGTTCAGGCAAGGCGAGGTCCTTAGGCCAGAAGCCGAGTTCCTTCTGACGTGCGAAGCGGCGTTCCCGGATGACGTCCCAGCCGACCTGGTAGGTCGCCTTGTATTTGGCGATGTCGGCCTCGTGAGCGTGAAAGGGAGCATGAGGGGCGTTGTAGGCCAAGTAGAGGAAAAACGGTTGCTCTTTCTTCTCGGAAATGAATTCGATGGCCTTGGTGGTGAAGGCATCGGTTGCATGGAAACCCTGCGGCACCTCTTTGACCGGCTCGTCGTCCAGATACAACGATCGCGGCTTCCAATAGCTGTCGGCCCCGCCAATGATGCCGAAGTAACGGTCAAAACCGCGATCGCGGGGTCGTTCTCCGGCGCGATAGCCGAGGTGCCATTTGCCGACCATGTAAGTGCAATAACCCGCGTCACGCAACAGTTCGGCAATCGTCACCGCGGAGCGACTCAGATGGTCGCTGTACTGCGGGCTGTTGGCGTGTTGGCGGATCAGGTCGGAGTGCGGATCGATCATGTCGCCGATGCCAGCCTGGTGCGGATAGAGGCCGGTCAGCAGCGATGCGCGCGTCGGACAGCACTGAGCGGCATTGTAAAAGTTGCGCCAGCGCATTCCCTGAGCCGCTAGACGATCGAGATTGGGCGTGTGAATTTCGCCGCCATAGCAACCCAGATCGGCATAGCCGAGGTCATCGACAAGGATGAGAACGATGTTCGGCCGGCGGGCGGAGTCCGGCGCGCCGGCCCGCGAAGCTGGCACACTCGCCAACGCGACCAAGGCGCACAAGGCCCCGCGCCAGAGACAACCGTGATTCATCGCCTCTCTCCCAATTTCAGATATTCGATCGCCTCGGGGCTGGCCCATTTGAGCAAGCCGCGGCTGTTGGGAGTGCCGAGAATCTCTGCGGGCGCCGAGGTCGTGATCTCGATGCCGGGATGGTCCTGCCGAAGCTTTTCGACATCGGCCGGCAGCACCAGTGAGCCTTTGAAGGAGATGGCTTGCAACTGTCCCTTGAGAGGCTTCAAGTGTTTCAGGCCGCCGTCATAGGTGAGGAAGGTCTCGTGCAGGTTCAGCCGTTTCAGCTTGGGCATGGTGGCGAAGGTCGGCAGGCATTTCTCCGTCACCCGATCGGGGCGGGCTTGCGAACTGATGGTGAATTCCTCCAGGTTCGGGTGTCTGGCCAAGTGAGCGATGCCGGCATCGGTGACGAAGCTGTGACAGATGTCGATGCTCCGCAAAGACGCGATGCCGGCCAAAGCGGCCATACCACGATCAGTAAAAGCATGACCAATGCGGACCTGTTCCAGCTTGGAATGTTTCAAGGCGCCGAAACCGGAGCCATCATAAAGTTGCCGATCCACGTTCGAGGCGGGCGTGTTATGGTCGATGCGGATGCCACGCAATTCCGGCAGGGCTGCCAGCCAGGTCAAGGCGTCGTTGCAGAGCAAAGGTCCGTTCCCGCGCAGATCCGTGACCCGTCCTGACGCATCGTAGATCACCAGCAGTGTGTGTCGCGGGTTGTCCTTGGAGGAAAAGCGAACGCCCGTTTCGCCCGGGCGTAACGGCCAACCCTTGGGCTGGCTGTCTGCGGGGGCATCCAGCTTTTCCCGCTCCACGATGCGCAGGATGACCTTCAGGTCGTCTGGGTGGAGGGGCAGCTCGGTTTGGGGCCCCTCGGCAGCGGCGACGAAGAAAGCGCCGACTACGCTGCCAACACGGAGGCTACGGAGCAGTTTCAAGGTGCATCCTCTGTCATGCCGACTCGAGGCCGGGGATACTCGTTGCCGTACTGGAGCCGAAGCGGTCGATGTCCACGCCCAGATGGCGGGCGATGTGGACGAAGAGGTTGGCGAAGCGGGTGTTGTCGAAGCCGCGGCCGCCGGCCACCAGGTGCTGCCCGTGGCGGAAGCCACCGCCGGCCAGGATGATCGGCAGGTCGCGCCAGCTGTGGGCGCTGGCATTGCCCAGATTGCTGCCGATAAGCAGCACGGTGTGGTCGAGGAGGGTCTTGTCCCCTTCGCGCACCCCCTTGAGCAGGCCGAGGAGCCGATTGATCTCGCGGAACTCAGCCGACTCGATGACACTCAGCTCCTGGATCTTTTCCGGGTCTTGGCCGTGGTGGGACAGGTCGTGCCAGCCGGTATCGACGCCCGGGATCCGAGGGACAGGGTTGAAGCCGCCGGCGTCATAGGTGATGATTCGCGTCGAATCCGTTTGCAGGGCCAACACCATCACGTCATGCATCAGTCGGGTGCGAGCGATGATGTCGTAGCGGTCGGCGACGTCCACGGGCGGGGCCACGGCGACCTTGGGCCGGGGACGCTTGACCCATGCCTGGGCGGCTTGCAGCTCATTTTCCAGCTGCCGGACACTCGTGAGGTATTGATCGAGCCGCTCGCGGTCGGGGCCGCCGAGCGTCGCTGCCAAGCGTTGGGCCTCGCCCTGGACGGCGTCAAGGATGCTTCCGCCCCGCTGGAGGTCGCGCAGCTGCCGCCGTACTTCCGCGGGCGTCCCTTCGAGAAACAGCTGCCGGAAGATCTGAGACGGAGAGTTCAACGCGGGCAAATTGACCCCTTGGGCGTTCCACGACAAAGAATCGAGCCCGCCCACGTTCAAGGCCAGGTACGGGAAGCGCGTGTCGGGCCGCAAGCGCTCGACCAGCAGTTGGTCGAGGGAAATCGTGTTGCGGAAGCCCGGCAATCCCGGATGCCGTGCCGAGGTCAACCAGGTCAGGCTTGAGGAATGTCCGTTGGCGCCGTTCTGCTCGGCGTGCGACAGGCCGGAGATGATGCTGAAATCACGGCGGTGTTCCTTGAGGATTTCCAGATAGGGGGTCAACTCATAATCCGGGCCTGCCTTTTTGGGGAAGAGAAACGGTGCATGGAAGCCGAGGCCATACATGAAGGCCATGAAGCGGCGTGGGGGCGTTGCCACTTCGGCACCCCGGGCCAGGGCAGGCGTCATGGCGTCGAGCCAGGGCAAGGCCAGGGCCACGCCCGCGCCACGGAGGAAGGCCCGCCGCGACAGGTGCTTCTTCGAGATGATTTCAAACATTGGCGTCTCCAATCGTTGAAGCAACGCGCTTCCTCGGGTTGCGGACTTACTTGGTTCGGAACAATTCGCTCTGCACGACCTCGTGGATCAGTTCGCGGAAGACGTATCCCCTGGCCGCCACGGCGGCGACAATCCTGGCGATCTCGGGACGGTCGGAAAACCCCATGCCACGCCCCGTGGCGTAGGTGGCCACCTTCTCCACCAGGGCCCGGGTGATTCGGTCCTTGTCAGCCAGCAGGATCTGTTTGTATTCGGTGAGGTCGCGGAAGGTCTTGCCGTCCGCGGTTTGTCCCGAGGCGTCCACCTTGGGCCCCACGCGCCAGGCGACCCTCTTGCCGAACGTCTCTTCCAAGGGAGGGCTGGGGAAGTCTTTGTTGAGGGTGCGATAGTGGGTGCGCCAGCCCCCCATGACGTCGTAGTTTTCCAGCGCAAACCCCGGGGGGTCGATGTGCTTGTGGCAGCCGGCGCAGGTGGCGAGGTTGCGGTGCTTATCCAAAAGCTCGCGCAAGGTGGAAGCCCCGCGGATGTCTGGCTCGACTCCCGGGATCCCCGGCGGCGGTGGGGGTGGTGGTTCGCCCAGGATACGGTCCAGCACCCACGCCCCCCGCACCACCGGCGACGTCGTTGTGCCGTTCGCCGACACCCGCAGCACGCTGGCGTGGGTCAGAACACCCCCCCGATGGCTGTCTTTGGGCAGCGTTACCTTGCGGAATTCCAACCCCTTCACCCCGGGGATTCGGTAGTGCCGCGCCAGCCGCTCGTTAAGGATCGTCCAATCCGAGTCGATGAATTCAAGCAGGCTGAGGCGTTGGTGCAGCACTTCGTTAAAGAATCCTTCGGTCTCCCGCACCATCGCGTTGTGGAGCAGTTCGTCGAATTCGGGATAAAGCTGCTTGTCGGGCATGGTGAAATCAATGTGGCGGAGATCGAGCCACTGCCCCACGAAATGCCTGGTGAACCGCTGGGCCTTGGGGTCGTTCAGGAGACGCTCGGTCTCAGCCCGCAGCACCCCCGGCCGGCCGAGCCGCCCCTGGCGGGCCAGGTCGAGCAGCCGGTCGTCGGGCATCGAACTCCACAGAAAATACGAAAGGCGGGAGGCCAGGGCGTAATCGTCAAGCTTGCCCGGCTTTTCCACGCGGAAGAGGAAATCGGGGGAGCAGAGCGCTGCCAGGTAGGCCGTGCGCATGGCCTCTTCAAAGGAAGCGCCTTGCTGCCGCTCCGCCTCGAAAAGCCGGAGATATGTGTCGAGTTGTTCCCTGCCGACGGGACGGCGGAAGGCCAACGGCAAAAAGCTCGCCAGGAGCCGTTTGGCGTCCGCGCTCGGATTCTGGGAAACAACCTCCCCCGCCGGTCGAGGCAACTTTTTCTTCGTTGCCTCGGCTTGTCGAATTTCCAAGTCGCCGAACAGACGCCGATGGCCGATGCCCGGCCAGTCGTCGAGGATCGGGCCGTCGATCTCCACCTCCCGGATAGCCAGACCTTGCCCCGAGTATTTTTCGACCCCGAGTCGTCTCAACTCCGGGTAGTTGACGGACTCTAACTGTGGGACGAGCCGGAGCGTGGCGCCGCGGCGCAGTCGCGCGTTGATCTCCAGCGTCTGCGGTTCGCCGGGACGGAGGACAAAAAAGCCCAGCAGGTCCAGCCGCGCCTCCCGCCCGCTTTGCACCGAGTACAGGCCGAAGGTAACAGGCTCCTGAGATTGATAGGCCTGGCCAACGATCCGGATGGCATACAGGCCATCGGCCGGCGATCGAAAAGCCACCAGCTGCGCGGGAGGAAATCGACCGCCAAAGATGACAATGGCCCCATCGGGTTGCTTGAGCCAAGCCTTTCCGACGTATTCCTCATTTCGGCCGTCGGCCAGGGAATGGCGGCTTGACTTCCGCTCGGGGCGCGGCCCCGTGCGGATGGCGGCGTCGAGGGCCTTTTCGCCCGCCTGGAGGTAGCGCTGCATCTGCACCGAGGAAATCGCCAAGGCCTCGCCGACCGTGTCGAAGCCGTGGGCCTTGCCGTCTTCGGGGAGCAATTCGGCCAGCTCCACGTCGATCCCAAGCAGATCGTGCAGCGTGTGTTCGTACTCGATGCGATTAAGTCGGCGGATCACGGCGGTCTTTCGGGCCTGATCCGCCTTCGTCAGGTCGGCGCTGAGGATGCTCAGGAACGACGCCTTTTCATCGGCCGGCACCTTGCCCCGCGGCGGCATCTCCCCCTTGGCGACCCGGTCGTGCACCCGAACCCATTTGGCCATCAACTGCGGCTCCGTGAGGTTGCCGCCGAGGCTCGACAGGTCCAGGCCACCTTTCTTCTGGACCCCGTCATGGCAACCGAGGCAATGCTCCTCCAGAAAGGGCTTAAGCCGCTCCGGCAAGTCTGCCGCGGGGGCCGGCATCCCTGAGAAGGCCGTCAGAACCAAGGCGATACACAGCCGATGAGTCCGCAAAGCCATCGCATCATCCAATGAGCTGATCATGGGGCCGTTTGACCTCGAGTCGCGGACGGCTTGTTCCGTCAGAGAAGTTGCCGCAGCGCTGGCTTACCCACGAGGCCGCCCAGGCGATTGCGGAAGACATAAGCGTCGGCCCGGTACAGGGTTTGTTCCCACCACAGCGGCACCTCACCCGCAATGAAACCCGTGGACTCGACCAGCAACGCGGCCGAACCCGGAGGGACTTGCAACAACTTGGCCTGATCGTCCGTCAGATTCACCGCTCGAATGGTTTCATCCGCGCCGACCAGACTCAACCCGTACTTCTCCGTCCACACCGAATATAAGGAACCGGTCACGTCGGCCCGGCTCAAACCCGGGCAATGTCGCGAATCGACATGACGGCGTTCGTAAATCACGGGAAGGTCATCGGCCAGCCGCACGCGTTCCAGGTAGATCACTACGGCGTCATCCGTCAGCCGCAATGCGGCGCGGGGAGTGTCTTCAATTTCCCGGAGGCTGAGCGTCCTGAACGTCAGGACTTTGGTCCGCGGGCGCTTGCCCTGCGCTTGAGCTTGCTGAGTGAAACTGACCAGATAGCGCAGGTCGTAATCAAGCACCTCCTCACGCACGAAGGTGCCCACTCCCTTACGGAATTCGAGAATTCCTTCGCTGACCAGACTCGCAAGGGCCTTGTTGGCCGTCGGCCGACTGACTCCGAAACGCTCGGCGATCTGTCGCTCGGTCAGGAAGCGGTCACCCGGGCGGAATTCCTTGCAGCGGATCAGGTCGCGGAGGCGATCGTTGAGCTGCTGGTACACCGGATCGCGCACCAGCCGCGAGTCGCTTGTCCCTAAAGGCATCAACAGAAGTTGCTCCTCACTCTTACCTCGGGCACTAAAGTGGCTAAGCCACTCTATCAAGCGAGAGACTGGACGTCAACGCCGCGGGGTTGCACCTGTCCGTTTGGGTGCACCGACGCTTCACCCCGGCGGGCCGATTGCTCGTTTCGCGCTCGGTGAGCGCGCCGCGGCGCGAAACGATGAATCTTCCGGCGGACCCGGCGAGCGCCTGACGTCTTGGCGCCAGCGCGAACCGGTCAATCCTTTGACGCCGGTGCACCCTTGCTCCGCCGAAACCTGGAGCGACACCGCCGCGCAGCGCGGCGGCTAGTGCCGGTGTGTCGGATCACCAATAGGGACGCGGCCAGGCGACCGTCTCACGCCGCGTGGCGGCAGGGCAACTCTTCCGCCCAGCGGCCATCGTCGGCGAGGCGGTAGACCTGATCGTGTTCCAGGGCCAGAAGCGTCAGCCAGCCGCCGCAGGCCAGCTGGCGAATGGCCGGTTGACGGCCGAGGACCGCGCTGACCAGGGATCGAGGCGCCTCCACGAGGACTTGCAGGCGCAGGGGGGGATGCTGGTAGACTTGGCCGTCGTGAACGGATTGCCACGGTAGACCGATCCGCAGGTCGCCGCCGTTGCCTTCCCACACTCCCAGCAGGCCAACGACGTTGTGCAAGACCTTATTGCCGCTGCCGAAAGCAGCGTTATCAACCGTGGAAGCATAGTATTGCAGGTTGATCCAACTGGCGACCACGACCGGCGCGGTGAGGATGAGCTCAAGAGTACGCCCATCCCCGTCGTCGCGATAGTCGTAGGAGTGCAAGAATGCTCGACCATCGAGGGCAAGTCCGTAGGTCCGAGAGCGGGGGGCAGCGATGAAGGCAGCGTTGCCCGCCAAACCCCACTCTGGGCGGACTTCGGACCAATCGCGACCGCGGCGAAACGCCAGCCGGGCGGAGGACGGGCCGTGCCGGCCATGCCGGCCGGCCCGCTCAGCGCGGGCGCGCTCACCGGCTCGGCGTGCCCAGTCGCGCAGTTCGCCGAAGACGCCGACGTGACTGGTCGGCAACAGGTCAAGGTCGGTGAAGCGGATTTCGTCGGTCGTGGTGTTGTGGACCGCTGGCAGAAACCATGTGTCCGACGGCAGGTCGAGGCCACGTTGCCGCAAGCCGTCGCGCACCGCGGGATCGTTCAGCAGAGCGGCGGCCAGCCGTGCGTTGGCCTCGCCCGAGTGCCCGCCGCATGCTCCACAATTCAGCCCGGCACGGTAGGGATTGTTCACGGTTTCGCTTTCATGGCCGCAGAAGACGACCACCGGGGCCAATCCTGAGGTAAGGCCAACTTGGCGCAGGAGCCGATCGGCCAGGTCGATGCGCGTCCCCAGTTCCAACTGTTCGCCGTCGGTTGTTGCCCACGCCGGTTTCAGCCGGTGGCGGTGCTGGCGGGCCACGCCATCGAATCGCGGGTCGCGCCGACCCCAGAGCCGGAGGCTGTCGGCCAGGAGGTTCAGGAGGAAGGTCGGGCCCATCGTTTCCACGAAGGAAAAGCACGACGCGGCTGATGTCTGGAACGATTTCCAGACGCGGCGGAACAGGCGCCGGCCGCGACGCCGCTGTAAGGCCCGCATCCGCGCCGCAGGATGGACGTCTCTCAGTTCCTCGGCAACGCGGAACGCCGGCTGCAACAAGGCCGGGCATTGGGCGGAACCAGCCGTCTCTCCAAATGGCACCCACTCAAAGGGCAGGCCGAAAAAGCCGGCAAAACCAAAGGTTTCGATCGCCTCGCTGATCGTCTCCAGATGTCGGCGAATGATCTCGGACCGGGTGTCGATGCAGAAAACCATCTGCACCTTTTTCCGGACCGCTGACCGTGCCGGCCCCGTCGGGCGGGCCACGAGCCTGCCTAGGAGGCGGCGTCGGTAGGCAATTTCGCTGGCCACCTGCAAGACATACCGCGCCCAGGTGGCGTCGCTGATCGGGGCGATGTCCGCCACGCTCCCCGCTCGGAGCGCCACCACGACCCGAGCCGAGGCTTGGCCGCCGGCAACCAGCCCGGCGTCATAAGCCAGCCGGATGGCCAGCAACCCCACGAGATCGTCTTCGTCGGCGCTCGACGGTCCTGCCTCCTGGCTGCGGCGTCGCAGGTACGAGCCCCAGCCCGAAACCGTCCCGAGTTCGCACAATAGCAGGTTGCGCCATCCGTCGAGCGGGACTTGCAAGGATTCGGTCAACAAGAGATGGATTGCCGCACGCGGCGATTCCGGCAAGCGAGCCACGAAATTGCAGAACCGGCGGACACCGAGTTTTTCCAACCGTCGATCGACACGCGCGATCCGGCACCAGGCAGTGTACAGCGGCAAGCCCCGCCACGGACTGGGCCAAGCCGCCTGCCCCAGGTCGAAGTGGGCCGCGCAATGGCGGGAAACCTCGTGCCTGATGGCATGGGACCAGTCGGTGCCGGTTTCCTGGTCAATCAGCTCGGCCACCGTCCAACAGCGCCGGTCCGCAGAGCCTCGGTCCGCACCGGCACCGCCGGTGCGGGCCCACCAGAGGATGCGATCCGCCGTCAGGGTCGCACGGTCGTGCAAGCCCGCCTGCCGGCATTCATGCAGAGCGGCGCCAATGTCCTCGCGGCTTACCTCACCCCGATCGAGTAGCTCGTGAAAATACTCCCAGGGCATCAGGGTCTCGACGTCCCGAAGGTGGCGCAGCTGCTGGCGCGCCTCCAGGAAATGACGCCGCGTCATGCCCAGCAAGGGATTGACCGCCACAAAGTCCGCCAGCGGCCAAAGCGGAGCGATGCTGTCGGTCACCTCGGTCAGGAGCGCGTCGAGCGCGGCGTAGCGACCGGTGTCGGCCTTGGCCAAGCCGACGACCTCCGCCCCTCGCTCGGCGGCCTCAGGCCGCTGCCCGGCACTCGATCTCACCATGTTCTTGGTCTCTCTGGGAAAGGAGCGCGATGGGCGCGGTTTGCGGTTGACTCCACAAGCGTTCGACGATGCGGCGAGCGACGACGTCGGCATAGAAGCCGTTGGCCACGTGCACGTACAAAGAGGCCAACACGCCTCCACGGCCCCAGTGGGGCAGCATCAGCTGCACGACCAACAACCCGAGAAAGCCGGCGAACAAGCCCGACGCGAGGAAGGGGCCCACGACAGGCGTCAGGCGGGCAGGTGGGAGGGACTCGCTGATGAACCGGTCCAGGTGCTGCCCAACGGCATGGTACGCCAGGCTGACTGCCGCCGCGGCCACCAGGCCGGCGGCGGCCACGGCGCCGTTGGCCGAGCGGAACGCCTGCCACAGCAGGTGGGTCAAGGCCAACACCAGGACCAAGCCGAGGACCCATGCCCCGGAAGAGGCGTGATCGGCAGGGCCGCACAGCCAGGTTGCGGCTGCCCAACATCCCAAGGCCGCCAAAGCCGCCCCCGCCAGGGCGAGCAGGTCGGCGCTGAAGCGGGGCTCCGGCTTGGGGCCGAGGCGTCGGCCGGCGGCGGTCTCCAGCACGCTGCCCGAATTCAGGAATGCATGCGCCTTGTACAACGAGTGGCCGACAACATGGAGCAGCGCCGCCGAGAACGCTCCCAGGCCGCACTGAATCATCATGAAGCCCATCTGGGCCACTGTCGAGTACGCCAAAGCGCGTTTGATGCTGGTCTGCGGCAGCATCACCACCGCCCCCAGCCAAGCCGTCACGGCGCCACCCAGGGCCAACGCCTGCATGGCCGGTGACGAAAGTCCGATGAGCCAAGCCAGGCGAATGACCAGAAAACCACCAGCATTGATGATTCCCGCATGCATCAGGGCCGATACCGGCGTCGGCGTTTCCATCGTGTCGGGTAACCAGCTGTGCCAAGGAACCTGGGCCGACTGAGTCATCGCCGTCAGCACGTACAGTGCCGCCAGCAGGTGCGTCAACCCGGTCCACGCTCCCGTCGCCATCCTCTCACCGGCCCGGGCTACCAACTCATCGATGGCAAGGGTGCCGAATTCCAGGTAGGTCACCGCCACTGCTAACACGAGGAAGACGTTTCCAATCCGACTGATGACAAGTTTTTGACGGGCGGCCCACACGGCCTCGGGACGGTCGTGGTAATGCATCAACAACCGATGAAGCCCCAGGTTGGTGAGCATCCAGGCCACCGTCAAGACGACCAGATTGCCGGCCAGGATGAGGAGCAGGACGGCCCCGACCGTAAAGGTCGTCCAGCGGAGAAAGCGTCCCTGAGTGGGATCGCCGTCGAGGTAACGGATGGCGAACCGTGTGACGATCACGCCGATGAAGCCGACCAGCAGCATCATGACGGCGGCGAGGTTGTCCGCGTACAGCAGCGGCATGCCGCCGAGCGGAAGGCGGACCAGGCCGGGGCCAGAGACGGCGACCAGTCCAAAGCCCGCCGACGCCAAGCCGAAGGCCGCTCCCATCAAGCCGACGACTCGCGCCCGCCCGCGGCCGTCCGGTCTGGGGGCCAGGAGCCAGCCGCCGGCCAGTAACAACGCCGGTGGCGCCACGATTACCAGCGTCAGCACCATTACCATCTTCCTCTCCGCCGCTCCCCCGGCGCTCGGGGGGACGCTGTTTAGTACACGAAGCAAATTTCGTCAATGCGGATTCGTCAGTTTTCTATCGTGTGTGTGGGACCGGCGCTTGAGAAAACCTCAGTCACGGCCCGCCGGTGGCCGGGTGCGTCTGTCGTTTAGGACGGGGTTGCAGGCCCCACGCGGCGTTTTTTCCCAGCCCCCGCCGCGCTGAGTCACTGTTTCGCGCTCGCTGGGCGCGCAGCGAGCGCGAAACGACAAATCTCCTGGATCCCGCGCACGGGTTTCTCCTCCTGGCGCGCGCGGGAACCGATCGATCCCTCACTGCAGTTGCACCCTCGCCGCGTCGAAATCCGCAGGCACACCGGCACACCCGGTTGGCAGATTCGGAATTGCAGGATTGCTCCCGTGCGGTTAGGATGCCTCGGCGCTGCCGGCGCACGGTTGACGCGAAACGGAGGGTTGGAGACCCTCTGCCGAGGTTGCGGCCCCTGACTTGGTCGGCCGATGGGGCAATCCCGGAGGGTTGACGCATGCCCCGAAGCCCGTCCGCGTTTCCGACGCCCCCTCGTGCGGAGTCGGTTCCCGCGCCATCATCAGGCCCGGGGCCAAAACACTCGGTCCCTCGCGGCGCGCCTGACTCACCACGGTGGACCTTCCTGACAAATCATTCCCACGTCTTGATCCTTCTGGCGCGCGATCCCACCATGCTGCTCCGCGAAGTGGCTGCGCGAATCGGCATCACCGAGCGCGCCGTGCAACGGATCGTGGCGGAGTTGGAGAAAGAAGGCTACATCGAGCGCCGCCGGGTCGGTCGCCAGAATCGGTATCACATTTTTCCCGACAAGCCGTTGCGGCACCCGATCGAAGCCCACCGGACCATTGGCGACTTGCTCCGACTCATTTGGAGCTGACGCGCTGGCACCGGCTGGCTCCCTGGAGCCGTCACGCCCCGCGTCGGGCCGCGGTCGCCCCGAAGGCGCCGGTCGCGGCGCCGCTCGGTCGTCTGCTCCCAGCCAATTTACGGCACGGTTCGTGCAGCCGGCCCAATGTACCGGGCCCGCGGCCGAATCAATCGATTGTTCGCCAGCTGCTCCATGATGTGAGCGCACCAACCGGAAATCCGGCTGATGACGAAGATGGGCGTGTACAGTTCGGGCTCCAGGCCGAGGACGTGGTACAGCCGGCCGGCGGGCCAATCGAGGTTGGGATAGAGGTTTTTTTCCTGGGCCATCAGCCGCTCGATGATCTCCGCGGTTTCCTCCCACCGGGTCTGTCCGGCGGCGGCGGCCAGCCGGGCGACGTGCTCCTTGAGGATGCCGGCGCGGACGTCGCCGGTCTTGTAGACACGGTGTCCAAAGCCCATGATGCGCTCCTTGCGCGCCAGGGCGGCGCGAAGCCACGCCTCGGCCGTCTCCGGACCACCGGCGGCCCGCAGGAGGTCCATGACCTTTTCGTTCGCCCCACCATGCAGCCGACCTTTGAGAGCCCCAATGGCCGCCACCACGCCCGAGTGAAGGTCGGACTCTGTCGACACCACGACACGGGCGGTGAAGGTGGAAGCGTTGAACTCATGCTCGGCGTAGAGGATCAGGGAAACGTCAAACGCCCGAACGTGCTCCGGCGGGGCCTCGACCCCGCGGAGCATCCACAAGAAATTAGCCGCCTTGGACAATTCCTGCCGTGGCGGCACCAGCGGTAAGCCGCGGCTGAGGCGGTATTGGGCGGCAATGGCTGTCGGAATTTGCGCCAGCAGTCGCTCCGCCTTGCGTCGGTTGGCCGCCGGACTGTTGTCCGCCACGTCGGGGTCGAAGTGCGCCACAATGCTCACCGCCGACCGCAGCGCGTCCATCGGCGTGACGTCACGCGGCAAGGCACGAAGCAGGTCGCGGAGCGGCTCCGGGAGGCGGCGTGCGGCCGCCAGGCGGTTATGGAAGTCGTCGCGCTGGGCCGCCGTTGGCAAGTCCCCATGGAGCAAGAGATACGCTACGTCCTCGAAGCAGCACTTCGCCACCAGCTCGCCCACCGGATAGCCGCGATAGCGCAGACCGCCTTCCACCGTCGAAATCGCCGTTTCCCCGGCAATCACCCCTTCCAGCCCGGGAGAATAAATCTCGGCAGTGCTCATCCGACGCTCCTTGGTGTCCGATGCAAACTCCTGTTCCTCCCATTTCGGGAGAGCAGCCGCGCGACCCATCCCAGCCCGGCTTTCGTCAATGGCAGCCGACCGGGAACACAAGCCAGGCCGAGGCCCGGCCCAGGGGCCGAGGCCGGGTTCACGAGGGTTTCCGAAGTTCGAAGTAAGCGCGATCGCGTTCCTCGTAGGCAGTGTAGCCGAGCAAGTCGTACAACTCGGCGCGGGACAACATCTGCGGCAACCGGTCGCGCTGGTGGCCCTTGGTGAGCAGTTCGTGTAAGGTCTGTCGCGCGGCGTACACGGCGCTGCGGAAGGCCGTCAGGGGGTAAAGCACCATGCGGTAGCCGAGCCCGGCCAGATCCGCAAAGTCGAGATTGGGACTGCGACCGAACTCGGTCATGTTGGCCAACAGCGGCGCCGCCACGGCTTGGGCGAAGGCGGCGAACTCGTCCCGGCTTTCCAAGGCCTCGGGAAAAATCGCGTCGGCCCCTGCCTCCCGGTACAGCCGCGCCCTGGATACCGCCGCGTCGAAGCCCTCGACCCCGCGTGCATCGGTGCGGGCCACGATGACGAAATCGGGATCGCGGCGGGCGGCCACCGCCGCGCGAATCTTCGCCGCCATCACTTCCGCAGCTACCAGGCTCTTGCCGGACAGGTGGCCACATCGCTTCGGAAGTTGCTGGTCCTCCAGGTGGATGCCGGCAGCGCCCGCGGCTTCCAATAGACGCACCGTACGCTCCACATTCAAGGCCTCGCCGAAGCCCGTATCGGCGTCACATAACAGGGGCAGCGACGTCGCCTGGGAGATTCGGCCGGCTTCGTCCACGAACTCGGTGAGAGTCAGCAAGCCGACGTCCGGCAGGCCGGCGGCGGCCGACAAGGCCGCGCCGGACAAGTAGACGGCGGCGAACCCCAATCTTTCCGCCATGCGGGCCACCAACGCATTAAAAACGCCGGGCACCATGATGGGCCCGGCCTCCCAAGCCGCTCGCAGGCGGCGCCCGGGACTCGGCGCGACCGGCATGACAAGGTCTCGTCAGTGCTCCAGTATGATGCGGTAAACTGGCTTGGGGCCGACGACAATCTCCGCTTTGACGGTAGAGCCAAGCGGCAGGGCGAACGGCGCTGCTCCGATCAGTGCCCGCGCGCGAAACTCCCGCTCCTCGTCTGTGCCGTCGTCAGCGGGTCTCCCCCACGGGTCCAGCCGCTGGACGCGCCCCTCAACAATGCCGTGGATCCGGTGATTGAACACATTGGAGAAAATCCGCACCGTCTGCCCCGGTCGCACGTCACCCCAGTGCCGCTCCTCCACCGCCAGATCAGCCACCAAGTCGAGCGGCTGCCGGCTGCTGGGGTCGATCGGCACCACGGTAGCGATCAAGTCACCGGGATCCACGGCTTGCCCGGAGCGGACAGGCACTTCGACGCACATCCAGGCCTCCCGCTGGTTGGGAACGTGCAGGACCGCTCGGCCCAGGAGTTCCCGCAATCGGTCCCGCTCTCGCACCAGCGATACCTTGGTCGTTCCCTGGCTTTCCAGCTCACGAATCTGGTCCTCGACGGCCCCTAATCGGTGTTGCAACTCGTCGGAGCGAATCCAGCCGATGACTTGGCCTGGCCAGAGTTCGTCGCCCGGCTCCAAGCGGTGGAAACGAGTGTCGCGAACCGCCAAACGCTGCCCGTCGTCGTCCAGTTGGTTGTGCCAGACGTTTC
This sequence comes from Gemmataceae bacterium, assembly GCA_025055215.1. Classification (GTDB taxonomy): domain Bacteria; phylum Planctomycetota; class Planctomycetia; order Gemmatales; family Gemmataceae; genus JANWYO01. The sequence continues at coordinate 16,731 of JANWYO010000109.1, forward strand.
GCCACGCCGCCGCATGGGGTTCGATGAGGCCGTTCCCATGCCCGTCGAGCCGCACGCGCAGGCTCTCGCCAACCGGTCGCTCGATGGTCCCCTCAAACCAGCCGAGTTCGATGAGACCGGCCAACGGCGCGCGGAGTTCGCATAAGTCTTGGGCGCTGATGACCCCGTGAGCGGGAACCACCGCCTCCAGGCTGACGCCGAACAGCAGCACCATCAGTCCCCCGACGATCAGGGCGAGGCTGATGGCGAAGACCCTTAGGTGGTAGGTCGCTTTCGGCGGAACCCAGGAAGAGGTCATGAGCGTGCTTGCCCTCGGCGGGTTCTACAACAAGCCGGCTTGCTGCAAGTAGCCTCGCATTTTCTGGAGTTTGTCCGGGGGGAGTGGGCCCACCGGCGAGCGGCACGGCCCGAGGGAACGCCCGAGCAGTTGCAGCGCCGCCTTGACACCACCCGGGGCCGTCCCCAACGACAGGCTCAGGCGCACGGGGTTGAGTTTTCGTTGGGCTTGAAGGGAGGCAGCCAAGTCACCCCGCTGGAAGGCCTCGTAGATTTCCACGGCCAAGGCCGGGACGATGTTGGCCGTGGCTGGCACCGCCCCTTTGGCCCCCAGTTGCAAGGCCGAAAAAATCAGGGTGTCCCGCCCCATCAGCACCGCAAAGTGCTCCGGCACCAGCCGGATGCACTCCATGGTGTTCTGCAGGTCGCCGCTGGAATCTTTGATGGCGACGATGTTGGGCACCTCCGCCAAGCGGGCCACCGTCTCCGGCTCGATCCGGACGCCCCCGCAATGAAACGGGTTGCTGTAAAGGATCAGCGGCAGCGCCGTCTGCTCCGCGAGGCGGCGATAATGATCCACCAACTCGCTTTGCGTCGGCTGGATGAAGTACGGGGTGATGACCGAGATGCCGTCCACCCCCTCGCGCTCGGCCATTTTCGTCAGGCGGATGGCCTCGCGGGTCGTTTCCGCTCCGGTACCCGCAAAGACCGGGACGCGCTTGTTGACGTGGGCCACCGCCGTGGCGATGACCTCCTGCTTTTCGCGCTCGTCCAGGGCGTAGCACTCGCTGTTCGTCCCGAGCACGAAGACACCATGTACCCCCGCCGCGATCAAGTGGTCGAGGAACCACTTCAACCTCGGGATGTCGAGGTCCTCGTTGGCCTGCATCGGCGTCGCCACCGGCGGAATGATGCCCCGAATCTGCATGACGCTCATCTCCGCAAAACACCGGCATGGCCCGATCGTCGCACCTTGAGGCGGGCAAGGGCCGACGCCCGGACGGCCCTGCGAATACCGTTCGCGGCCCTACCAGGCTTCGCCGCTGTAACTGGCCCACAGCACATCAATGGGATGCGCGACCCGCACCTCCGGCCGGCACGGCCGGAGGTAGCGGCCGATTTGCAGGAGGCACCCCACGTTCGCGGTGAACACCGCCTCGGCCCCCGTCGCCAAGATGTGGCGCACTTTCCGCTCCCCCAGGCGTTGGGCCATCTCAGGTTGCGTTAGATTATAGCTGCCGGCAGCGCCACAACATATTTCTGACTCGTCGAGCGGCACAAGGGTAAGCTCGGGGACCCATTCGAGCAGCTGCCGCGGCTGGCTGCGGACCTGTTGGGCGTGGCAAAGGTGGCAGGGGTCGTGGTAGACCGCTCGCAGTTTGACGGGATGCGTCGGCCGCTGCGGTTTCAAGTCGACGAGGAACTCGCTGATGTCCCGAACCTTGCGGGCCAAGGCCCGACCCGCCGCGGCATGGGCCGTCGGCCCCAGGACGTGGGCGTAGTCCTTGAGCATGGCGCCACAACCAGCGGCGTTGACGATAATGGCGTCCACCGTCCGTTGGCCAAACACCGCACAATTGATCGCCGCGAAAGCGCGCGCCTTCACTTCCTCGGCGGCATGGTAGTGCAGTGCCCCGCAGCAGACCTGACCGCGGGGCACCCAGACATCGCAACCGAGACGTTGCAGCACCCGAGCGGTGTTCCAATTCGTTTCCGGAAAGAAGGCAGCGCCGGCGCAGCCGGTGAACAGGGCCACGACTTTCTGCTTCTTGCCGTGGGCGGGGAGGAACTCGGGAAGTCGGCCTCGGTAGCGCCGCCAGCGGGGCAGCATGTCGTACAGTTGGCGAAGGGGCGGGGGTAACCAGTCGAGCAGACCGCTTCTTTCCAGGAGCCGGTCGAGTCCGGTTCGTTGCAGTAAGCGGGCCGGGGCCAATGCCAGCCACAAGCGCTCCGCATAGGGTGTCACGTGAAACAGGGCCCACCGCTGAAGCCGACTCAACCGATCGATTGGGCCAGGCTCGTTCCCCTGGGTCTTCTTCATGTACAGGCGGAACGGCTCGATCAGCCGGCCATAGCGAACTCCCGACGGACAGGCCGATTCGCACGCCCGGCAATCGAGACAGAGGTCGAGATGGCGGCGAACGTCGGCTTGGAGGTCGAGTCGGCCATCGGTCACGGCCCGCATAAGGTAGATGCGGCCACGGGGGCTGTCCATTTCGGTGCCCAGTTCCACGTAGGTCGGGCACGCCGCGGTGCACAGCCCACAATGGACACAGTCGAGCAGCAGTTCGTAGTCGATGCCGGTGTTGCGCGGCGAGGGAGGAACAACCGGCAGGGAGGTGCGAGCAGGCTCGGCGATGGTGGCCATGATGTCGCTGTTTGGGGTCTCAAATACCGTCGAGGAAGCGCCCGGGATTGAATACGTGGTGCGGATCGAGCGCCTTTTTGACCTGCCGCATCAGCCAACCGTCGCCGCGCGGCGCCCCCCAGACCGGCAACGAGGCCTTCCACGACGGTGGGCAGCGGACCACGATCAGGTTGCCCCCCGCCCCGGTCGCCGCCGTCCGTAACATCGTTAGCATCGGCCCGGCCCGTTCGAGCGTCAAGTCGCCCACCACGTGGCCGATGACGATGCCGCTGCCAGCGTGTGCCTGGATCAGCGGCTGTTCCAGCAGGTCGTTCGTCTCTCGACAAAAGGCCGCCACGGCGTGCGGCAACAGGTTGGCCTTGAACGTCATGACGGGCTCCGGTCGAGCGACAAAGTCGACCAGGCCCTTCCAGACCGCGGTCCCGGCCGGGCCGTCGATCACCTCGGGGTGGTATTCTGGGCAGCAAGCCAACTCTTGCCCAAGCCGGTCTACCTGCCATCGGACCACCTCAGCATGGTCTTCAAAGCCAACCACGACCAGCCACGGAAGGCTCGGCTCGCTGCCCAGCACCAGCCGCGCCGCGGGAGCGTTCAGGACGTCCACGGCGATGGGCCGGCTGCGCGAGGCGTGCAGCTGGTCAAGGAGCGTTGGCAGCGTCGCCGTGCCACAGCCTACCAGGACCAGGGCCTGCTGCTCCGGCAAGGGGCGGACCTTGAACGTCACTTGGGTGATGATGCCCAAAGTGCCCAAGGCGCCGATGTGCAATTTGCACAGGTCGTAGCCGGCAACGTTCTTGACGACTCGGCCACCCGCTTTGGCCTCGTGCCCCTGGTCGTTGACGACAGTGATGCCGATGACGTAGTCGCGGAAGGTGCCGAATCCCAGGCGGCGCGGGCCGCTGGCGTTGACTGCCAGCGCCCCGCCAAGCGTCGCTTGCGCGGCGCAGGGCACGTCCACTGGCAGGCGTTGCCGCTCGCTGGCTAACAGCTGCTGCAAGGCGGCGACGCTCATTCCGGCCTGGACGGTGACGGTCATGTCGCGGGCCGGGTAGTCGATGATTTGGTTCAGGCGGCGCAGGTCCACCGCCCGGCCGGAACGCGTGGGGGGCCGACCGAGGTGGAGGAACGTCCGGCCACCCAGCGGGTAGACAGCCTCTCCCTGGGTGGCCGCCTGCCGGACGATGTCGCCGAGTTCAGCGGCGCTGCCGACGGCCAGCAGGGGGATAGGGCCGAAGTCGTCGATGGTACAGGTCGGAACGTCCACGCGAGGCACCGGGGCGAATGTTTTTGAGGGCCACTGCCTCTGGTCCCATTACTATTACAGGGCCGCTCGCCGACCGGCCTTGGTGGGTTCGATGCAGGCCCCGGCGGTGGGCAGCATTTTGGCGGGGCTACAGCGGTTGTCGGGGTTGAAGGCCGAGCGGAGTCGAGCCATCGTTGCCAGGTCTTCGGGGCTGAAGAGCCGAGGCATGAAGTTGATTTTTTCGACGCCGATGCCATGCTCGCCGGTCACGCTGCCGCCGCAGCGCAGGCATTCGTCGAGGATGTCGTGGCTGGCCTGCAACACCCGCTGCACTTGCTCGGGATCGCGCTCGTCGAACAAGAGGATGGGGTGGATGTTGCCGTCGCCGGCGTGGAAGACGTTGGCGATGCGGAGGCGGTACTTTTCGCCGATGCGCTGAATTTGCCGCAGCATGTGCGGCAATTGGGTGCGGGGGACGACGCCGTCTTGCGTGCAATAGCTAGGGGCCAGGCGGCCGACGGCCCCGAAGGCCTGCTTGCGGCACTTCCATAGCAGCAGGCGTTCGGCCTCGCTGCGGGCTTGGCGGACTTCCCGGGCCCGGTTCTTCCGCGCCATGGCGGCGATGCGCTGAGCGTCGGCGTCCAGGCCCGCCTCCAGGCCATCGACCTCCATGATAAGCACGGCCCCGGCATCGAGCGGAAAGCCGAAGTGGAAGGCTTCTTCGACCGCCTGAAGGATGAGCCGGTCGAGCATTTCCAGGGCGGCCGGGACGATACCGGCGCCGATGAGGTCACTGATGGTGTTGGTGGCATCGTCCACGGTTTCGAAGACGGCCAGCAACGTGCGGTAGGCATCAGGGTTGCGGGTGAGACGCACCCAGACTTTGGTCACGATCCCGAGCGTTCCCTCGGAGCCGACGATCACGCCCGTGAGGTCATAGCCTGGATTGTCTTCGGCGGGGCCGCCCGTCTGCACGACGCGGCCATCCGGGAGGACCAACTCCAATCCCAGGACGTGGTTGACGGTCACGCCGTACTTGAGGGTGTGAGGCCCGCCTGAATTGGTGGCCACATTGCCGCCGATGGTACAGGCCCCTTGGCTGGATGGGTCTGGGGCGAAGTGGTAGCCGAGCGGTTGCAGGTGGCGGGTGAGCCAGAGGTTGACGACGCCGGGTTCAACGACGGCGTAGCGGTCGCGGGTGCTGACTTCGAGGATACGTTTCATCCGCGTCAGGGCAAGGACGACGCCGCCGCCGACGGGGAGGCAGCCACCGGCGAGGCTGGTGCCCGCGCCGCGCGGCAGAAAGGGCACCTTCAGGTCGTTGCACACCTCAACGATGCGGACGATCTGCTCGGTGGTGGTCGGGAAGACGACCACGTCGGGCTTGTTTTTCTCAATGGTGTAGCCGTCGCATTCGTAGACAAGGAGGTCGCTGGGCGTGGTGAGGATGGCGTCGGGGCCGACGATGTCGCGGAGGCGGTCGCTGAGGGCATTGGGGGCCATGAGGGCAGTATAGCGAGGCGGGAAAGAGGCGCCGATGGGGGCCGGCGCAGGGCCGGCCCCCGGCCGCCTTTGTCACTTCGCCCGCGCCGGCGCGTCTCGCCGCACCTTGATCCGCCCCGGCTGGTCGGAGGTGGCCCCGAAGAAGACAAAACACATCTCGTCCGTGGTCTGCTCGCCGAACGTGACGATGCGGGGCGGACGGTTGGGATTGTTGGGGTTTTTGTCGCTGTTGTCGTAATACGCTTCCACGTCGAGCCGGGTGCCGGCCTTGACCTTCAGCGGCGTCTGGAAGAAGTACGTTTCCTGCCAGTTGTAGTCCCACGCGGGGATGTGGATGACGGTTCGGCTCGGCCCATCGGGGGGCGTCAGCGTGACCTTGATCTCCTTGCCGAGCAGGTGCATGTGCGGCATCACCGAGTGCAAGTCGCAGTCCTGCTCCACCCAAATGCTTCCCGTCACCGGATAGCGCTCCCGCCCCGGCGGAATGAAGAGAAACCGGCCTGGAAGGACCACGCTTTGAAAGCGTTTCTGCACCGGGCGCTTGGCGAAGTACAGGCCGATGGCGGTGCGGTCTTTTTCGAGTCGGCCATCCCGATGGTAATGGACCTGCATGACGACATCCGCTCCCTTGGGGAGGTAGTAGCCCGTCCCCTCTGGAAGGAGATGAGGCATTTGCCCCGGCGCCCATCCTCCCAAGGCACCGCGCGGGAGGAAACCCACGCCCATGGCCACCGTGTAGCCCGGCCCGCGGTCGAGCACGTCATCTCCTTTCGGTTTTTCTCGTTCCTTGGCCTCCAGCTGCCGGGCTTGGCCCGTAGTATCGATGAACAACAAGGCGTGATGCACCACGCGCGGGTTCGATGGTCGCACCTCCACCGCCTGCACGTACACGTCCTCGGGCAGGTTCGTGGGCAAAACGAAACAGCGGAAGAGGTCGCGTCCACTGGGGCCGAGCTGGAAATCCTCCGTCGGCGTCAGGATCAGGTCCGGGGTGCCCAGTTGCCAGCCTTGCGGGAAGCGGCGCGGCGGCGGGGCATCCTTCGGATCCCCCTCGGGAGCGCCCCCGTCCACCCAGGCCGCCAAGACCGCTATTTCCTGGTCGGTCAATTTCCGCTCGTCGCGGAAGGGAACGCCATCGGCCGGCTTCCACGGCGGCATCTGCCGGCTCTGCGTGTACTCCTTGATGTCGTGAGCCCAGTTGAGGGCCTGCTTGTAGGTCAGCAGCGAAAACGGACCGACCTCACCGGGGCGGTGACAGGTCTGGCAGCGCTCCCGGAGGATTGGCAGCACGTCGCGGTAGAAGGTCACTGGCCCCGTTTTGGGGGCTGCCTCCTCACGGTGGATCGGGCAGCCGATGGCTTGCGTGGCCGGCTCGGCCACGGGCCGACCGGCCAAGACCGCGTCGATGGCGTCCCGCAGGTCAAACCGCGTCGTCTGTGGCTTGCGCCGCAGCCGCGCCGAGTAGGTGTCGTCGATCCGGCCTCGGTAGCGCACCACCCGTTGCCGATCCAGCACAAACGCCTCGGGTGTCACCTCGGCTTTCAGGGCGTCGACCGCCTTGAACGCCGGATCGGCCCACACCGGGAAGGGAAGGCCAAAATCCCTTGCTTGCTGGGCCGCGGCCGCCGACGTTTCGTCGCTCATCGAGATCCCGAGGAAGCGCACCCCCTTTGGCTCGTATTTCTGCGCCAGCTCGGCCAGCACCGGCGAATACTCCTTCGATAGCGGGCACTCAAACGACAAGAACACCACGACGATGGCGTTTGCCCCCTTGAAGCGATCGAGGCCCCACGGCTTGCCGTCGGCGTCGGTCAGGGTGAAGTTCTCGATCGCTTGACCCAACCGGGCCGTCGATGGCCCGTCCGCACCGGCCGCCAGTCCCGCGGTAAGCACCACCCACACCGGAAGAAAGCCGACAACTGAACGCATGCACTTTCCCCTTCCACCAACGCCGGACGATCTTCGGGTTCCCGATTTCTTCACATAAATACACTGCCGGGCCGCCCAAGGTTTCAACGGCTAACCGGGGCGAGGCCGGTCGTCGGCCGGGCGACGGCTCCACGGTTGAGAAGTTCTCGCCTTTTCCGAGCTTTCCAGCAAGACTATGCCACTTCACGAAAGATACATCGCCCACGTCAACACGGCTACCAAGCCCACCAACAATGGCCCGGCGACGCGACGGCACAGCGCCAGCGGATGGCACTCAGCCAGCGACGCCGCCATCAGCGTCACGGCGGCCACCGGCGACAGGGTGCGGCCGGCGGCCGCCGCTACCGCCACCATCGCCCCCACATGCGCCGGATCGATCCCCGCGTGCTCCGCCGGACCGACGAAAAACCCAAACAAGCTCTGCGTCGCTGCCATGCCCGAGCCACTCAGCCCGGCAAAAGCCAGAGGAAGCAGCCCGGCCAACGGCAGCAGCAACGCCGGCACGTCGTCGATCACGGCCCCCACCAGCGTCGCCAAGCCGACCAGCTCCACGGCTTTTCCGAAGCACGCGGCCGTCACGATCAAGGCGATGATGTGAGCGAAGGCATATCCCGCTCCTTCAAAAAACGCCTGGGCCGTGCGGGACAGATGGCGTGGGCTGGTCAGGGAGGCGACGCCGACCCCCAGGAGCATGGCGGCGCCGATCAGCCGACTGTCGAAATGACTCGCATCTTCCGGCTGGCTCACGTCGACCAACCAGCTTCGGGGAATGGACACGATCGACAGCGGCTGCGACGTCAGAAAGAGCACCAGTAGCGGTACCAGCGGCACGATGGCCTTCAAAGGGTTGGGACGAAAGGCCGGCGTCTTGGGCGTGACCTCAGATTCGCTACCAGCCGCCGCCTGCTGCTCGCGGCGGCGGCTCAGCAGCCAGAAGACCGGCGTCGCCACCGCCAGCTGCACGAGCACCAGCGGCAACACGCGTGCCACCACCTCCGCCGTCGGAATGCCCACCGCCCGACTGACGGTTTGCAGCTCGGGCGCCCCCGGATTGAGCAACTCGCCTCCCAGCGACGAGCCCAGCAGCAGCGCCGAGCCGACAGTCGCCGGCGAGTAGCCCGCCGTCCGCAACAGCGGCACGAGCACGGCCCCGATGGTGGCGGCCGTGCTCGTCTGGCTGATGATCGGGATGTTCACGAGGAAACCGATACCGACGGCTCCGGGAACCAACAGGCCCCGGACGCGGCGGATCGGGCGCGTCAACAGCTGCACCAAGTGCTGGTCGCAGCCGGTGTGCCGCAAGACGTAGGCAAAGCCCATCGCGGTGCAGATCGGCACGACAAATTTCTCGTCGCTCAGGGTAGCGAGGAACTTCTGCACAACGGCCATCGGTTCGCCGGCGAGCACCCCCAGGCCCAGGGCTGCCACCAGCAGCGCCAGCCGCACATCGACCTGACGGACGACCGCGTAGATGGCGGCGGCAATGATGGCCAAGCTGGCAGTTGCGGGAAACCAGCTCGTTTCCATGCGGGTGTCTCCTGTCGGTGCTGAAGCGTTGACCGGGCGCGGCCTGGGAAGGCACCCGGCCAGGCTTGGTTGACCCGGCGGCGTCGGCGACTATAAGTTGAGAAACGCCCAAGGCCCAGGGGAGAAACGTATGAGCAAGGCTGGCACCATTTACACCGACGGCGCCGCCCGCGGCAACCCGGGACCGGCGGCCTATGCCTTCGTCATCCACCGCCCGGAATCCCCACCGATCGAAAAAGCCGATTTCCTGGGCCACGCCACCAACAACGTCGCAGAATACACCGCTCTGGTCAAAGCGCTGGAATACGCGACCCGTCTCGGAATCCGCCGGCTGCTCATCCACAGCGACAGCGAACTCCTGGTGCGGCAAATGAACGGTCAATATCAGGTGAAAAGCAGCGACCTTCGGCCCCTATTTGAGCGGGCCAAACAGCTGTGCCGCGCCTTCGACACCGTGTCGATCATCCACGTTTCCCGCGACCAGAATCGGCGCGCCGACCAGCTGTGCAACCAGATCCTGGATCAACGCGGCGGTGCCGGCCGACCGGGACCAGCCAAGCCGACCCGTCGCAAACGAACGGCACTCCGCACCGGCGGGTGCCCCACGCGCGAGAAGGCGATCGACTGCCTTCGGGCCGCGGCCGCGGCTTGGGCCAGGGGCAACCCCAGCAATCCCAGCCCCGAGATGGTGTGGGACCAGATCTGGAGCGTGCTGGAGGAAGAGGGGCTGGTCCGTCGGGCCTCAGTCGATTGAAGCCCGGGTGCCCCGCACCAGAGACGGCGGGAGCACACCCTTTTCCCCGGCCGGGGAAAAGGGCGTGAGGTCATTTCTTGTCGGGGCGCTTCATTTTCGCCAGCCCCTCGGTGAATTCCCGGTAGGCGTCGCGCAGTTCCGGCGGGGGCAACGCCGGGCCAGAGGTCGAAACGTTCTTGACCTCGGTCCCCGAACCTTGGACTTGGCGTGGGCCGAGGTTTGGCAAGGGACCGCCGCGCTGAGGCCCGGTCGGCTTGTCGGACGGTGCCGCCGGGGGCTGACGCTGGAGCACGGCCTCATAGGAACGGAGGAAGCGCTCGAAGTCCTCCTTGGTCATCTTGAGTTTTTCCAGCATCTCGGGGGTGACCTGGTCGCGGAAGCGCTGGAGCTGCAATTCGCCCGGCCGTTTGGCGTGGCGCGGGTCGGGCGGCTCCGGCGGCCCCGGCTGGTCGCCCGGGCCGCGGCCGGAGGCGTCATCCCGCCGGTCCCCGCCACCACCCGGGGCACTGCCGCCAGGTTGCTGCGGCGTCCCTGGCTCGGTCCGCTGAGACCCATTCGGCTGGCCCGCGTTCGCTCCGCCGCCAGTCCGCGGCATGCCACCCTGGGGGCCGTTCGGCTGTTGTTCCCCCCTCCCTTGGCTAGGCTCCATGCCCGATGTCGGTGGCTGCGCGATCGCGTCGGCTAGCTCCTGGAGCGCCTCTTTGTCTTTCGGATCGCCCGATCGGGCCATCTCCTCCAGGGTCTTTTGCACCTTTTCCCGGTCGCCCGCCTCAATGTCCTTCGCCAAGTCCCCCTTGTCAGCCTTTCGGGTGGCTTCCGCCAGGCGCCGTCGCAGCTCGTCTCCCTTCGCGAGATCGGTGTTTTTCCGCAGCTCACCCAACGTGTGAGCTAATTCGCGGATGGCTTCCTTGCGTTTCTCCGCGTCGTCGCTCAGCAGGTTGCGCTTGAGGGCATCCGGATCCGTCGAGTTGGGCCCCTGAGAGCCTGTCGCCGTCTTCTTACCGACGCCCGGATTGTTGCCGGGCGTGGCGGAACCGCTCGGCTCCTTGGCCTCGCCCTTGACGACACCGCTGCCCGCCTGACCCGGGGCACTGCTGTCTTTCGCCTCGCCTTTGGGCGTCTGGGCCGATCCGCGGGGCGTTCCGGTGCCTTTCGGCTCGCCCTCGGGTTGCGTCGGCCGATCGCCCCCTTTGCCAGCATCCTTGGCCGCGGCCTTGGCGGATGCCGACGGCTCGCCTTTGGCCTCGCCCCGGGGGCGACCCGGTTTCTCCGCCACGTCCGTGCCCGCCCCCTTGGGCTGCCCCGGACCGTCTTTCATCGGACCCGGTTTACCTCCGTCTTTACTTTGCCCGGGGCGGCCGGCCTCCGGCTTCGGCCCCGCCTTGGCCTGCCCCGAGGAAGCATCACCCGGCTCGCGAGACGGGTTGGCCGAGGGCTGCTCTTTCGACGCCCCCGCCGCCTGCTCCCTACCGGGCTGCGGCTTACTATCCCCGCTCCCTTCCTGGGGTGTCGATTTTGCGCTGCCGGGCCGGTCCTTGGGCTGCCCCTTGCACTGGCCGCAGGCCGCCTGGTCTTCCGGTTGCGGCTTGGCTTCGCCCGAGGGTGCCGGTTTCGGCTCGGGCGCTGCCTTCGCGTCGCCCTTCGGAGTCGGCTGCGGTTCCTCCTTGGCTGTCCCCCGCGCCTCTGGAGTCTGCCCCTTGGTGTCTTGGGACTGCTGCTTGTCCAGCTCCTCTTGAATCCTCCGTGCCTGCTCCTCCAACTCCCGTTGCTGCTCCCCTTGCCGGGCATCGTCCGGTCGAGCCTCGGGCTGCTCCGGCGTCTTGGATGTGGGTCGGTCCTCGGGCGTCGGCTGGTGCTGGGCGTTCTCTTCGTCGAGTTTCTCGTCCTGTTTCTGGGCGTGCTGTTGCTGACGCTGCTCGGCCTCCTTCTGTCGCTTCTCCTGCCGCTGGGGATCGTCAGGCTTGGCGATTTGCACCCGTTGCGTCTGGCTCCGACCGATGTTCGCCTCGGGATAGTCGCAGTTGTCCACCGCCTCCAGCCAATACTCCAGGACCATGCCCGGCTGGAGCGGCTTGGGCCGACCCTGGGCGTCCTGGAGCTGGTCCAACTTGACGAAATCCTGGTAGTCGAGGGTCTGGGGATAGGTGCCGTCGTCGAAACGGAACGACTTCCCTTCGCGGTAAGGTTTGGCTGCCAACTCGTCGCCCCCCTCGACCCGCAGGCGCAGCTGGAGTTTGGTCAGGCCAACGTCATCGACGGCCAATCCCTCCACCTCCAAGACCCCGTTCGCCGGCAGGGAAATCTCCTGCTCCGGCTTGGTGATCTGCACGCGCGGGGCGGCGTCGCGGATGACCTTGATGCGGTAGGGCAACGGCTCCGGGTTCTCTTCACCTTCCTTGGAGGTGAAGCGGATGACGTACTGCCCATCCCTGTCCAGCACCAGGCGGAAAAGCAGACTGTCGGGCCGATCAGGGAGTTTCTCGGCCAAGATAGGCGGTCGGCCCTCGATCAGCAGTCGGCCTTCAGCCACTTGACGGTTCGTCCGCGCGAGGATGGTGACGGCGGTGCCGCGAAGCCCTTCCAAGTTGGGGTCCCGAGTGACGACGTCGCGCCAGCGGAGGTAAGGGCGGTAGTGGTAGGTGACCTCGTAATCGGTGACCAGCGGGCCGGAACGCACCTGGACGCGGTACTCCGGCGTTTCAAAGTCGCCGCCGGTGATCTTGTACCAGAACCCATTATGCACTTGATACGCGGGCAAGCGTGTCCCCCATTCCCGCTGCGAGTGGGGGTTGAGGAGTTCGAGCGGTCGTTCCTGCCACACTAGCTCCGACCGGGCGTAGCGGAACCGAAGTTTGAGGGCATCGGGATGGCGCGGGTCCGGCACCTTCCCCTCGACGCGAACGGCAAAATTCACCGGCTGATGAATCGGCACCACGGCGTCCCCGCCGGCCGGCTCGAGCAATTGGATTCGCGTTCGTGTGAGGATGGCCCCTTCGCGGAAGGGGACGAACGTCCGGGCCAGCAAGGAGAAAAACGGCGCAGGACGGAGGATTACGACGGTGCCGATGGCGGCGGCCAAGAGAGCCGCCGCCAGCCCCAGCGCGGCGAGCACCCGTCGGCTGCTGACCGCCTCCTCCACGTCGGCCTGAGCCAGGTCCCGGGCGGCACGCTGCCCAATCGCCACGCGAATCGCGGCCGGCAGCCGTTCGTCGCGCAGGTCCAGCCAGTTGACCACGCTATTCTTAGCGTCGGGCACCGTGCGCTCCAGCTCCCGGGCCGCATAGTAGGCATTGACCCGTCGGCAAAACGGTCGAATGACGCCCATCGCCAGGTAGGCTCCCGCCGCGACCACGAACGCCAAGAGCGCCGCTTGCCGCACCCCCGCGGGAAGGACCAACGAATGATCGAGAAAGATCAGGGTCAGGGTGAAGGCGAGGAGGCCCGCCAGGAAGAGCAAGACGGCCGTGGCCACGTCGTACAGCCGAATCCGCTGCCGGACACGGGCCAATTCTGCCTCGATGTACGCTTCGTGCCGCGTTGCAGGCTTTGCGGGCTCGGCGACGACGGCCATGGCTGCTCCCCCTGAGTTGGCAGGTCTGGAACCGACCTTCCTAATTATACCCCGCTGACTGGGGCGTGGACCGCGAAAAGGTTGAAGGTGCGGCGAAGGCAGGAACCTGTTGGGCTTCCTGCTCTCACGTCTTCAAGATGGCCCGCATGTTTCGCCGATACACCTCGCCCCCCGATTGACTGTAGGGATTCACGCCCATCAGTCGGCCTTCGATCACGGAGGCCAGCATCAGCATTTGCATCAGCTGGCCGATGGTGTGTTCAGAGAGGGTAGGGAGGACGAGATCGGCCGTCGGACGGGCAACATCGGCATAAGCGGTGTTGGCCCCGCGCAAGGCGGCCGACAACAAGTCGGGCAAGGTCTTGCGATTGAGGGCGTTCAGCTCGTCCTGGTTATAGTCCGACATGCTGATGGCCAATGGCGGCGTCCGCGGCGTGCGGAGGACCAGGTTGTTGATGACCTTATCGCGGGCGCCCTCTTGCAGCAGTTGTCCGTGGGTGTGCAGGTCGCGGGTCTGCACCAGCGTCAGCGGCGTGGGGCCGCGGCCATGCTTGCCCAAACTCTCCGCCACCAGCTGGGCGTACCAGCGTCCCAAGGCCTCCAACTTGCTCGACCAGACCGCCAGCACGCGAATGCTCTTGCCCAGCTCCTCGGTCATCAGGTAGTTGACGGCGGCGAATTGCAGCACGGGATTGCGGTCGAACGGCTCCTCGAGGAAGCGCCGCGTCATGGCTGCCGCCCCTAGTAAGAGGGCCCGCACGTCCAACCCCATGACCGCCGCCGGCAGCAGGCCGGCCGGCGTGAAGACCGAAAATCGGCTGCCGACCCGCTCGGGGATGGTCAAAATGTCCTCCTCGGCCACACGGATGGCCCGGGCGAGGTTGCGCAGCCGGCTGTTCTCACCAGTGATGGGCACGATCAGCCGGTGCAACAGGTCGGAGCGTGCCCCGTAGAACTTGGCCGCCTCCTTGTAAAACACCCGGAAGGCGACGCTGGTCTCCAGCGAATCGCCGGATTTGCTGATGACGATAATTCCCCAACGCTCGTCGCGCAGCTCGGAATCAACGCAGGTGGCTTCCAAGAGATCGACCAACTCCTGGAGCGCGTCGGTGTCTAGGTTGTCGCCTTTGAAGTAGACCCGGGGCACCCCCAGGCGGGCCTTGAGCGGAAGCTCATTGTGGTGCGTATGGCACAGGGCCTGGAACAAGGCCTGTGCTCCCAAGGTCGAGCCGCCAGTGCCGAGGACCAGGACCCGATCGACTTGCTCGCGCAGGCGCTGGGCCACGGCGAGCACGCGGCCAAGCTCGCTCGCCTCACCCCGGCGGCGGTGCATGTCGAGCAGCCGCTGCGGCAAGTCGATGAAGCCGGAGTCCAGCGGCTGCATCTCCAATGGCACCTGCTGCAACTCGCGCTCGATGGCGACCTGACTCTTGACCTGCATCAGCTGCGGCACCAAGGCCTTCAGCCGGGCGGCTGCCAGGTAGTGCTTGGCACGCAGTTCGGCGACGGCATTCCACTCCTCGTGAGACGGAATGAGCAGGGACTGATATTCATAACTGACGGCTTCATCCGGGAGTTGCATGGCGGAATCGGCTTTCGACAGTGGCGGTGCGCTGGGACCGGTTCAGCCCGCCGCGTTGCGGGCCGCAACGCGGCGTCGGCCGGCGCGGCCTTCGGGCGATATTACTGTACTCCCACGGCTGACGCGGGTAAACTCCTGCCATGAACATTCATGACCTGATCCGTGAGCTGCAAGAGCCCAACGACAGCAAAATCGTCCTCCTGGTGGCGGACGGCCTGGGCGGCCTCCCCCTCGAGCCCGGGGGCAAGACCGAGCTGGAGTCGGCCCGCACCCCCAACCTCGACGCCTGCGTCCGCGAGGGGGTTTGTGGCCTGAGCATCCCCGTCCTCCCAGGCATCACCCCGGGCAGTGGTCCCGGACACCTCGCCCTGTTTGGCTATGACCCCCTCCAGTACCGCATCGGCCGCGGCATCCTCGAAGCCCTGGGCATCAACTTCGAGGTCGGTCCCCGCGACGTCGCCGTCCGCGGCAACTTCGTCACCGTCGACGACGCCGGCCGCATCACCGACCGCCGCGCCGGCCGGCCTCCCACCGAGCGCTGCGTCGCCATGTGCCGCAAGCTCCAGACCATCCGCGTCCCCGGCGTTGACATCTTCGTCGAACCGGTGCGGGAACACCGCTTTGTCGTCGTTTTTCGCGGCGACCAGCTGGGCGATGCGGTCAACGACACCGATCCGCAACAAACCGGCGTGCCGCCGCTGCCAGCACGCGGTGCCGATCCGCCGTCGGAAACTACGGCCCACATAGTCAACCAGTTCGTCGCCGAGGCCGCCCGTGTCCTGCGGGACGACGCCCCGACCAACATGGTGACGCTCCGCGGCTTCGCCCGCTATCCCAAGATCGCCACCATGCACGAGGTCTACGGCGTTCGACCGGTGGCCATTGCCGTCTACCCGATGTACAAGGGGCTGGCTCGCCTCGTGGGGATGACCGTGGCCGACGCCGGCAGCACCCTGGCCGACCAGGTCGAGACCCTCCGCCGCCTCTGGGACCAGTTCGACTTCTTTTTCCTCCACTTCAAATACACCGACAGCACCGGCGAGGACGGCAACTTTGCCGCCAAGGTGGAGATGATCGAACGGCTCGACGCCGAGTTGCCACGGATTCGCGCCCTGGGGCCGGACGTCTTGATCGTCACGGGCGATCACAGCACGCCAAGCAAGTTGCGCAGCCACAGCTGGCACCCGGTGCCGACACTCTTGTGGTCGCGGACCTGCCGGCCGGATGCCGTGACCGAGTTCGGCGAAACCTATTGCCTGCGGGGTGGCTTGGGTCAGATACCGGCCATGTACCTGATGCCGCTGGCCTTGGCGCACGCCGGCCGCCTCGGCAAGTACGGGGCGTGAGGCGTGTCCTGCCCTGTTGGCTCGCTCAGCCGAAGACCCGGTGGATCACTTCGCCTCGACTGAAGGGAATCGGCCGACCGAGCGTGTCGTGAAGCTCGGTATCCGGAGGCAGGCCGAGGCAATGGAAGATGGTGGCGGCAAGGTCCTGGGGCTGGACGCGGCCATCGCGTGGCTGGCCGCCGATGGCGTCGGAAGCGCCGAGGACCTGGCCGCCGCGGACCCCCCCGCCGGCCAGGGCCACCGAGAAGACATGGCCCCAATGGTCCCGGCCACCGTTCTTGTTGATCCGCGGAGTGCGGCCAAACTCGCCCGCCAGCACCACCAGTGTTTCGTCGAGCAGGCCGCGGTCCGACAGGTCTTCCAACAGCGCCGAGTATGCGGCATCAAACGGGGGCATCAGCTTTTGCCGCAGGTAGTATTCGTTCTTCCGGTGGGTGTCCCACATGGGGCTGGAGTCATCGTTGTCCTTGTCGCGAGTCCAATTCACTTGGACCAGCGAGACGCCAGCCTCGACCAGCCGCCGGGCGAGGAGCACGCTTTGGCCGAAGCGGTGTCGGCCGTATCGATCGCGGAGCTTGGGCGGCTCGCGTTCCAGGTCGAAGGCCTGCCGGGCTTGGGGCGACCGCAGGAGATCAAAAGCCTGTTGCATCAAGGCATCGTGCGGCAGCAAGGCCCCTTGACGAGACAGGGAGTCAAAATGGCGGTTGATCTGGGCCCACAGCGACTGCCGCTGCTGCAACCGCAGCGGTGGCAGCTCCGAACTGAGGGACAGGCCGGCGATTTGAAAGTTCGGCTCATTGGGGTCGCAGTGCAGCAGCCAGGGGTTGGCGCTCCGACCGAGGAAGCCGGCGTCCTGGCCGGGCCAGGGAATGCCGCCGGTGTTCCAAAGGTGCTCCGGCAACGTCACGGCCGCCGGCAGCAAGCCGCGGGGTCGGCGTAATTTCCGGATCACCGCGCCAAGCGTGGGATGATCGTTGGGTGGACCCGGCTTGGCGTTTTCCACGTTCGTCGGAACGTGGGGATACCCCGTCAACATCCAATAGCCGCTGGACGAGTGGGCGTTGTCGTTGGTCGAGACGGCCCGAAGGACGCAGCATTTGTCGGCGACCCGGGCGGTACGGGGCATCAACTCCCCGACATAAAGACCTGGAACAACGCTGGGGATCGGCTTGAGATCGCCCCGGATTTCACTCGGGGCGTCGGGCTTAGGGTCCCAAGTTTCGTGCTGAGGCGGCCCGCCGGTGAGGAACAGAAAGATGCACGCCTTGGCCTTGCCAAACGTCCGGTCGCCTGTCGCCGGGCCTCGGGCCGCCCGCAACAGGGTCGGCCAGGACAATCCGAGGGTACCGATGCCCCCGATCCGCAACATCTCACGACGCGTCAGCCCGTCGCAGAGACGCTGCCCGGTCGTTTCCAGTCGGAACATGGGCGTCCTCCTGTTTGTGGCACTGGGTGAACTTATTCGTGCCGCGGGCGAGTAGCTCGGGGAACGTCGTGACGGCTTCGCGGTTGGCAGCGTTGGAGGGTTAGTTTGGCCAGACCACGCCTATATGCTAGGTCGTTGGCCGGACCTGTGCAAGGAAAAAGCCGAAGTCTCTCGGCAGGTCGGCCAGCTCGGCCGGGGGCGACGCGGCGGGGCAGAGCCAGCGCGCACCAATGAATCAGCTCGGCGGAGAGGAGGGAAGAACCGCCACCTGCAACGCTCGACCCCACCTTTGGCGTTCGAGGTTCGCCCGAGTCAGGCGGTCACGTTTTGGCACTCGACCCTGCGCTGCACGCGCTTCAGCAATCCCGCGAGCACTCGGCCGGGGCCGATTTCGTAGAAGCGATCAATGCCAGCGGCCAGGAGGTTGCGAAGGATCTGCTCCCACAAGACTGGTTGGACGACCTGCTGAACCAACAGCGACCGGATCTCCGCGGGATCGGTGTGGGGTTGGGCATCGACATTCGACCAGACAGGGATGCGTGGCTTATGGATTTCGACGCCGGCCAACGCCGCGGCCAGGCGCTCGTCGGCAGGTTTCATCAGCGGCGTGTGGAAAGCCCCGGCAACGGTTAAGCGGACCGTCCGGGCCCCCTGGGCCTCGGCCAGGCCGATGATCGCCTCGCACGCCGCCTGGGTTCCTGAGACCACCAGATTGCCGGGGCATAGGCGGTTGGCGATCTGGATCCAGCCGTGCGGCCGCACGGCCGCACATAACTCCTCGACCTGCTCCGGTTCCAGGCCGAGGATGCTGACCATGCCGCTGGGCTGGGCATCGGAGGCGGCCTGCATCGCTTCGCCGCGCTGCTGCACCACCCGCAAGCCGTCGGCAAAGGACAAGGCACCGGCAAAGACCAGGGCGGTGTACTCGCCGAGGCTGAGGCCGGCGGTTGCTTCACAGGCTTCGACAGTAGCCGGTTCCGTTTCTTTGAGCGATTCGAGGGCGGCGAGGCTGCTGACGAAGATGGCTGGCTGACTGACGACGGTGGAGTTGAGCCTTTCGGCGGGCCCGTGGAAGCAGAGCTGCGCCAGGTCGTAGCCGAGAATGGTCGCCGCCTCGTCGAAGAGCCGACGGGCGGCGGGGAGGCGGTCGCACAGGGTTTGGCCCATGCCGATGCTCTGGGCCCCCTGGCCGGGGAAGAGGAAAGCAATCCGTGGCATGGCGACTCCTTTGCGGGCGGGCCGAAGGGGAGTATAGCAATGGCGGGGCGGCGAGGCTTGGGGTGGTGGGGCCGGCCGGGGCGGGCCCCCCCCCCCCCCCCCCCCCCGCCCGGGGGCGGGCCACACCCCCCCCACCACAAATAGGTGGCGCCGG
>JANWYO010000137.1 GCA_025055215.1 Gemmataceae bacterium
CGCGTACGCCACCGCTCGACCAAGGTGCGCGCGCCCATTGTACCGGATCGACGAGCCGATCTCAGGGCAAGGCCTCGGCAGCCCGGCCTGCGGCGGCTGACACCCTGCCCGCGTCGCGGCGAAGTTGGCACCTCGAGCACACCAGGGTAGAACACACCTTCAACCGCGACAGCCCGGCGCCGGAATAACTCACGGGTCCTTCGGCGCTGCGGACCAAGAGCGCGTGATACCGAATCCATGCCTCCAGGGTCTGGAGCACGGCAGGAGAGCGGGACTCGGGCGGTAGCCGGGGAATCGCTCGGGCGACGTCGCGAGGCTCCGACATCAGGGTGTCAGCGAAGATCACCCCTTGCTCGCAGATGCGGATGAGTGCAGCATCCGAATGCCACGCACCGTTAAGACCCGCCGCCAAGAGGAGATCAGGGTCGCGGCCAAGGACGCTGGCCCCCAGGTCGGGGTAGCCGGCGATTTCGTAGGCCGTCACCCCCGGCCCAACGTTTTCCCAAGGCCGGTCGTGGGCTTGGGAAAGCCACCGGAGGCGGACCAGCGACGTCGGCGAGTCGATGCGCAGCACCTCGCCGAGGCTGGGACACAGGTGGCCGAGGGCGATCAGATCGCCGACCTGCAACCCTTCGGCAAAGGCATATTCGCAGACCAGCAACCGCAGCCGGGCGAGGTTTCCGGGGGTCCAGATCGGGCTTTCCCATCCCTCCAGCAGAAGTCCGACAGCCAGCCAGGGTACCTCGCCGCTCAGCGCGCGCTGCACGACTTCCAAGACGAGCCGGATCGGGTCACGTCGTTGGGTTAAAGCATCCTCGGCCAACAGACGCCAGGCAGCGGTCAGGACCGGCAGGGCACCCGGCTCCCGGTCGGAAAGCGGTTCGAGGTGGCGTACCAGATCGCGGAGCGCCACTTCACGCCGCGGGCCATGCCCGCGGCCCGCGCTGGTTCGGGCGAGCCGAGCAATGAATTTCCAGGCTTCGGCAGGCCAACCGCCGGCCTGAAGCTGAGGCACAAGCCATGTCCAGGCATAGTCGATGGCTCGCTCCTCGGGAGGCGACTCCGTCGGCCAGCCAAGGCGGAGGAGTACGTAGCATCCGAGCGCGGCGCTCAGGAGGAGGCTCGTCGGCACTTCTGCCGGGAGGGAACACGCGCGAAGGACCAGGGCCAGCACCACGGCCACTGCGAGCAGCACCCCGGGGACGAGCAGGCGCCGCCCCCGATCCGACCAGCGTCGGCCCGGCTCGGGGCCGCACCACAGCGTGGCGGTCGGCGTGGTGACAATCAGTCGCGATGTCAGCCGGGTGTCATCCACATCGACGGCAAAGCCGTCACCAAACAGTCGGCCGTGGGCCTGCTCCAGCGGCGGAGGAAGGGGCAGCGAGGGGGCGAGAGGTGTCTGACAACGGGGGCAGTGCCGGGTTCCCGGCCAGCCCAGGCGGGCGAGCAGTGTTTGCACGCGGGCGGGGCCGCGGAGGGGGTCGAGGCGGCTGGCCAAGTCGTAGCAGCGCACGACGCCGGCCAGGTCGCCGCCGCCCACGGTGGCGGCGACCTGGTCCCGCAGCACCGCCCACGGTGGCCGGGCGCGGGAACCGTCGAACAGCAGCCCATGCGCCAGCCACAAATGCCGCACCAAGTCGCGGAACGGCAGCTCGATCGAGCAACGCGGACAACGCATGCCGGGCCCCACAGCGCCTCTCCCCGCTGAAGCTCTCTCATCATACTCCTCAGCTGGCCCGATTGCCCGGCGCGGAGTTCGGACGCCTCAAGGAGGGGCCACGGACGGCCGATGTCACAGGGTGGATCGCTCCCGCCGACACCCGCCAGCGACCACCGGAGAGCCGCGCTTCATGGACGACGCTTCGCCAACAGTTTCGGTCGTGCCGCTGACGCCGGATATCGGGATTCAGACGGTGGCCCTCGACGTTACGGTCGAGGCAACCGCGGTCCCCCTTGCGGTGCCACCCGAGGTGGAAGCCCCACCGGCATGGCGCCGCGGTTGGCCGATGGCGGTGCGGGACGCTCGGCTTTTGACGGAAGTGCCGTGGGTGCGGTCGCTGGGGAAGCTGCCCTTGGAGATCGGCTCGCAGGGGTGGCGCTTTCCGACTCCGCCGGACCAGCCGTTGAAAGCCCGGCCGGCGCGGCTTGGGGAGGCCGCCGGGCCTCGCCCGGCATCGGCCGGCCTGCCGCCGGCGGCCGTGCCGCCGGCGGCCCTGCCCCGCACCCGGCCCAAGCCGCCCCGCGACCTGCTCCTGCTCAAGGACCGGCTCCTCTACCTCCTCCAGCCCCCGCTCGAATCCCTCTTCGCCGGTAAGCAGGTGCAGCTGCCGTATCAGCCCTATCCCTATCAGGTCCAGGGCATCGCCTTCCTCATGCCACGCCATGCCGCCCTTCTGGCCGACGAAATGGGCCTGGGCAAAACGGCCCAAGTCATCATCGCCCTGAGGCTCCTCCTGCACGGTGGCCTCCTCCAGCGCGTGCTGATCGTCTGTCCCAAGCCGCTGGTCTTAAACTGGTCCCGCGAACTCCGCTTGTGGGCCGAAGACGTCCCGTTCGAGGTCATCGGGGGCGAGTACCAGGCGCGGCGAACGTCGTGGCTGGTGTCGAACTGCCCGGTGAAGCTGGTCAACTACGAACTCCTGACGCGCGACGCTGCCTTCCTCACGGAGGAAGGGGTCCGCTTCGACCTTGTGGTGCTCGACGAGGCTCAACGCATCAAAAACCGCGAGGCCAAGACCGCGCAGGTCGTGCGCAGCATCCGCCGCGAGCGGAGTTGGGCCATGACGGGCACGCCGATCGAAAACAAGCCCGAGGACCTGGTCAACATCTTCGCCTTCCTCGACCCGGAGCGAATTCCGCCGAACACGCCGGCCAAGCAGCTTCCGCAGTTCACCAGCGACTGCATCCTCCGCCGCACCAAGGAAGAGGTCGCGCCGCATGTGCCACCTAAGATGATCCGAGACACCTACCTGGAACTGACGCCCGCCCAACGGGCCGCCTACGACCTCGCGGAGAAGGAGGGCGTCATTCGCCTGAACGCGTTGGGCGACACCATCACCGTGCAGCACGTCTTTGAGCTGGTGATGCGCCTCAAGCAGATTTGCAATTTCGATCCGCTCACCGGGCAAAGCGCCAAGCTCGAGCAGCTGTTGGCCGACCTCGCGGAAATCGCCGAGAGCGGCCGCAAGGCCATCGTCTTCTCGCAGTGGGTGGAGCCCCTGGAACAGTTGGCCGTGGCCCTGAAGCCCTTCGGACCTCTACTGTATCATGGTCGCGTGCCTCCCAAGGAGCGTCAGGCAGTGCTCGACCGCTTCCGCACCGACCCGGGGAAGCATGTGCTGCTCATGAGCTACGGCACCGGCAGCGTCGGCCTGAACCTCCAGTTCAGCAATTATGTCTTCCTGTTCGACCGCTGGTGGAACCCGGCGATTGAGGACCAAGCCATCAATCGGGCGCACCGCCTCGGACAGCGGGAACCGGTCTTCGTGACGCGGTTCATCAGCCAAGGGACGATCGAAGGACGCATCCACGAGGTGCTGGAGCGGAAGCGGCAAGTGTTCAACGAGCTGATCGAGCGGAGTGGCCCGCCGCCGTCGCTGGGTCTGACGGAGGAGGAGATTTTCGGCCTGTTCGACATCCGAAATCGACCGCGACGAATGGCCGCCTGACGGGCTTCCCGCGGACTGTCGCCGCCGGACGGGGGACGCTATCATGGCCGGTGCCGGCCCACCGGCCGGCACCGGAGAAGACCTCATGCGGCGGCGAACTCGCATCGTGGCCACACTAGGACCAGCCACGGACCGGCCAGGTGTCCTCGAAGCCATCCTGAATGCCGGGCTCGATGTCGTGCGGATCAATTTCTCCCACGGCACGCCGGCTGATCACTTGGCCCGCATTCGTCGGCTACGCGAGGCAGCCGCCGGCCTGGCCAGGCCGGTGGCGATCTTGGCAGACCTTCCCGGTCCGAAGCTCCGCGCCGTCTTATCGGCCCCCATCGTCCTGGTGTCGGGTCGGGAGGTGACGTTCGGCCCGGGCCACGCTTCAGGCGCTGACATCGGTGTCACCGAGCCGGAGGTTTTGGCGGACGTCCGTCCCGGGCAGCGCATCCTGCTCGACGATGGCCGATTGCAACTCTGCGCCGTGCGGATCGGCGACGGGAAAGTGGTGGCTCACGTCGAGGTTGGCGGCACGTTGCTCCCGGGCAAGGGGATCAATCTGCCGGACACGACGCTTTCGATTCCCTCGTTGACGCCGCGAGACCGCGATGCCTTGGCCATTGCCGCTCAAGCGGGGGTCGATTGGCTGGCGCTGTCGTTTGTCCGCGATGCTGCCGCCGCGGACGAGTTGCGGTCAGCTGCCCGCGCTCACTACCTCGACGCTCCTATTCTGGCGAAAATCGAACGGCCCGAGGCCGTCGCACGCGCCGACCGCATCATCGACGCCTTCGACGGCATCATGGTGGCCCGGGGCGACCTCGGTGTGGAAATCCCGCTCGAACAAGTACCCCATGTGCAGAAAGCGTTGATTACCCAGGCGCGGCGGGCAGCCAAACCCGTCATCACCGCCACGGACATGCTCGACTCGATGCGGCTCAATCCGCGACCGACACGGGCCGAGGCCAGCGACGTGGCTAATGCCATTTACGACGGCAGCGATGCCGTCATGCTCTCCGGGGAAACCGCCGTCGGGCAATACCCGGTCGAGGCCGTCGCGTGCATGGACCGCATCGCCCGCGAGGCGGAGAAGCACCGGGCTGACTTTCCAGAGTTAAGCGTGCCCGTCGCCCGCATGGACGACCACGTCAGCCAGGAAACCTGTGACCTGGCACGGAAACTTCAAGCCCAAGCGATCATCGCCCCGACCCGTACCGGGCGCCTTCCCCGCCTGATTGCCCGGCATCGGCCTCCGGTGACAATCGTCGCCGCCACGCCTGACCCGGGAACCTTGCGCCGGTTGGCGCTCGTTTGGGGCCTCTCCCCGGTGCTCCTTCCGGACGGCTTAGCGCCCGGCACGGACCGACTCGATGCGGCCGTGCGGGCCGCCTTCCACAGCGGGGCCGTCTCGACCGGCGACTTGGCCGTCGTGGTGGCCCATCACCCGGCCGAAGGCGGCGAATGCCCCACCATCCGCGTGGTCCGCATCGGTCCGAACGGCCAGCCGTTGGCCCCCGCTTAAGGCAGCACCCCCCGGGTGGGAGTGTCGGTCGCCACAGCCGGCACCCGCGGTCGCCCGGCAGGAGAAACCTCTCTTTCGGCACGCGGCTGGGCGCTTCAGACGCTGGTTTTTTCCCCGCCGAGTCGATTCATCGTTTCGCGCCCGCTGGGCATGCAACGAGCGCCAACAGATACATCTCCCTGCGTGCCCAGCATGCGTCTCCGGTCCTCGCGCCAGCGCGAGCTGATCAATCTCCTCAAGTTCCTTCTGCCACACCGATTCATCTTTTCACACTGGCTCCACCCCTCGCACTCTCCACGTCCAGGGATCCAGCGATTCCGTGGTGCCACAGCCTGCGGGGAGCACAAGGGACATAAGGGACACCCGCTTGGCAGATTGGCGCTGCTTCGCGGGCGGCCTCGGCCTATAATGGCGTCGCTTCATCCGTGCTCCGCGGGGCGATTCCGCCCCGCGGATCGATCAACCGGTCGCCTGCCGTGCCCGCCGGCCAGTGACCGCGCTTCGTTCAGGGGGTATCCGCATGCCCGCCGCTGCCAAGAGAACCAACGGCGCCGTCGCTTCGACCTCCTCCGCGGCGGATCGCCGGCCAGTGACGGTGCCCGATTTCCTGTCGGCCCGGTCGCGGGGCGTGCGCTTAACCATGCTGACCGCCTACGATTACACCATGGCGCGGCTCCTGGATGCAGCCGGCGTCGATGGCATCCTCGTCGGCGACTCGCTTGGCATGGTGGTCCAGGGGAATGAGCACTCCCTCAGCGTGACGTTGGACGAGATGATTTACCACACCCGCTGTGTCAGCCGCGGGGTCCGCCGCAGCCTGTTGGTAGCGGACATGCCGTTCATGTCGTACCAAGTCAGTCCGCAGCAGGCGCTGGAGAACGCCGGTCGGCTGGTGAAGGAAGGAGGTGCCCACGCCGTTAAGCTGGAGGGCGGCGTGCGCAGTGAGGCCAGCATCGCGGCCATCGCCGCGGCCGACATTCCGGTCATGGGGCACATCGGGCTGACGCCGCAATCGGTCCGCCGGCTGGGCGGCTTCCGGGTGCAGCGCGACGAGGCCAAGCTCCTCGACGACGCCCGCGCCACCGAGCAGGCCGGCGCCTTCGCCCTGGTCATCGAGTGCGTTCCCAGTGAGTTGGCGCGGAAGATCACTGAGTCCGTGTCGATCCCCACCATCGGCATCGGTGCCGGGCCGGCGTGTGACGGGCAAATCCTCGTCACCCCCGACCTCCTCGGGTTGTACGAGGATGTCCGCCCACGCTTTGTCAAGCAATATGCGGAACTGGGGCGGGAAGTCCTCCGGGCCGTTGAGGCCTTCTGCCGCGAGGTGCAAGAGCGCAAGTTCCCGGCGGCTGAGCATCAGTTTCGCTGACAGCGACGCCGCACAAATGGTGGGGGCCGACGCGCCCAGCATCGGCCCCCACCCGACTCCACCAGGCTCGCTCCAGCCTCGGCCATCACGGAGGTGACGTCGGCAGAATCTCCTCGTACTCCGACCGGTCCTCCGCCTCGCCCATCTTCGCCGGCACGATCAGCAAATCATCGCTCATCTCGTCCTTGGCAAAAATCTTGCGGAACTTCGTCAGGAACTGCCCCTCCTTCAAATGCCCCACCAGGATCTTCAACTGCTTGATGTCCTCCACCGGCGCCTCCCGCACCAAGTACCCCCCCGGACGCTCCTTGTGAAGCTTTTCCAAACGCTCAGTGATGACCTTGCGGGCATGCTCCGCTTTCTTGGGGTCTTCCAGATCCTTCGCGGTGAAGCCCTCATCGACATCAGGAAGCTTCTCGCTGTACGGCGCCTCCCCCCGCAGCACCCTGATGTCCTCCGCCGTCAGCCGCTTGGCCCACTCCAACGTCGTCGCAATATGCCCCTGACGGTTCGGCTGCGGACGCTGCCCCGGCACAAATCCAAACCCCAACTCCTGGCCCCGGCGCAACAGATCGGGAACCTTCGACTCAATGTCCCGCAGCCAATCGTCCGCCTTCCCCGGCAAATCGTACGTGCCAAACGTCCCCTTGTTGTACCAACCCCGGGCATTTTGCAGCATCGGCACCCACTGATACTGATACGTCATGTCCCCCGGCAGGTCGG